>REBZ01000036.1 GCA_007692495.1 Alkalicoccus sp.
AAAACTTCTGCGGTGCTCATCAATCAGTCCCAGGTCTGTTATTGCCTGTAAATGCTCTTTCGTCCCGTACCCTGCGTGATTTTCAAACCCATAGCCCGGGTGCTTCTCTGCGAGCTGCTTCATCCATTCATCCCGTTTAACTTTTGCGACTATGGAAGCTGCAGCAATGGAGACAGAGCGGGTATCTCCTTTAACTAAAGAAGTCTGACGCACATCGCTTTCTATTTCCATAGCATCAATCAGCAGGGAATCCGGCAGCTGAGGCAGATCAGCAGCCGCACGCTTCATAGCCAGTCTGGAAGCCTGATAAATATTGTATGTATCGATTTCCCACGCTTCTGCTCTGCCTATGCCGACAGAAGCGTTTGTACAGATCCATTCATTGAATTCGGTCCGCTTTTTTTCTGACAGTTTTTTAGAATCTGTCATGCCAAGCGGAGGTTCAGTCGTGTGGAGAATAACTGCTGCTGCAATAACCGGTCCTGCGAGCGGTCCGCGGCCGACTTCATCTATACCTGCAGTTCTTATAAAACCTGCGTCCTTTTCTTTTTTTTCATAGTGAAGCATCTCTTCCCGCTCTTTCATTAGTTTTTCCTTTATTTCCTGCTTTCTATCCCATTTTTCCAGGAGTACTCTGACTCCTTTTCTTTCATCCTTCCGCCACTCCTGAATCCGTCGGTCTTCAGCAGTAATAAACTGAAGTTCTTTTTTAATTTGATTAATGCTTTCTTTCATGGAAAAACCTCCGGCTTAATGTTATTCATAATTTCAGCTGCAATTAACAATAATTCTTGATGCACCCTGATCTCGTTTCTGCTGATTAAAAAGTCTGTAAATAGTCCCGCTTCCTAAAAATGAAATCAGCATATTCATTAATTTTATCAACAAAAAAACTGCCCGGAACTGCCAATCTGGTAAATAACCGAATCAGTTCACGGGCAGCATGAAAGCTGTTCAGCTTTGTTTATGGGGTTTCCAGCGTCACAGGTCCAAACTTGCCATGTCTGAAATCCCGGAAAATAATCTCCGCGACCCGGTCGTAATCAATCAGACCACCGGCTACAAGGCACCCCCGCCTTTTTCCGACAGCATCAAAAAGGTCTACTACGTCCTCCGGCAGTTCCTCCAGGTCATACCTCTGCTTCAGCAGCTGTGGGTAATGCTCCTTCATGAATTTCAGAAAAAATACGACTGTATCCTGAAAATCAAAAATCTCTTCTTTTATGGCCCCGGTTAAAGCCAGCCGGTAACCTACTTCCTCATCTTCAAATTTCGGCCAGAGTATCCCGGGCGTATCCAACAGCTCCATCTCTCCACCGACTTTTATCCATTGCTGCTTTTTCGTAACTCCGGGCTTGTCACCTATATTGGCAATCTTTTTTCCCGCGAGCTTGTTAATGACGGTGGATTTCCCTACATTGGGTATTCCCAGTATCAACGTCCGTAGTGCACGCGGGTTAATGCCTTTACGCTGCCATTTTTCAAGCAGCGGCGCAGCAAGACTTCTTACCGCTTCCGGAATTTTATTCATTCCTTTTCCTCTTTGTGCATCGATCACGAGACTCTTCGAAAATTCTGTTTCAAAGTATTTGAGCCAGCGCTTGGTCATTTCCGGATCGGCCAGGTCAGCCTTATTTAAAAGGACGAGCCGCGGTTTCTGTTCCACGAGCTCCTCAATCATAGGATTACGGGAAGACAGAGGAGTTCTTGCGTCCACAATTTCTATTACGACATCTATCTGGCTGAGTTTTTCCTGGACCTGTCTTCTGGCTTTTGCCATGTGTCCGGGATACCATTGAATTACCATAACCTGCACCACCTTAATCTACAATCTTTGCGTTATTAATCGGCCATATAATAAATTCTGCTTCGCCGAGAACTTTGTCATATGGAATCACTCCTATATGTCTGCTGTCTCTGCTGAACTGCCGGTTGTCCCCAAGAACAAACAGATGGTCTTCAGGTACTTTTTTATAGGAGGTGAGATCCTTTAGTTCAAAATCAGCAGTGAATGGCACCACGGGGAGATTTTCTTGGTATCCTGTTAAAAAATCTTCCTCCACAGCTTCATTATTAATATAAAGCACATTATTTCTGTACGCTATCTCATCTCCCGGAAGTCCAATCACCCGCTTAATATAATTGATATCTTTTTCTGCTTCAAAAACAATAATATCGAAGCGGTCCGGTTCTGAGATAAAATATCCTATCTTATTTACGAGCATCCGATCCTCATGATTGAGAGCAGGAAGCATCGACTGGCCGTCCACCAGTATTGGTGCGAAGAGGAAATATCGTGCTGCCAGCGCGAAAATCACTGCCAGCATCACTGTTTTCACCCATTCTCCGACCCCTGATTCGACCATCTCTCCACCCCCGCACTTTTTAATATTTTATCATAAGGTTTTCAACCGGGCGAGATTTACCTGAATCAGGTTTTTAAATCAGTTCAATTACAGCTAAGGGCACTGCGCGGAAAAACAGTGCTCCAGCAGAAACATCCATAAACAACTACATTATGGGGGATAAAAATTACTGGAGAAAAGGAAACCGGTCCGTAGAAAAAGAGGCCGGAAGTTGCTTCAGGCACAGTGCCGGCTGAATATCTCCTCCACGTCAGGCCTGGCGCAGCGAAGTTTCATCCTGTAATCAGCAAAGAACTCTATCACAGCTATAAAAAAAGAGACTGTCCGGCAAAGGACAGTCTCTTTTTCTTACTATCGCTCTTTAATTCGCGCAGCTTTTCCACGTAGAGAACGCAGATAGTAAAGCTTCGCCTGACGGACCTTACCGCGACGCTTAACCTCAATCTTGTCGATACGAGGTGAGTGTACTGGGAACGTACGCTCAACGCCAACGTTGTAAGATACTTTACGAACAGTAAATGTAGAGCTGATACCGGATCCACGGCGCTTGATTACGACACCTTCGAATACCTGGATACGCTCACGTGAACCCTCGACAACCTTTGCATGGACACGTACAGTATCACCTGCACGGAACTCAGGAATGTCAGACTTCAGTTGCTCTTTAGTAATATCACGAATAAGTTGTTCCATTTTGTTCGCCTCCTTCCCTACAGACATTCTTAATAGTTTCATCAGCGGAACGTCTTGATCTGGCCAAAGCCACAAAGAAAATAATAACACAGCAAGCCGGCTTCAGCAACAAAAAATTATTCTTCATCCCATTTTTCAACCATCTTTTTTTCCTTATCGGATAGCGGAACGTACTCCAGCAGATCCGGCCTTCTTTCCCATGTACGTCGGATCGCCTGTTCTCTTCGCCATGCATCTATATTGGCGTGATGTCCGGATAAAAGAATTTCAGGCACTTTGTACCCCCGGAAGTCCGCAGGCCTCGTATAGTGGGGATATTCAAGGAGACCGGTGCTGAATGAATCTGTAACAGCAGAGTTTTCGTTGCCCAGTGCCCCCGGCAGCAGCCTTGTCACACTGTCTGTTATCACCATGGCACCTATTTCCCCGCCTGTCAGCACGTAATCCCCAATAGAAATTTCATCTGTAACAAGATGCTCCCTTATACGTTCATCGTACCCTTCATAATGGCCGCACAAAAGAATTAAATTTTCCTCCCGGGCAAGTTCTTCTGCTTTTTTTTGGGTGTACCGTTCGCCCTGGGGACAGAGTAAAATTACTCTTGGATCAGAGTTATTTTCTTTTTTCTCATGCTCCACAGCATCGAACAGAGGCTGCGGTGTAAGAACCATGCCCCCGCCGCCCCCGTATGGATAATCATCCACCCGGCCGTGTTTATCGGCACTGTAATTCCTGAAATCCATTACGTTATATTCCACTATCCCTTTCTTTTGGGCCTGATGAAGGATGGAATGGGAGAACAGCCCTTCAAACATCTGCGGAAACAAAGTAAGAATCGATATTTTCATAAATCGAGCAGACCTTCCATTGGTGTGATTACGATTCGTCCCTGTTCAATATCTATTGATTTTACTACTTCATCAATATAAGGGATCAATATGTCTTTTCCACCTGCGTCGGGCTTAACTACCCACACATCATTTGCCCCCGGAGTTAAAATTTCTTTTACAGTCCCCAGTTTCTGCTCATCTTCTGTATAAACTTCAAGCCCGATAATTTCGTGATAATAAAACTCGCCTTCCAAAAGTTCATCCTCTTCCAGCTTCGAAGAGTGAACCTTCAGCATACCGCCTTTCAGCGGTTCTGCGTCATTAACATTATTCAAGCCTTCAAAAGTCAGCAGGTCAAATTGTTTATGTTTTCTCCAGCCGGTGACAGTCACCGGCTTCGGAGGCTGCCCTGCTGAAAATACTGTAAGCTCCATGCCTTTCCGATAGCGGCGTTCCGGAAAGTCAGTACGGGAAATAACCCGTACTTCGCCGCGGATTCCGTGGGTGTTCACGATTTCCCCGACGTTGAACCAATCACTCATCTTCCATGCCTCCATGCCGTAGTTCATGGACAATTCCGTCTTTAATAACAATTTCCGTGCCTTTCATTACTTCGTCCCAGTTGTCGCCTTCTTCAACCTGCTCAATCATTTGAATAGTTCCTTCACGGATCTCTGCTCCAAAATCCAGCTCTTCCAGCTGTCCCTGCTTCAGCTCGATCTGACGAAGACGTTCTTTACGTTTTGCCACTTCTTTGTTAAAGCTTTCCTTTAAGGACTTCTGATAGTTAGGGTCGGAATTTTCTTTAAGTTTCTTATGTAAAACGAACTCCAGCTGCTTTAGTTCATTGTTTAATTTATACTGACGGGATAAAAACTGTTCCTGAAGTTTAGTTTTACTATCTTCGGTTAAAATTTGCTTTACTACGACTTTTTTGATGATCTCCATGGGGAGCACCTCCTGATTTATACGTTGCTATCCCAGTATACCTTGTTTAGGGAGGGAAAAAAAGAGTGGAGTTGCAGACGGAAGACCGGGCTGAAACTTCGCAGCCCATCAGCTTCCGCGCTTTTCACGTAACCGGAATACAGACTGATTCAATACACAGCGGAAGTTTCTCCTAAAAAACATAAAAGATCTGTCAGAGTGTACTGACAGATCTTTCTGACTGAATTGTTACGGGCTTACTGCGGTTGTCTGCCTATATCAAGCTGAATCCGTTTCTGACGGTTCGTGCCGGCTGCGTAAACAACCGACCGTATTGCTTTGGCAATTTTCCCATTCCGCCCGATAACTTTTCCCATGTCGTCCGGATGAACTTCCAGACGCAGGAGCAGTGAATGACCATTTTCTTCTTCTGTAACATGAACTTCTTCCGGAAAGTCAACAAGTGCTTTGGCTATAGACTCCACGAGTTCTTTCACAGTCATCCACCTCCAGCTTTAATTACTTGCCGTTTTTGGCGTTATGAAGCTGCTCCATAAGACCTTTACGGGAGAAAAGATTACGAACTGTATCAGACGGTTTTGCACCATCCAGCATCCACTTTACAGCTTTCTCTTCATCGATATTGAATTCAACTGGATCTTTAAGTGGATTATAAGTTCCTAGTTCTTCAATAGAACGTCCATCACGCGGCGCGCGGGAATCCGCTACGACCACACGGTAGAACGGAGATTTTTTTGCTCCCATTCGCTTTAGACGAATTTTAACTGCCATGTGTTTCACCTCCAAAATTGTCTCACACGATTAATTATATTAGCATACCACTCCGGATTCTACAACCCTAGTAAAGGAAAAAATCTTTACACACCTGATTTTTTTAAGTCATCATGTGTTTTTTTACATGAAAGGCATTTTGAATCCGCCTTTTTTCTTCCCTTTCTGCATACCCGCCATCTGTTTCATCATTTTTTTCATTTCATCAAATTGCTTGATCAGACGATTTACTTCCTGAATATTCCTCCCGCTGCCTTTTGCGATACGTCTTTTTCTGCTTGCATTTAACAGGGAAGGATCATCCCTTTCTGCTTTTGTCATTGAACGGACAATAGCTTCAATATGGGCAATCTGTTTATCATCGACCTGCATATTCTTCAGGCCTTTCATTTTGTTCGCCCCCGGCATCATCTGCAGAAGTTCATCGATTGGTCCCATGTCCTTCACTTGTGAGAGCTGGTCAAGAAAATCATCAAAAGTCAGATCGTTCGAACGCATTTTTCGTTCCAGCTCTTTAGCCTTGTCTTCATCCACATTCGTCTGCGCTTTTTCAATCAGACTCAGGACATCACCCATCCCAAGAATTCTTGAAGCCATCCTTTCAGGGTGGAAAGGTTCGAGAGCGTCGGTTTTTTCGCCTGTTCCGGCAAATTTAATAGGCTGGCCGGTAACGGATTTAACAGAAATGGCAGCCCCGCCGCGCGTATCACCGTCAAGCTTCGTCATTACTACTCCGGTAATACCAAGCCGCTCATGGAAGCTTTCTGCAACATTCACTGCATCCTGGCCGGTCATGGCATCGACGACAAGTAATACTTCATCCGGCTTTACAGCAGATTTTATATTTTCCAGTTCATCCATAAGGTTTTCGTCAATATGCAGACGCCCGGCTGTATCAATCAGGACATAGTCATTATGATCCTCTTTTGCCCGTTCAACAGCTTTTTCCGCAATTTCCACAGGACTTACCTGGTCACCCATGGAAAATACCGGCATATCGAGCTGCTTACCGAGTGTTTCCAGCTGCTGCACTGCAGCCGGCCGGTAAACGTCCGCTGCTGCCATAAGCGGCTTCCGATTGTGCTTTTTGCGGAGATGAAGGGCCAGTTTGCCGGTAGTTGTTGTTTTCCCTGCCCCCTGCAGACCGACCATCATTACTACAGTAGGCGCTTTTTGAGCAACAGCTATTTTACTCTGTTCTCCGCCCATAAGCTGTGTTAATTCTTCATTAACTACTTTAACTACCTGCTGTCCCGGTGTCAGACTGTCCATTACTTCCTGCCCGACCGCCCGTTCTTTTACATCTTTAATGAATTGTTTTACTACTTTAAAGTTTACGTCGGCTTCCAGGAGTGCCAGACGCACTTCACGCATCATATCCTTAACGTCCTGTTCGGAAACTTTCCCCTTACCCTTAATCTTTTTCATCGTTCCCTGCAGACGTTCAGCTAATCCTTCAAATGCCATGCATACGCCTCCTATTCTAAATTTTCCAAGGCGCGAACAACCTCGTCCAAATACGGATGCTCTCCTTGCTGAAGCAGTTTTTTCAATTTTTCAATCTCTGTCTTTCGTCCTTCATATTTTTTAAGAAGCTGCAGTTTGTCTTCGTATTCTTCCAGCAGGGCTTCTGTCCGCCGGATATTATCGTATACTGCCTGGCGGCTGATATGGAAATATTCAGCAATCTCGCCGAGCGACCAGTCATCCAGATAATACATCGACATATACTGATTTTGTTTCTCCGTTAGTAACGCGTAATAGAAATCATATAAATAGTTCATACGAATAGTTTTATCGATCAAAGCGCCACCGCCTTGTTAAGGTGTTTTCCTTTACAAATTAATGCTACAGGATGCAGAGAATCCCTGTCAACTACGAGGTTTCTTCCTCATCCTTTCTTTCTTCGATTAATTCAGAAAAAAGGCCGTTCACGTACTGTTCCGGCACAAATTTCTGCAGATCATCCAGACCTTCTCCAAGACCGACAAACTTCACAGGTATGTTAAGTTCATTTCTAATAGCCATGACGATGCCCCCTTTAGCCGTACCATCGAGCTTCGTCAGCACAATACCGCTTACATCTGTAGCTTCTCCGAAAATTTTGGCCTGTGTCATCGCGTTCTGGCCGGTGGTTGCATCCAGTACTAAAAGCACTTCATGTGGAGCTTCTGGTATCTCCCTTGTAAGTACTCTTTTTACTTTTTCAAGTTCTTTCATTAAATTAACTTTATTCTGGAGCCGTCCGGCTGTATCACATATTAAAACATCCGCACCTCGGGATTTTGCAGACCTCACAGCATCATACATTACAGCTGCAGGATCTGATCCGGCCTGCTGTTTAACAACTTCCACTCCGGCCCTGCTGCCCCACACTTCCAGCTGCTCAATGGCACCGGCCCGGAAAGTATCCCCGGCGGCCAGAACTACCTTTTTATTTTCCTGCTTAAATTTATGGGCAAGTTTGCCGATAGTTGTTGTTTTTCCAACCCCGTTGACCCCCACTACAAGAATTACCGTGAGAGAGTCCGTCTGTATGTTCAGTTCCGTTTCTTCTTCGGATTTAACAAGCAGTGCAGAAAGCTTTTCAGTTATAAGCGGCTGCAGATCCTGTGTATTTTTGATGTTTCTACGCAGAGCTTCGTCTCTCAGCTCATCCACGAGTTCCATTGCCGTACTGACACCTACGTCAGCTGTAATTAATACTTCTTCCAGCTCTTCGAAAAATTCTTCATCCACTGTCCTGTAATCCATCATCAGTTCATTCATGGCACCTACAAAGGAGTCTCTTGTTTTTGACAGCCCATCCTTAAATTTTTCTGTTACCGAATCTGTCTGTGTGGACAGTTTATCTTTAATATTTTTAAAAAAGCTCATTTCTATTCCTCCTTAGAAGAACCGGTTCCTACCAGTTCTTTTGATTCTTCCAGTTTTACAGATACGAGGTTGGAAATTCCGGACTCCTGCATCGTCACTCCATAAAGGGCATCAGCTTTTTCCATAGTACCTTTGCGGTGGGTGACGACAACAAACTGGGTATCACAGCTGAATTCCTTCAAAAACTCGGCAAACCGGCTCACATTTGCTTCATCAAGGGCTGCTTCTACTTCATCCAGCACGCAGAAAGGAACCGGCCGTGCTTTTAGTATGGAAAACAGAAGCGCTATAGCCGTCAGCGCACGCTCCCCACCTGAGAGGAGAGCCAGGTTCTGCAGTTTTTTTCCGGGGGGCTGGGCCGAAATGTCCACTCCTGTATGAAGCAGATCCTCCGGGTTTGACAGCTCAAGAGCAGCGTTCCCACCTCCGAACAGTTCCCTGAATACAGAGTGAAAATGATGCTGAATGCTGTTGAACGTATATTCAAAGCGGCCGACCATTTCACTGTCCATCTCTCCGATAATATCGGTCAAGGTAGCTTTAGCTTCTTCAAGATCTTCTTTTTGACCATGCAGGAAATCAAATCTTTCTTTCACCCGTGCAAATTCATCAATTGCTCCAGTATTTACTTCGCCAAGCTCGCTGAGACCCATTTTAAGGAGCCGTACTTTGGACTGCGCCTCTTCGAGCGAAATAGAAAGGTAGTATTGCTGCTCCGCCGCCTGAAATGAAAGCTCGTATTCCTCTTGAAGATGATTCAATCGCTGGTCAAGCTCCATATCAAGACGATTTACCTCGAGCTGTCTATTATGCAGCTGCTCCTGAAGATACGTATTCTGATTGGAGCTTTCTTTTAATTCACCTTCTACTTCCTGAAGTCGTTTTTCCTGCTCTGTACGCTTTTCACGCAGGCTTTTCAACTTGGAGTTGAGCTCGCTTCTCTCAGCTTTTTTCTCCGCAAGAATATCTTCAACCGAGGAAGCATCGGATGACTTCTCGTTTAATTCTGCTTCCAAAAGACTGTTTGCTTCATCTTTTTCTGCTATTTCTTCCGAAAGTTCTTTCAGGTCACGTCGGATTCGCTGAAGGTTTTCCCGCTGATTTGCGGCCTGTTCTTCTTCTTTGGCATACGCTATCTGCAGAGAAGTACTTCTTTGAACAAGATGAGCTTTGTCTGTTTCTTCTTTCTCGCGGTTCTCTGACAGCTTATGAATTTTTTCGTCCATCGATTCCAGCTTTCTGTTCAGATCATCCACTTCTTTCGTAAGCTTCTGGAGCTTGTGCTTTCTGTTATGCTGTTCCTCCAGTGTTTCTTTCGTTTCCATGTCGTAAAGTCGCAGCTTTTCATGCAGGGAAGAACCAGTTACTCTGAATTCTTCCAGAGCTGTTTTCATCCTTAGTTCTTTTTCACGGTTTTCTTCCCCGCTTTGTTTAATTTCCTGCAGTTCATTTTCCAGTTCTTTTCTCTTTGATTTCCAAGCACGGACACCGGCTTCCAATTCGGTTGTTTTTTCGGTCATAGAACTGATTTTCACCTTCAATGATTCCAGTTCTTTTTGACGTCCCAGAAGCTGCGTCTGCTTTTTATGAAGGCTTCCTCCGGTCATGGACCCTCCCGGATTTAAAATATCACCTTCCAGCGTTACGATACGGTAACGGTAATATACGGCCTTCGCCAGGCTTTCAGCCGATTGTAAATTGGAGGCAATCAGTACATTACCAAGCAGGTGACGCATGACATGACGATACTTATCCTCTGTTTCCACAAGTTCACTGGCCACCCCGGTAAAAGCATCGAATGTACGTACCTTGTCCAGATCTGTTTCGGAAATAAACCTTGATTTTACTGTGTCCAACGGCAGGAAAGTCGCCCGTCCGAGGTTTTTGCTTTTCAAGTATTGTATTGCCTTTCTTCCAGCAGCTTCATTTTCCACCACTACATGCTGCTGGCTTGCCCCCAGTGCTGTTTCCAATGCTGTTCCAAGCTTTTCCGGAACAGAAATAAGTTCAGCAACCGCGCCGCGGACACCGGAGAAGTCCCGGTCTCTTTCTTTAAGGATGTGTTTCACGCCTGTAAAAAAACCTGTGTATTCCTGCTGCATGCTTTCCAGCGTATCACGCTTTGCTTCCATTTGCTGCAGGTGGCGGAGCCCTTCATAATAAAGGCTTTCTTTGTCTTCATTTTGACGGAGCAAACGTTCAAATGCATTCTTTTTCTCATACCATCGATTAGTAATATTTTCTACTTTTTCTTTAGCAGCTTTATATTTGTTTTCTTTATCGTGCATTTTCTGCTCAAAGGCCTGCCGCTGCTTCAGAACATCGGCGTTCTCTCTTTCTCTTCGGTTCAGGTATTCTTCAGCTTTTATCATCTGCTCTTCTGTGTAGCGCCGTTCATTATCGAGTGAGGTTTTTTCATTGAGAAGGTCAATGTACTGCGATTTAAGCTCTTCAAGCTGTTGTTCCTTGCTTTCTCCCAGTACGCTGAGTTTTTCCTGGACATCCCTTAATTCTGTTTTCGTATTTTCGAGTACTGAAACTGTTTCCTTCAGCACCCTTTCTTCCTGTTTTAACGATTCATCAAGCGCGTTTCTTTTCTCCTGGAGCACTTCTATTTCTCTGCGGTACTGCAGCCGGTTTTGGGAGTAATGCTTTTTACGCTCTTTCCACAGTTCCTTAAGACCTTCCTGTTTTTCAACCTCTTGACTTATATCGAGCAGATCCTGCTGATTTTGCTCCACTTTTTTATCGAGAGTCTTCAATAATTTTCTGCCGGACATCTGCTTTTCTTCTATTTTTGAAACCTTTGACACAAGGCGAGCTTTTCTACTTTCAATTTCTTCCAGTCTCTCTTTTTCTGCTGTCCATTCCTCATGCTTTTCTTTAACTTCGTAAACAAGAACAGCTGCTTCTATTTGTTTCAGCTCTTCCTTCTGAGCTAAATATTCTCTTGCTGCAGAGGCCTGTTCCTCCAGCGGCTGGACTTGAGCTTCCAGCTCGTGAAGTATATCCCTGACCCGTTTAAGGTTCTCTTCAGTATCCATCAGCTTTTTTTCGGCCTGCTGTTTCCGCTGCTTGTATTTTCTGACGCCGGCTGCTTCTTCAAAAATGGCACGTCTGTCCTCTGCTTTACTGCTTAATATTTCTTCCACCCGTCCCTGACCGATGATCGAAAAGGACTCGCGGCCGATGCCTGAATCCATAAACAAATCTATTATATCTTTTAAGCGGCAGGATTGGCCGTTTATTAAATATTCGCTGTCTCCTGTCCGGAATACTCTTCTTGTGACGGCTACCTCTGTGTAGTCCACCGCCAGCTTCTGCTGTTCATTATTCAATATCAGTGAAATTTCGGCCATATTCAGCGCCGGTCTTGTTTCACTGCCTGAAAAAATGACATCTTCCATTTTTGATCCCCGCAGGTTGCGTGCAGACTGTTCACCGAGTACCCAGCGGACGGCATCTGATATATTGCTTTTGCCGCTGCCGTTCGGACCGACAACTGCTGTTACTCCTTCTTCAAACTCAACGTGTACCAGATCTGCAAAAGATTTAAATCCTGCGAGTTCAAGCCTTTTAAGGAACATGCCACTCACCTCTACCTTCTATCATGACTTATATAGTGCTAACCAAGCTATTTTATCATACATTTCAGGGCAGTTTAACTAGCTTTTATATCCTGATAGTGAAATGGCTGTTATGCTTCTCTTTCTCATGTTAAAATAATAGCAGGGATGCAGCTGCTTACGATTTAATATGCTGTTCCACCTTGGCAGAGAGCATTTTGATAGATGTTTAAAACAGCTCCAGCTTATAATTAAATCAGAATTAAAAGAAAGGGTGAAAAATTTGAAAGAGACAGAAGAAAAAAAGGAAGAAATGGCTCAAATGATAGAAGA
Source organism: Alkalicoccus sp. (assembly GCA_007692495.1). Taxonomy (GTDB): domain Bacteria; phylum Bacillota; class Bacilli; order Bacillales; family Salisediminibacteriaceae; genus Alkalicoccus. The sequence goes on from REBZ01000036.1 coordinate 12,385, forward strand.
TATAAAAGAAAAGCTGCAGATCGTTAATGGTGGTGCGATGAAAGCAGAATTTTATGGTGCGGAGAAATACGAGGAAATAAAAGAAATCCATGGCATGGTTATGTCCAAACCGAGCTTCAGCGTAAATGAAATGGATGCCATCGTCTCTGAACTTGGAAATATGCGTAATCAGTAAATGATCAGAAAGTAGGTTTTTTATGGAAAATGGAGATTTAGTCCGCTGCACTTATAAAACAGGCGGCTATATTGGAGAAATTATCAGTCAGACTCCCGGTTCAAAAACTGCGGTCATTAAAATTCTGGCAGTAACGAAGCACCCGCGTCAAGGTGATCTTCATAATCCGAACCAGGTGGATGTTCCTCTATTTCATGAAAGAAAAGCGCTGAGTTATACGGAGAAAGCTAACATTCCATTAACTCATTTAAAACCTTTCGAAGAAGAGCTTCCGGCCTATGAGGCATCTCTCCGGGAAGCCGCCGATGCTTACGAAACAGAACTCCGCAGTACCGATTCCGATTTTTCAGAAGCCTGCTACAATGCACTTCAGCGGGTCAGGGAAGAGTACCGTGTTTAATTAACGTTTTCTGGTCGGAGCGGGCTTTTAAGAACTACCCGGCATTTGTTAACTAAGAAGCTCCGCAATAATAACCGGAGAACTCCTTCTTTAGCAGTTATGAATGCTTTTGGGCTGTTTAAAAGTAAAAGCGTGATCTATCAGCACTGTGCAGGTGCTCATAGATCACGCTTTTTTATTTACTCCTCATTATTCAGTTTTTCGAGCGCTTTCTGGGCAGCCATCTGCTCCGCTTCTTTTTTGGACTTGCCGGTTCCCGTGCCAAGAGGCTCTTCATCCAGCAGTACTTCGGATACAAACTCCCGGGAATGGGCAGGGCCTTTTTCCTGCACAATATGATACTGCACCTGTCCCTGTGTTTCCCGCTGAATCAGTTCCTGAAGCTGGCTCTTAAAATCCATCATGTGAGAAAATTCACCGTCATGAATTTTCGGGTAGACGTACTTCTCCAGAAAACCGTAGACAGCATCCATTCCTGAATCCAGGTACAATGCGCCTATGAACGCTTCAAACACATCCGCAAGAAGTGCAGGACGCTCTCTGCCACCTGTCATTTCTTCTCCTTTACCGAGCAGCACGTAGTCACCGAAATGCAGATCTTCTGCATTTTTAGCAAGAGAAGGCTCACATACGATCGCAGCTCTGAGTTTGGTCATCTCTCCCTCACTCATATGCTCAAACAGTTTAAATAAATACTGTGAGATGGCCAATTCCAAAACTGCATCGCCTAAAAATTCGAGCCTTTCATTATCATCGTGTGGACGGATGCGATGTTCATTTACGTAGGAAGAATGTGTAAAAGCCTGAATAAACAGATCTTCTTTTTCAAAAGTTACTTCAATAGACTCCAGAAACTGCCTGTATTTAGCTTTTTGTGCCTGAGTCATCTGAAGTTTTTTTCCTTGACGTTTCATACCCCGCCTGTATATTTTTCTTGATTGCTGCATGTAAACCCCCACCAGTGTCTTTTTTCGATTAAGCCGGCAGTACGAGAGAATCAATCAGGGTGATCCGGCGGATGCCGGGATCACCCTGCAGTTTTTACTTATGATTCTCTATGTAGTCAATGACATCACCGACTGTAGCGATCTTCTCTGCGTCTTCATCAGAGATTTCCAGATCAAACTCGTCTTCCAGCTCCATAACAAGCTCTACTACGTCAAGAGAGTCAGCACCCAGGTCATCTTTAAAAGTAGCTTCGCGCTTTACTTCTGATTCGTCAACTCCGAGGCGCTCGGATACAATTTTGGATATACGTTCCTGATTCGTTGCCATGTCTTTCACCTCCTTACGCCATTATAGGATAAAGCCCGGCGAAATGCCAGACACTTTTATGGCATGTACATTCCTCCATCAACATGAAGTGTCTGCCCTGTCATATACTCGCTGTCAGAGGAGGCAAGAAAACGAACAATTCGCGCTACGTCCTCCGGCTGTCCAAGTTTCCCGAGAGGAATCTGGCTGTAAAGAGCCTCTTTTGATTCATCCGGCAGCTCATCTGTCATTTCTGTAGAAATGAAACCCGGTGATACAGCATTAACGAGAATATTGCGGTTCGCCAATTCGCGGGCCAGAGATTTGGTCAGCCCTATAACACCGGCTTTACTGGCTGCATAATTAGCCTGGCCGGCGTTGCCAAGCGCCCCGACCACTGAAGAAATGTTAATAATTCTTCCGGACCGCTGTTTCATCATAGGGCGTGTTACAGCTTTCGAACAGTTGAAAACACCTTTAAGATTCGTATTTATAACAGCGTCAAAGTCCTCTTCTTTCATACGCATAACAAGGTTATCTCTTGTAATACCCGCATTATTTACAAGTATGTCTATACTCCCGAAGGTTTTGACGACTTCTTTCACCATATTTTGTGCTGCTTCCCCATCAGCCACATCCGCCTGCACAGCATAGGCTTCCACACCGTAACTTCTGCATTTTTCAGCTGTATTTTCTGCCTTCTCCCTGTTCCCGGAATAATTGACGGCGATATTTACCCCCTTTTCAGCAAGTTCAAGGCAGACAGCCCTTCCTATACCTCTGGATCCACCTGTCACCAGTGCATTCAAACCTTTCATTTCTCTTCCTCCTTTAAATACTCTACAGCTTTTTCCAATGTTTCTTTGTCGTAAACAGGTAGTGTCACTGCCCGGCGGGAAACTTTTTTCACGAGGCCGCTTAGTACTTTCCCGGGTCCTGCTTCAATAAACGTATCCACACCCTGATCGAGCAGGTATCGTATTGTGTCCTCCCACAGCACGGGGGAGGATATTTGGTCTATTAAAGCTTTTGTTACGTTTTCTTTAGTAACAGGCCGGCCTGTTACATTGGCGATTACCTGCATACTCTGCCCGTTGACATCCATATGCGCAAGTTCCGGCTTCATTTTTTCGGCTGCCGGCTGCATAAGGCTGGAATGAAACGGGCCGCTTACCTGTAGAAGCATCGCTCTTCTGGCTCCTGCTTCTTTAGCAAGTTCCACAGCAAGGTTGACTCCTTCAACACTTCCGGAAATTACAATCTGACCGGGGCAGTTAAAGTTGGCCGGCTCTACAACGCCTGCTTCTTCAGACGCTTGTTTCGTAACCTCTTCAAGCTTGTCACGATCGAGCCCCAGGATGGCAGCCATCGTTCCTTTGCCTTCCGGAACTGCTTCTTCCATAAACTGGCCGCGTTTACGAACTACCTGTACGGATTCCGTAAACGAGAGCGTTCCTGAAGCTGTAAGTGCGCTGTATTCTCCCAGACTGTGTCCGGCTGCGTAGGAAGCTTTCACACCTTGGTTTTCGAGCACTTTCCATGCTGCCAAACTCGCAGTCAGCAGAGCAGGCTGTGTATTTTCTGTACGTTTTAGAATTTCTTCTTCTCCATTGAATATCATTTCGGAAAAATGTTCTCCGAGAGCATGATCTGCCATTTCAAACACTTTTTTTGCTTCCGGGTAATTTTCTGCAAGCTCCTGTCCCATTCCAATATGCTGAGCTCCCTGTCCCGGGAAAATCACTGCTGTTTTTTTCATGACTGGTCCTCCGATTTCTTTGTGGCTTCTATCGTCTCACGGATCGTGTCGATCACATTTTCGTCGTGCATCGTTTTAGCCTGACGTACAGCACTGAAAAATGCCTGGGCATCTGAAGAACCGTGCGCTTTAATAACAGGAGCATTCAAACCGAAGAGCCCCGCTCCTCCATATTCTGAGTAGTCCATTTTATTTTTAACCCGTTTAAATGAAGGTTTCAGGACCCCGGCTGCCAGCTTGTTTTTAAGCGAAGAAGTCAATTCATCTTTTAGAAGAGAAAATAAAGATATTGCCGTTCCTTCAATTGTTTTTAATACAAGATTACCGGAAAATCCGTCACATACAACCACATCCGCCGCGCCATCCAAAAGATCCCGTGCTTCTACATTACCGATAAAATTTAAAGGCATTTTTTCCAGTTCTTCGTATGCTGCTTTGGCAAGTTCCGTGCCTTTTCCTGCCTCGGATCCAACGTTCAGCAGGCCGATTCTCGGTGAGTCCATTCCCCGCACTTTACGCATATAAACATCACCCATTATGGCATACTGTACAAGATGCCCCGGTTTAGCTTCCATATTTGCTCCTACATCGAGAAGTAAAAAGCCTTCGCCTTTCATTGTTGGGAGCATCGGAGACAGAGCCGGCCTTTCGATACCTTTAGTCCTCCCGATAACGAGAAGGCCTGCTGTCATAAGTGCTCCTGTATTCCCGGCTGAAACTGCCGCATCAGCTTCTCCATCTTTTACAAGCTGCACAGCCTGTACCATTGATGCATCTTTTTTGCGACGTACCGCTTTGACAGGCGAATCGCCGGCATCAATGACGGTTGTGGTGTGGATAATTCTGACCCGGTCCGACTCTTCAATATAAGGGGTGATTTTATCTTTATCACCAATTAAGGTTAATTGTAGATCTTTATATGTATCAAGAGCTGTGAGGCAGCCCTGCAAAACACTTTCCGGGGCATTATCGCCGCCCATAGCATCTACTGCTAAACGCATTTTTTATTCCCCGCCTTCTACGTAGTCTTCACGGAACATGGAAAAACGGCCTTCGAAAACAAGTGACTGTTCTACAAAGCTTTCGACTGTGACATCCGTCCGGTTCCGGCCGATATTAATCACCTTTGCTTTGGCGATAACTCGTTCTCCTGCCGAGACCTGCCGCTTAAACGATATTTCGGCATTAGCAGTAAGAGCCAGTTCATCATTGATCACTGCTACAGCCAGAGAATTTGCCTGGGCGAACAAATGATGTCCTCTTGCTATGTTGTTTCTTGAGAAAACATGCTCCTGCTTTATATCCAAAATAGAAATCGCATACTTATCCAGTTCGAGATCGATAATTTCTCCGATAATCTCTTCTTCGGGCAGTGCCCTTACCGGATCATACTGTTTTTGAGCTACATCTTTTATGCGTTCCCTTACTTCCGGAATATTCATTTCCAGTCGATCCAGCCTGATCGTCTGAACGCTCACCTGAAACAAGGCAGCCAGAGCTTCATCTGTAATAAACGGATCTTCTTTAATCCGCTCCTGGAGCTTCGGCTGGCGCTGTTTTTTGGTCCATTTCATTGATTCATCACTTCCAAGCTCATAGGACTAGGTACTAATTGTAGTATATAGATATCACCTTCCATTTTCAACTGGAAGGTGCTAATCAATTTTGTCGCTATTTAATATACCTTCTTCTTCGAGCGCAAACCGCAGTGCTGCATAAGTATCTGAATTCCAGAACGCATTCGATTCTATCATTTTAGCTGCATCCTGGCGTGCTGCTTCAAGTGTCCGGTAGTCCTCTACAATGTCTGCCACTCTCATTTCGGGCAGGCCGCTCTGCTTCACGCCGAAGAAATCTCCAGGCCCCCGAAGCTCCAGGTCTCTTTGGGAAAGCTCAAACCCATCATTCGTTTCTGTCATGATACTCATTCTTTCTTTTCCTGAATCCGACTTTGGATCGGCAAGAAGAATACAGTATGACTGCTCAGCCCCTCTGCCTACACGCCCTCTCAGCTGGTGAAGCTGAGCCAGTCCGAATCTATTGGCGTCATATATAACCATCACAGTAGCATTCGGTACATTCACTCCTACTTCCACCACCGTGGTAGATACGAGAAGCTGTAACTTGTTTTCTGCAAATTGCTGCATAATCTCCTCTTTTTCATCAGAAGGCAGCCTGCCGTGCATCAGTCCGGTGTTTATCCCGGGAAGCCTCTCCTGAATATGAGCATGCAGATCTATTGCGTTCTGAACGTCCAGTTTATCCGATTCCTCAATGAGAGGACATATTACATAAGCCTGGTGACCTGCGTTTGTCTGCTTTTCAATAAAATTCAGCACTCTCGGCAGCGTATCCGGCCTCGCCCAGTAGGTTTCTATCGTTTTCCGGCCGGCCGGCATTTCATCGATAGTAGAAACATCCATATCTCCAAAAGCTGTAATTGCCAGCGTTCTGGGTATTGGAGTTGCTGTCATAAAAAGAACATCCGGTTTAAGCCCTTTATCCCGCAGAACTCGTCTCTGCGAAACACCAAAGCGGTGCTGTTCATCTGTAATTACTAAACCGAGATTTTTAAAGTCCACACCTTCCTGAATAAGCGCATGAGTACCGATGATAATATCGATATCACCGGCGGAGAGCTTTTCAAGCGTTTCTCTTCGTTCTTTTGCCTTTGAAGATCCTGACAGGTGTCCAATTTTTACCGGCAGGTCTTTAAACAGACTTTTTAAGGAATCAGTATGCTGTTCCGCCAGAATCTCTGTCGGCACCATCAGCGCTCCCTGACATCCGGCAAGAACAGATGCATATAAGACTGCAGCCGCTATTACTGTTTTTCCGGAGCCTACGTCGCCCTGCAACAGGCGGTTCATACGGTATGACGAAGATAAATCGGCAAGTATTTCTGTTAACACACGCTGCTGGGCATTAGTAAGTGAAAAAGAAAGCCCGTTAATAAAATTATGGAGATGTTCTTCATTCCATGATTTTTGAACACCATCTGTAGCTTCACGCGTACGTTTTCTGAAATACTGCATTTTCAGCTGAAAAAGCAGCAGCTCCTCATAAACCATCCGCCTTTTAGCCTGATTAAACATATCCATATTCTGCGGATAATGAAGATAATAACAGGCTTCACTTCGCGGCATGAGTTTATATTTTTCCAGTACCGTCTGGGGAAGCAGTTCTTTAATTTCGCCCCCGTAATCTTCAAACGCACCGGCAATCCACTTCCTGAGTGATGCAAGTTTCACGTCTCCCTTCAGAGGATATACCGGTTCCAGCGACCCATCTGATGCCGGTGTTTTAACGACAGCTCCATTAATCATAAGGCGGTGGCGGTCAAATTTTCCGTGGAAAATAAGATTCTGTCCTACTTCAATCTGCCGCTTCAGGAACGGCTGGTTAAAAAATACAGCTTGAACGAGAAAACCGTCCACGAGCACGCGAACGGTCAAACGGGACTTCTTTTTTCCGTAAAACCTCAGTTCCGGGTAACTGTGAACGGTGCCCTGAAGAGTAACACGCTCTTCATGCTGTACTTCTTCCAGACGCCGGACCGAAAAATCTTCATATCGGAAAGGGAAATAAAATAACAAATCTTTCACCGTATGAATTCCCATTGCTGACATCTGCTCTGCCGCTCTCGCACCAATTCCTTTAACTGCATGCACGGGCATATCCATCTCCGCAGACCCTTTCATTACTTGCCCGCACCAAATATTTCTTTTTTGTAGCGGTTCCCGGTCGGCGTAGCTGCGAGACCACCATCGCCGGTTTCCTTCAAAGCTGTGGGCATATTTTCACCTATCCGGTACATCGCATCGATTACTTCATCGCACGGAATACGGCTCTCTATTCCAGCAAGTGCCAGGTCGGCTGCGACGAGAGCGTGGGAAGCACCAAAAGCATTTCTCTTTACGCACGGCACTTCAACGAGCCCGGCAACAGGGTCGCATACAAGACCCAGCATATTTTTTAAAGCCATCGCCATCGCCTGGGCTGACTGGCGCGGGGTTCCTCCAGCCATTTCAACAATAGCGGCGGCAGCCATTCCTGTAGCCGAACCAACTTCTGCCTGGCACCCTCCGGCAGCGCCGGAAATGGAAGCGTTATTTGCTGTAATAAATCCAAACGCCCCGCTCACAAATAAATAGCGTATCATTTCATCCCGTGACGGGTTTAGTTTCTCCTTCACTGCAAACAAGGTGCCCGGTACTACTCCTGCTGCTCCTGCAGTTGGGGTCGCGCATATTGTTCCCATAGCGGCGTTAACTTCGTTAGTGGACATCGCTTTTGCTACGGCGTCCATCGTTAGATTTCCGGACAGGGTATCGTTCAGCATCATATATTCATGGAGCTTTTTTCCGTCTCCTCCCGTCAGCCCGGAAACGGACCGGACGCTTTCTGTTATGCCTCTATTCACAGCCCGCTCCATCACGTCGAGATTTCTTTCCATCTGGTTATAAATATCTTCCCTCGACCTGTCGTGTACTTTCATTTCCTGGCGTATCATTACTTCGGAGATTTTTATATCTTCCTGTTCTGCTTTCTGAACGAGATCTTCTGCTGTTTTAAACATGTATTTTCCCTCCATTACTCATGAACTTTAGTTACCTGAGTAATATGATGTAGAGCCGAAATTTCTTCAAGTGTTTCCCGCTCAACGTTCTGATCCACTTCAATAACCATCAGTGCATCTTTTCCCTCTTCTTTACGGGAAACTTCCATGTGGCCAATGTTAATTTTTTTCCCCGCTAAAACAGCTGCCACAGAAGCAATAGCTCCGTATTTGTCTTCGTGAACTACTAAAATTGCCGGATGGTTTCCGCTGAGATTAAGTTCAAAACCATTCAATTCTTTAATTTCCACTTTCCCTCCACCTATCGATATTCCTACAAGCGACATACTACGCCCATTTTTTTCCATGACAATTTTCACGGTGTTCGGGTGGTGGCTCACTTCATTTTCTATAATAAATTCATAGGTCAATTCGTTTTTCTCAGCTTCTTCCTCTGCATTCGTAAGCCGGGGATCACTAGTATCAAAACCAAGTATCCCGCCTATAAGAGCTACATCTGTTCCATGTCCCTGATACGTTTTTGCAAATGATCCGTACAGATGAAACGATACCTTTTCGGGCTGATCCCGAAATAACTGCCTAGCAACAAGACCGATACGGGCAGCCCCAGCTGTATGGGAGCTTGAAGGTCCGATCATCACCGGTCCAATTATGTCGAATACACTTCTGTATTTCATTTTGTGCCTCCTGCATAAGTCTATTTGTAAGCGCTGTCATTACTTTAATAATCTTTAAAGATAATGCGCTTAAAAGTCATGTGTGATTTAAATAAGTGCCGGCAGGAGACAGCGACTGCCGGCTTCTTACATGTTCTGCGGATGCTGAGCTTTTACTATTTTCTCTTGACTGGAGTAACACTGACAGCTACAGTACCCGGCCCAACGTGCGCTCCGATTACAGGGCCGATATTAGTTATTACTTCCTGTTCTACTTCAAACTGCTCTTTGACCTGCTCCATAATTAATTCCGCATCCCCCTCTGCTTCTGAATGAGAGATGCCTACATGAAGCGTCCTTCCATTATAATTCTTCGTCATTTCCGCCAATATCTTCTGGATTGCTTTTTTCTGACCTCTTACTTTTTCAAAAGGATAAACTTCTCCTTCTTTAGTAAGCGAAAGTATCGGCTTTATTTTAAGCAGTGATCCGACAAGGGCGGAAGCTTTGCCGATACGGCCATTTTTCTGAAGATATTCAAGAGTATCAACCATAAAATAAACATTAGCTTCTTCCATCATTTCATTTATTCTGTCCATCACTTCCGACTTGGAAGCACCATGTTCTGCCAGCTGGGCCGCTTCCACTACGATGACACCAATAGCATAGGAAGCTCTTTTGGAATCAATTACTTCTACTGGTATCTCTCCCTCCAGCGTCTGCTGGGCAATATGAGCAGACTGAAATGTACCGCTCATTTTTGCTGATAGATGAATAGAAATAATTTCAGTGCCTGTTTCTTCATAAAGGCTGCGGTAGATTTCTTCAAAGCGTGCCGGTGAAGGCTGGGAGGTAGTAGGAATATCCCGGGATTCTCTCAGCTTCTTATAAAATTCCTCGGCACTCAGATCAACTCCATCTTCATATGTTTCCTCTCCGAAATGAACATTCAGCGGCACCACATGAATATTAAGCCCTTCTGTCATTGATACAGGAATATCCGCTGTTGAATCCGTGACAATTGTTACTTTTCTCATTTTCCCCAGCCCCTTTTCTTTCGTTACTCTACGGATAAAATGTAGGAATACAGCGGTTGATCGCCGGCGTGCACTTCTACTTCCACTTCTGCATACTCGGATTCAATATATTGTCTCAAGCTTTCTGCATCCGAAGAAGTGCGGTCTTCTCCATAAATAACAGTTACTATTTCGCTCTCTTCATTCACAAGATAATCAACAAGTTTTTCAGCTACTTTTTTAACATCAGATCCGTTGGATACGATGTTCTTTTCTGAAATTCCCATAAAATCTCCTTCATTAATAGAAACTCCATTTAAACTCGTATCCCTTACTGCATAAGTAACTTCCCCTGTTTTAACGAACGTCAGGGCTTCAGACATCGACTCAGCGTTCTCGGAAAGTTTCTGTTCTTCATTAAAAGCCAGCATTGCTGCCAGTCCCTGCGGCACCGATTTGGAAGGAACTACTTCCACACGAGCTTCTGCTACTTCCGCCGCCTGTTCTGCAGCCATCACAATATTACTGTTATTAGGAAGAAGTATGATATTTTCAGCATTCACTTCTTCGATGGCTTTAACAAAATCTTCCGTGGAAGGGTTCATCGTCTGGCCGCCCTCTATTACTTTCTTTACTCCAAGGCCTTCAAACAATTCCCGTATTCCTTTACCCATACCTACAGTAATAACAGCGAATTTATCTGGCTCTGAAGCAGCAGGCGGCTGTTCTTCATTTAAAATCGAAGTATGCTGCTCCCTCATATTTTCTACTTTAATATTCACAAGTGACCCGAATTTTTGAGCTTCATTTATTACAGATCCCGGATACTCTACGTGAATATGTATTTTCAGAAGATCTTCATCTGACACTACCAGCAGTGAATCACCATGTTTGTCCAGCTGATTCCGGAAAGCATCCTCATCATAAGGGTGTTCGTTCAATTTACTCTCTTCGAATTTCACCATTACTTCCGTACAGTACCCGTATTCAATATCTTCAGTAGCCATATGGCTCTGAGCCGACTGATGATGTTCAAATTTAACGAGTTCCTCCATAGATGGTGTTTCCGCATTGGAGGATACTTCGATTTTTTCGCCTTTTAAGGCTGCTAAAAAACCTTCATAAATAGTCAGCAGACCCTGCCCCCCCGAATCAACCACGCCCACTTCCTTCAGGACAGGCAGGAGATCCGGCGTTCGTTCCAGTGAAGCATCTGCTTCTGACACGACTTTTTCAAGAAGAGAAATACAGTCTGTACCGGCTTCAGCTTCTGATGCAGCAGCTTCTGCTGCGTCTTTAGCTACTGTAAGGATCGTCCCTTCTACTGGTTTCATAACGGCACGGTAGGCCATATCGACTCCCTGCTTCAGCGCATCGGCAATGTGTGAAGGCTGAAGCTCAGGCTGTTTCTCAATGCTTTTTGAAAAGCCCCGGAACAACTGTGATAATATTACTCCGGAATTACCTCTTGCTCCCATAAGAAGGCCCTTGGCGAAATACCCCGCCACTTTACCCGCGTGTGCTCTCTCATTTCCTTTAACTTCCTTAATTCCGGAAGTCATCGTCAGATTCATATTTGTCCCTGTATCACCGTCAGGTACAGGAAAAACATTTAGTGCATCAATTTTTTTAGAGTTGTTCGAGAGGTTTGCAGCCCCCTCGAGCAGCATCTGCGCAAGCTTTTCTCCATCTATCTTTTGAACAGCCACATGTGTTCCTCCTAGCATAAACTAATTTGTTACCCGGACGCCCGAAATAAAAATATTTACAGAAGCTACTTTCAAGCCGAGCATTTGACCCAGCTGGTATTTTACTTTCTGCTGAACGTTGTAGGCTACTTCTGAAATTTTTGTCCCATAGCTTACGATTATATACATATCAATGTTAACTTTATCGTTTTCATCGCGTATAACGACTCCTCTGGCCATGTTTTCTCTGCCGAGAAGATCGGTAATGCCGTCTTTCAATTGTTTTTGAGAAGCCATTCCTACGATGCCATAACAGTCTACAGCCGCTCCACCGGCGATCACAGCAACTACTTCTTTCGATACGTCAATATTTCCATACTTTGTATTCATTTCAATGGTCATAAAAAACTGCCTCCTCCGAGGTATATTTACTGAATGGCTAAGGTTATTTTACTACAATTAGAATGAATTGGAAAGTTCCTCTGACAGCCCGGTATTGAGAATAGCACACCCCTGCGTAAATTGCGATGATAAGTGTCAAGGTTTTTAACTTGAAATTATCTCTTGAATTTAAAAAATGGTGATGCTACAATATCCAAGTATGAGTTATGCTGATTGTAAGAAGGAGGGATATGCATGGCACGTCGTTGTGTAATTACTGGCCGTGGGCCGGCAACTGGAAATAAACGTTCCCACGCTATGAATGCTAACAAACGCCGATGGGGCGCCAACGTTCAGAAAGTACGAATTATGGTGGACGGTAAGCCTAAGCGTGTTTATGTTTCTGCACGCGCACTTAAATCCGGCAAAGTTCAGCGGGTATAATAAATTAAGCTGCTTCCCTGAGAAAGGGAGCAGCTTTTTTATGTCCAATGATAAAATCGGCTCCTGGTAAACTGAACACTCCCCTTCCTCTGAACTGCCATACAGGAGCGGAGGAATTACGGGGCACCGAAGGAAAAGGCAGCGCAGACACCCCTTTATCAACCTGAAGCTTTAAAAACCAAATGGAAAGTTTATTAATACATATCTCTGCTTTCGATCATCAACAACCTGCCTGTCCGGAAAAATACTTCTGCTTTAGTATACTTCCATTCATTACTGATACAGAGTGTGGATTTTTTGGTAAGGGTTTTGTTGGCCAGATCATACCGGAAACCTTTTAAAGTAAGATCCTCTACGGTTTCTGTAGCCGGAAGAAAAGATACGTAGGGAAAAGAAGAGCGGCTCACGTAGTGCAGACCAGATTCCAGGGAACATATACGATTTACTTTGTCTTCTATCGTCAAAGAGCTTCCGCTCATCTCCATTAAATTTACTGCAGATAAAAAATGATCCATCCGTCCTCCGGTCCCCCCGACTATTACAATTTGTTCCGGTTTTTGCTTTTCTGCGAAGGCTACGGCCAGTTCAAGGTCTGTTTCGTTTTTTTCGGGCGGATATATATCCGGTATTTGAACCGCTGTTTTTATCGTTTCCCATTCCCCCGGGGAAACAGAATCAAAATCTCCAACTGCTTTTTCCATAGAAATTCCGGCTTCTGCCAGAGTATATGCTCCCCGGTCCACCCCAATCCATTTGATATTTTTTCCATGCTTATGAATAATATCTTCCGTTGCCGGAATAAGGGCTGTGGGCCCTCCCCCATAGATTATATATTTCATTTATTAATTTTCTCCTTTTAAGGTGCAGGGTGTAATAACTGTTTACCTGTTCTGACAAATAGAAACATGATGATAAGCAGCAGTATGAATGTCGGGGCAAGGTAACTTAAGTTGTATAAAAATGAATATAAAGCGACAGGCGTTCCTTCTGGTGCGAACTCCCCGAACCAAATAAAACCGGCGGTAAAATGAGCTGCAAAACGCATAATTACTGCCAGAAAAATGCCGGCACTTAAATAAACAATTTTTTTCTTTAATGAAACGTTTCTGCCGAATTGAAATACACCGGCAAGACCTGCAGCAGCAAAAGCAACTGGATATTCAAGCAGCGCCTGTATCCAATGGACGATATACGGGCCAAACATAAGGTTTGCAAGGCCAAAAAGCAGACCTGTCATCACCCCGGCCCCCACTCCTCTCCTGTAAGCCATAATTAAAATAGGCAGCATAGCAAGAGTTACTGACCCTCCGTAAGGCATGCGGAATAATGTTAAAAAATCTAGTACAACTGCGAGACCAGTCATGAGTGCAATTTCCATCATCACGATCAGCTTTGTCCTGTTCAATTTCTTTCCCTCCTTCTTTCAGCTTAAACAATCATTCTTGCTGACGGCTTTGAACAGTTCAATTTGATTTTTACTGCTGATTTATTATTTTGGGCTTCGCTTCTGCCAGCCGTGGAAGAACCGCAGGAACTGAAAAACCACCCACCATACAGCGATATGGTAACAAGCATCACTGAGCGTGCTCATTTCTTTTTTCAGCTTTGGATATTTTTAAATAAAAATACACGGCTGTCCGGGAGACAGCCGTGATTACAGCACTTCTACTCCACATCCCTTCGCAAGTATCAGCTTTCAGGTTCTAAGGGTCGGAACGTACAGTTCCCTCTCAGTCCTTCCAAAGACTCCCCCGTGGTATTTGATTTAAAGTTTACAGGCTTCCCCGTATTTGTTCAACAGCTTCTGCACGGTCCGCTTTACCGAATACCGCTGAGCCGGCGACGAGAACATTGGCTCCTGCTTCTATACACAATGCAGCTGTTTCGGCATTCACGCCGCCATCCACCTCTACGTCTTTATCAGGACCTGCCAGTCTGCGGACGTACTCAATTTTAGGCAGGACACTTTCAATAAAAGTCTGACCGCCAAAGCCGGGATTAACTGTCATTAGAAGGACCAGATCAACATCCTGAATAACGTGCTCTATCATACTTACAGGTGTCCCAGGATTGATCACAACTCCGGCTTTAATTCCTTCTTTTTTAATTAGTTGAATGGTCCGGTGAAGATGGGGACATGCTTCTGCATGTACAGAAATAATGTCGGCTCCCGCCTCTGCAAACTCACGAATGTACAGCTCCGGGTTTTCAATCATAAGATGAACGTCAAGCGGGAGATTCGTATGCGGACGGACAGCTTTTACAATAAGAGGGCCAATCGTGATATTCGGTACAAAGTGACCATCCATTACGTCTATATGAATATAGTCAGCACCTCCTGCATCTACTTCTTTAATTTCTGATCCAAGTGCACTAAAATCTGCCGATAAAATTGAAGGGGCTATTTTTAAAGTCATTCTTTCAGTACCTCCGTTTTTGGGATTGAATTTCGTCATGAAACTGTTTGTAGCTTTCGTAGCGGAACTTCGCAATACTGCCATCCTCTACAGCCTGCTTCACTGCGCACCCCGGCTCTTTCAAGTGCGTACACGCCCGGAAACGGCAGTCATTTATTAGAGCTGCCATTTCCGGATACCAATGGGAAAGAGAAGCCGCTTCGATACCCCTGAAGTCAAGGGAACTGAACCCGGGAGTATCAGCTACGTAGGTTCCTTCATCCAGCTTTATTAACTCTACATGTCTTGTTGTATGCTTTCCTCTGCCCAGGCTCCGGGAGATTGGATTTGTTTCCAGGTGAAGTTCCGGTTTAATAACATTCAAAAGCGTGGATTTACCTACCCCTGACTGGCCGGCGAAAACGGAAATGTGTCCCCGCAGAGCTTCTTCAACCTCATTGACCGACTTCTTGTTTTCCTGTGAAGCATAAAGCACTTTGTATCCGAGTCTTTCGTATACTTCTGCTTCTGCCTTTGTTTGTTCATTGACTCCCAAATCAGTCTTGGTGAGACATATAACAGCTTCTATTCCGTTCGCTTCTATATGAACTAATAACTTGTCAAGCAGATAAGTACTGAAATCCGGTTCCCTGGCCGAAAATACCAGTACTGCAAGATCAACATTAGCTATCGGCGGGCGTATCAGTTCGTTTTTTCTAGTATTAACTTCCAACACATACCCGTCTGTCCTGTTTTCCGCTTCGAACTCCACCCAGTCTCCTACCAGAGGTGTAATTTTTCTTTTTCGAAAGTTGCCTCTCGCCCTGCATTGAAAAATTCCGTCTTCATTCTCCACATAGTAAAATCCACTTAATGCCTTAACAATTCTGCCTGTAGGCATGCGCACCTCCATCATTCATACTGCTGGACTTCTTCAAACGTGTAAATGTAAGGAGATTCAGCAAATTCCTCCCCATCCACAATTAAAATCAGTGCAGCCGAACCACCCGGCTCAACAGCCATCGGAACTTCAAATTGTGTTGATTCAGTAATCTCTTCTTCCATCACTGTCTGAGGTGAATGATTAATTGCATCCTCCACCTGAATTTCAATTGCGTAGCTTTCAGAATTTTCATCGTCTGAATCAGGAAGATTAACTGCAAATGGGACTTCGGCTCTTACCCCTTCCTGCTCTTCACTATTTTCTTCATCTGTATTATTTTCTTCCGTTTCCTCAGGTGAAGGTTCGGGTTCAATCTCTTGATCTTCGTTATTTGTTTCCTCATTATTCA
>REBZ01000141.1 GCA_007692495.1 Alkalicoccus sp.
CTTCCTCAGCAGCAGCCTCTTCTTCAGCGGCAGCCTGCTCAGCAGCTTCTTCCTCGGCAGCGGCTTCAGCAGCAGCCTCTTCTTCAGCGGCAGCCTGCTCAGCTTCTTCTTCCTCGGCAGCGGCTTCAGCAGCAGCCTCTTCTTCGGCAGCAGCCTGCTCGGCAGCTTCTTCTTCAGCAGCAGCCTGTTCGGCAGCTTCTTCTTCCTCGGAGACTGTTTCTTCATCTTCAACAGCCTCTTCTTCGGAAGCAGTTTCTTCTTCAACAGTTTCTTCTTCAGCAGGTTCTTCTACTGATTCCGGAGCTTCTACATTTTCAGAAGAACCGTTTTCTGCAACTTCGGCAGAGTAATAAAGCTGGGCATACATTTGAGGACCTGCAACTCCGCTGTCAGCATCAATATCATACTCATCCTGGAAAGATGAAACAGCATCTTCTGTAATAGGACCAAAAATACCATCAACTTTGTAATCATAATATCCAAGAGAAGCAAGTTTTTCCTGAAGTTCTTCTACAAGGTAACCTTCATCACCTTTAGAAAGCTCAGCAGCAGCACCGATTGTCTGGATGCCTGCAAGGCCGTCTACAAGAAGGTTGTTATCTTCCTGGAAAGATCGAACGGCTTCAGTTGTTTCAGAAGTATAAGTGGAATCAACATCTGTATCTAGATAATCCTGCTCGGCAAGCAGTTCATTTAGTTCTGCAACATGTGAATGGTCTTTACCTTCAAATAGTAGTTGTTCACCAAGCTCGGCATTCTCGTCAGCACTCGCTGCGTTACCGCCTGCAAAAAGAATCGCGCCTGCTGCTACTGTGGAAATGCCTAGGGACTTGAAAGAATATTTTTTCATGGTTTAAAAACCCTCCTATACGATTGTTGCGTTTTGCTCAACGAGGCTAATACTATCAGCCGCACAACAAACGTACAAGTAGATTTCATGTTATTTAATATACTGATATCATATTGTCACAGCTTGAAATGTCTCTGTCATAAACAAGAGATTCTTACAAACTTCGCCATCTTTCTGTAAACTCTCTATAGAGAACAGACATTTCAATCAAATCGAGGTACCGGTCGTTTATCCTCCGGTACTCCCTCAGTGTTCCATCAATATGGAAACCGAATGATTTGTAGATCCTCAGAGCACGTTCATTTTCTGCAAATACTCCTAGACCTACGCGATTTAAATTCAGTACATAAAACGAACGATGTAAAAGTTTTTGTAATATTATAGGCGTTATTCCCAGGCCGCGGTATGCAGGAGCGATAAAAAGTTTACCTATCCGGGCTGAACGGTGGTAATTATCAATTTTTCGAAGAGCAGCGTGGCCGCATGGATGATGGTCAGATGTCCATATACTGTAAATTTCCGCATCGGATTCCCCGGCATAAAGCGAGAGCTGATCCTTATCTATTGGATAAGTAAAAGTTATGCCTGACCAGCGGAACATATCTTCTTCGCTTCCGGCATTAATCCATTCGGTAAGCTGTGGGATGTCGTCAGCCGTGAATTTTTTGAAATAAATCATTTAGCAGTTTCCTTATCGTAATGTTTATGTATATCGTCTCTTGTAATATTCTGCAAGTGAAGATCAGGAATTTTTGTTTGTTTCATAAAACATAATAGCAGAGATCTTCTGAGTACTGTCTTTCATCCACTTCAACTTACTTATTTTCAGTTGCAGTGCTATCCATTTCAGTAAGGGTTCTTTTATTAGATACGTGGAACTCTCCTCTTGAGATGTGTCTGTCTGACCTGTCAGGAAGGCTGTATTACATTATGAAGCGTCGAGATCATTTAAAAGCTTCCGGGTTATCTTTAGAGCAATTTTAACATTTGTGCATATGTAAACATAGGGAGTATTTTATATAAATCAACAAATCAATTCCGGGTGACGGGTATTATCGAATCGCAGAGAAGAAGTTCCTGATAATAAAAGTTGAGGGAGGGACCGGCAGTTGATATGATAGAAAGCGGAATTTATGTTTATTAATAAGCTTCTATAAAAGGAGCGATATACAAAAAAAGGATGTGCAGTAAATGATTCAAAGAAAATCCAAGAGAGAGATCGAGCTTATGAAAGAAGCAGGAAGGCTCGTAGCCAGTATTCATAAGAAAATAGCAGAGATGATAGAACCAGGCATTACTACAAAAGAAATAGACGATTTTGTTGAAAAAACATTGAAGAAACATGGTGCTGTTCCGGCCCAGAAAGGGTATCAAGGGTACGAATTTGCTACGTGTGCTTCGGTTAATGATGAAATCTGCCATGGGTTTCCGAGAAGGGAAAAGCTGGAAGAAGGAGACCTTGTAACAGTTGATTTCGTGGTAGACTTGAATGGCGGGCTGGCAGATTCAGCCTGGACTTACGAGGTAGGGGAAGTTTCTGAGGAAATTAAACAGTTAAATCATGTCACAAAGGAAGCTCTTTACAAAGGAATTGAAAAGGCCCGTCATGGGAACAGAATAGGAGATATAGGAGCAGCGATCCAGGATTATATAGAGCCTTACGGATATGGAATCGTCCGTGACTTTGCAGGCCACGGGATAGGTCCGACGATTCACGAAGAACCGAATATCCCGCATTATGGAACTTCCGGCAAAGGAGCCCGCCTGAAAGAAGGGATGGTAATTACGATAGAGCCGATGATCAACACCGGTGGATGGCAGTCCAAAATGGATGGTAACGGCTGGACAGCGAGAACAAAGGATGGATCGATTTCTTCCCAGTATGAGCATACGCTGGTTATTCAGAAAGGTGAACCAATCATTACGACTGATCAGGATCGGGAAGATCTTCTGAAACTATAAATGCTATTACGGGGAGCTGATCGAGGTCATGCAGCTCTCCCGTTCTTGAAAAAGAAACCAATTAAACAAAAGCTGAAGGTTTTTCGCGGCGCTGCTCTGAAAGTCGATAGTTATCGCTCAGAGACAGCGCCTGTTTTTATTTGATCAGCTATGTAAAAGTCCTGGGGCTCTTACGTGAACTTTGGGAAACAAGATGTTTATTCCAATAAATGCAAAACTCTATACGTAAGAACCCGGAGATTTAACTCAGACATTTATAAAAAATTTTGCACCATGATGGGTGAAATAACCCTCTATAATCGTTGGATTTTAAACCTCCCTTTCGTTATGAGATAAAATAAATGACTTCTTCTTATTACCGGAAGCTGCAGGAAACATGGGGACTCCGGAGCGAACAAGGACGAGCCCCACTCTGCCCGACGAAAGAAGAAGGGTATCAGCTGAGACCGGTCCGCCTGGAAAGCTCCCATGGAAACGAAGGCGAACCTTCCTCTTTATTTTCAAGGCAGCCATTTGATTAAAAATCATAGGGATGGGGAGTTTGTTAGGTGGGACGTGCGAAGAGGTTTATTTATAATACCAAAGTTTCTGTATTTGATAAAGCCAATAAAAAGATTTAAAACAGGCACATATTGTAATATATTAAGGAGTATAGAATGTTGTAAAGGGGAGAGGACAGTGAGTATGCCGGATAGTATGAAGTATATTGGTGAAAAATTAAAATCTCTCAAGCTCGAAATAGCGGAAGAAATCGCCCAGCTGTATAAAGAAAAATACAATATTGAGTACACAAAACTCTCGAAAGAAAAAATGAATGGCCATATAGCAGAGCTCGTTACTATGTTTGCTGACGGTTTTATCGAGGGGAGGTCTGCTGCCAGACTGCAGGAAGTACATAATTGGGGAAGAGAATTCGGAAGGGAGGCTTCAGGGCTGGAACTTTCTCCGGAGAGGGCCATTTTAGTAGTTCCTATACTTCGTAAAGTGGTATACAAATATATTCGGGAAGAATTTGCAGAAGGTACTCAGACCTTCGATCAGTACTATGAGGTAGCTGACACTATTAATCCACTGATTGATAAGGCCATTTACTCGTTCACTCAATCTTATGTAGAACGTAATGAACGAAAGATTCAGGAGGCAAAAGACGAAATTCTTAATTTATCGGTTCCGGTCGTGCCATTGACAAAAGAAGTGGCAATTCTTCCTATTATTGGCCATATCGATTCAAAAAGATCGCAGGAACTTCTAAATCAGGCGCTGCTTAAAGGGAAGGATTTAAAACTGTCCGCCCTTATTCTCGATCTTTCAGGGGTCCATTTAATCGACACGTACGTAGCTCAGAATCTTTTTCAGCTGAACGATGCCCTGCAGATAATAGGGGTACAGGTTATATTTTCCGGACTGCGTCCGGAGCTGGCTCAGACGCTCGTCAACCTCGGAATTTCATTTGACCATATGACAGTAGTTAATTCTCTGCCGCAGGCTTTGAAAAAAACCGGACTTACAGTGAATGCCGACAGATAAAAACAATGAAAATAAGAAAGGGGAGAAATGCATTGGAATTCAAACAATATGAACGGGCAGGTGACCTCCTTCTTGAAATAGGTTCTTATCTGGAGGAAAGAGAAGTAGAAAATAATCTTCCTCTGGGCGTCCTTAAACAGCTTCAACGGGAAGAAAAAGAGAAGAAGCAGTCCACAGCTTTTATTGCGGAGGCGAGAAGGGATAATAAACCGTGTGCTGTTTTAATTCAGACACCGCCGAGAAAAATGATTGTGTGCGGGAGAACGGAGGCCATGAGTGAAGCAGCAGAATGGCTTTTCTCACAATCCAAAACAGTCCCGGGCGTTGTAGGCTGTGAAAGTGCAGCAGAAGCATTTGTGGAAGCCTGGACGAAAATTTCCGGCAAGGAAGCTGTCCTCGTAAAAGAACAGTTTATATATAAGCTGGAAAGAGTTGATGAGGTTGAGCAGCCACCAGGGAAGCTGACGTATGCCAGTGAAGATGATACAGCGCTTGTTATGGCATGGACGGAGGACTTCGTGATGGGATCCCTCAGAGAAGAGGACATGGAGAAACTGGAGGAAGCTGTACTGGAGCAGATCCGCCGAAATGAAGTGTATTTATGGAGAGATGAAGATCACGTACCAGTTTCGATGGCTAAAAGAGCGAGAGAACTGACGAACGGAGTAGTCGTTAATTACGTTTACACACCGGAGGAATACGAAAATCAGGGGTTTGCTACAGCCTGTGTCGGTGCAATGGCAGGGCGCCTGCTTGATGAAGGGTTTGAATTCTGCAGTGTAAATACGGATATCGAAAACGAAGCTTCGAAAAACGTTTATCAAAAGCTGGGTTTTATCCGGATAGGAAGATCGCTGGAGTTTGATTTTAAATAAACCTCAGCCGGCGTTCTTCAAGAAACAGCCCGGCTTATAAAAAGACCAGCTGGTCCCTGTTGACAGGGAACAGCTGGTCTTTGTTCTAATAAGGCAATCGAATAACACACCGTATGACTTCCGCCGGCAGCGTTTTTTCTGATAGGACGGGGGTGGACAAATCCTGAAATTTAATAGACAGTCATGGACTTATTCCGTCCGGTCAGATCCGCTGCTGTGAAGAGCTTCCAAAGTTTTCACCCGTTCTTCAAGCTCTTCTACACGGGACTTTACTGCTTCATGATCTTCCAGTGAAACAACATTTAATCCTTCCAGGAACTCCCGCACCCGTTCCCTCGTGCGACGGTTCCAGTCTTCTTCGGTTTCTTCCCCTTTTTTGATCAGATTTTCATAAAGTTCATCTGCTTCGGCAGGAGTGACTTTCCCTTTAGCCATAAGGTCATCCAGATACTTATCCACTTTCTCCTTGCTTGAAACTGCAGCTCCGAGACCGAGAAGAAATCCGGATTTAATAAGGTTATTCATGCTTATCCCTCCATAGGTTAAGAATTTTCCTTGAATTTTGCTACCCATCTTTTGTGACGGTAAATAACAGTGAAAGCGGATATGATACTAACCCCTGCAAATGAGGCTGCAGAATACAAAAGAATCATATGTTCGATCCAGATTCCGATAAAAAGAAATGGAAGAGAACTGAATACGGTCATTCCAAACCCTGCATACAGCCACAAGAACCGCTGGTGGCTGAACTGACGGAACTGTTTCCGCTCCTCTGAGCGGCGCTGGTAATTTGGCGCCTCCAGCCATTCATTAAGATTACGGGGAATGGAGAGGGCAGGTTTCAGGGAATCTTTCAGCAGGGCAGCCTGAAGACTTCCTTTTTTCTCATCTGCTTCTTCCAGCCATTCTGTAACTACCGGCCTGCCAAGCTCGATAAAATCAATGTCCGGGTCAATAATAGTTAATACGCCGAGGCCGATGGAAGCCGCTCTCCCGAGAAATGCGAATTCTGCCGGAAGCTGAATAGGCTGCTCCCGTACAATTTTTTGCATATCAGCGAAAATCTGTTCTACAATTTCCTGATCGAGTTCAGAAATATCAGAAGATAAATACATATTAACATAATTCCTGAGAACAGACTCAAGCTTTGATTTATTCGCATGAGGGAGCAGAAAACCGAGCTGCTGAAGCTCATCGATGACAAGCTGATAATCATCCAGGACAAATCCCTGGATCATACGGCGTATGCTCGCGGAATCTTCCCTCGTAATATAGCCGACCATCCCAAAATCAAGAATGACGATTAATCCTTCCTTCGTAATAAGAAGATTTCCCTGATGGGGATCTGCATGGAACCTCCCCTGGTCCAGGAGCTGGTCAACAAAAAACTGAAATAGCTTTTCAGCTGTCGCTGATCTGCTGATCCCGTTTTCCCGAAGAAAAGTAAGATCTGTTACTTTTCTTCCTTCCACCCATTCCATCACAAGAACTCTTCTCGTTGAGTGCTCCTCGTAAAATTGGGGGATATAGTAAGAATCACTGCCTGAAAAACGTCTCTGAAAGTTCTGTGCATTTCTGATTTCTTTATAATAATCAAGTTCATCTCCGATAGTCTGGACAACTTCTTTGTATAGAGCGGACGTATCAATTTCACGGCCGAATTTAGTGAAAGTTTTCGTGATCCAGAGAACGATGCGGAGTGCTTTAAAATCTGTTTTGAAAATGCGGTCGATTTTAGCCCGCTGAATTTTAACAGCGACTTCCTGACCGTTGTGAAGCTTTCCTTTATAAACTTCTCCGATAGAGGCGGAGGCTGCCGGTTTGCTGCTGATCTCTGCGAGTCTGCTGCTGAGCGGCTCTCCCCATTCCTCTTCGAGTATGCCCATAGATATACTGGGATCGAGAGAAGGAACCTTGTCGATCAGATCGGAAAGTTCTTTTATAAAAACATCGGGCATAATATCTGCCCGGGTACTTAAAAATTGACCGACTTTGATCATCAGGCCTTCAAGTTTAAGTGCTTTTTCTCTATATTCCCCGGCCTGTTTCTGCACGAGTCTTTCCCAGCTTTCTTCCGTCTGCGTGTCCCATGCAGGATGGCGTTTGTTAAAAATGTAAAGCTGGATAACAAATTTAACAAACATATAAACGATAACTGCTATACGGTAAAAAGAATTATTTTTCATCCCATCCCTCCTGACGGCCAGATTCTCCTTTTACCCTTTACCCTAATACACTCCGATTTATCCAGAAAGAATTTGATTTGAATAATTTTCTGAGGAAAAGGAGTTTTTTTGTAGAAATTTAAAAAGGATGGCTTTCGCCTTCGGGGGCGATTCCCGCCAGCAATGAAAAAAAGGAAGGAAAGACGTATCCAGCCAATAGAATTATTATTTCATCAAAAAACCTGATCAACAAGTAAAAAAGCCGGTGCGCTCTGCACCGGCTTTTT
>REBZ01000201.1 GCA_007692495.1 Alkalicoccus sp.
TTCTTATAATTATCGACAGTATACTTTCTATGATTGATTGTGCGCCCTTTTGTTTCCTCCAGTTTAATATCTACCAGCCCTCTTTTAACAAGATATTCCAGCAGTATACTAAGGTCGAGAGAATAATCATGAAAAGCTACCCGTTCTTTTAATTCATCCACACTCCAGGCCTCTTCCTTTTCTTCCATAATCGAAAGAAGGTGGGCACTTCCCATTCTCATTTTCGTAGCCAGTTCAAATTCGTTGGCAAGCAGCAGAAGTTCGAGACGTTTTTCGAGCGGCTCTTTTCCCGCAACAAGCTCTGAATAAAGCTTATGAATTTCCGGTTCCATCTGGCGTACCTGCTGCCATACAGTCACTTCCGGATAGTAGCCTCTTTCAATTACTGCCAGTCTTGCCAGATGATGAAGAGCATGAACAATTTGATTAAAAGCGTCCAGATAATGTCCTTCATAGTAGAGGGATTTTCCGTCTGCAAACCTTCGCACAAGCTTTGAGAACTCCATTCCGATTCTCGTCTGTCTTTCTTCCTCCGGAAAAACAATCATTTTCTCTTTAAATTTTTTCATATATTCGTTTCGGTCAAAAATGATTCTTCCATTCAGCAGCCAGTCTATCGCCCGGCGGTTGGAGCTGTGGGCGAGCCATTCCTCCACCTGTGAAGTACTGACAATGTGCATGGCAGTCTTCATGTTATCGTATTCGTAGTGTTTAATTTCCCAAGACTTTTCACCGGCTTCTTTGACAACAAGGAGGATGCTGTCAAAATAATCCGTAGCTGCGTCATCCTGCCTTGTTTTTTCAGCAACAATTACCGCAAGGGTGTCCGGTTCTCCAGTCCGATCCTGGTATAATTCACGCATAAACTCCTGCATAGATATCCTCCTTAATTATTCTGCCCTACAAACTTATATTAATTCAGCGGCATGTTTTCTGCAGTAACTGACGTTTCGTTAACCTGCCCTTTAATATATTTTTATCAGCTTTAATAAAAGAGATTCGACGTTCAGTACTTATCTCCTCTTTCCTATGGATGTTTTCGTTTAAGGTTTAACGTTTTCTGTTTTTCACAACTTTTTGCACACCAAATAATGGGTGTTCATAAGGTGTTTACTTTTCATCGTTTCTTCACTGTATTTTCTGAATTTCCGTATGGTATAATGATTCTGCAGAAAGGCGTGATATAACGTTGCTTAATTTCACAAGTAAAATCAATAAAATTCGTACCTTTGCTCTGGTGCTGATTTTTGCCGGTATTATTATTATGTATCTTGGGCTTTTTTTCCAGGCGCAGCCTATTTTAATGACGCTTTTTATGCTGCTTGGTTTTCTGGCTATTATTGCAAGTACCGTAATTTATTTCTGGATCGGGATGCTTTCCTCCAAAGCCGTGCAGGTCGTCTGTCCGGAATGCGAAAAACCAACAAAGGTTCTTGGACGCGTGGACGCATGTATGCATTGTAACGAACCTCTCACTCTGGATCCGGATTTAGAAGGTAAGGAATTTGATCAGGCTTATAATTCCAAGAAAAAAAGCAGGAGAGAAAATTAATTCTCTCCTGCTTTTTGTATGCAGATTTAATGCTGCTGACCCGAACGGCAGTCAGGACATGTGCCGTAAACTTCCATCCGGTGGTTACGTACTTTGAAACCGGCAACGTGCTCAGCAAGTGTTTCCACTTCATCCAGTCCCGGATAGTGGAAATCCACGATCTTGCCGCACTCGTCGCAGATTACGTGGTAATGATCCGATGTGTTGCTGTCGAACCTGCTCGAGGAATCTCCGTATGTCAGTTCTCTTACCAGCCCGGCTTCCTTAAAAACACGCAGGTTATTGTACACCGTGGCTACACTCATATTCGGAAACTGGTCTTCAAGTGATTTGTAAATATCATCCGCCGTAGGATGACTTTCACAGTTAAAAAGAAATTCCAGAATAGCATGACGCTGCGGGGTCATACGAACCTTTGTACTTTTTAATGATTGAAGTGCTTCCCGAAGCTCCGTATTCTCCATCGTATTCACCTCTCGTTTTTATCAGACTTCTTCCAGCAGGCGGAAATGCTGCCGGTTTATTGGTGAACAAATTATTAAATAATAATGTTTATAATCAGTATAACGAAGCTTTTCTTTCTATGTCAATTATTTGTACCGGCTCCCCTGCTGAAAAAAGGAACAGCATCTTCTGTATCTACCATAAAAGAAACATACCTGTGGTCCTGATCCCTGTTTCTGCCGTGTGCTTCTTCATAGCGGAGACAGATCCGCTGCATTGTTTTCTGGAGCTTGTCTGCATCTTCTTCATTAATACCTACGAGAAAGGTTGTACTTCTTTTTCGGAGAAAGCCTCCACTGCTGGACAGCTCAGTCAACCGGTAATCAGCTTTTTTAAGTCCATCCATTAAAGCTTCTCTATAACGGTTCTGCACTATAACGATAACAAGCTTCATTGTCCTCCTCCTTTTAATAACCTTTTGATGGATCTACCTGATTGATATATTCTCCTTCATCGGATAAATACGTCCGCAGATTTTCCTCAAAAATGCCCATAGCACGCGGCTGATATTGAGGAGAAATACCGGAAAGGTGTGGGGTGACAGTTACTTTATCATGCTCCCAGAAAGGGTGGTCAGAAGGCAGTGGTTCTTCATTAAATACGTCCAGTATGGCATGATGAAACGCTCCACGGTTTAATGAACGAAGAACTGCTTCCTCGTCCACTACGTTTCCTCTTCCAACATTAATGAATACAGCGCTTTTTTTCATAGCACTGAAAGTTCTCGTTGAAAAAAGCCGGTCAGTGGAAGCCATTTTAGGCAGGACAGAAACTACAAAATCTGCTTTCGGAAGTTCTTTATATAAATTGTCTATAGAGGATGTTTCGTCAAAGGGTTCCACCATCCGCCCCGAACGGTTAATTCCTATTGTTTTCATATGGAAGGCATTAGCCAGCCTGGCTATTTCCGAGCCTATAGCCCCTGCCCCTACAATAACTATCGTTTTGCCGTGGAGTTCCATCATGACCGGCGAACGGTCCCATTTCTTCCGGCGCTCCTGCTCCTGCACTACTGTAGTTTGTCTGGCTGAATGAAGCATCATATGAATTGTATATTCTGCCATTGGCACTGCGTGAATACCCCGGGCATTCGTAACGAGAATATTTTTTTCAGCTATTGCCTGAAAAGGCATTTCATCCATTCCGGCGGAAATGACCATTATCCAGCTCAGCTTTTCTGCCCGGTAAATATGCTCCTCCGTCAGATCTTCTCCTAACGTAACGAGTATTTCCGCTTCCGGAAGCTCCTCTTCAGCTTCTTTGATATTCTTTCGAAACCGAAATTCCACTTCCGGATATTTATCTATCAATTGCTCCTGTATATCTTTTTTAATGTCTTCCGATGTTAAAACAATCAATTCAGTCATCACCTTTCTTTAGTCGTCGGCTCTGTTAACGTCCGCTGTTACTTATTATAGAAAAGTTTTTCTGCAGCTGGAAGTGAAGAATCCCTGAAGCTTATTCACCGGCAGGCGGTGAATAAAGGAAACGGCGGCTATTTTAAAGCAATAAGTAGCTATAACAGAGCCTATTAAAAAAGCTGGTGTATCAGTCTTAACCAAACTGCTGCCGATTGCTTAATTCAGCTTTTTCAGAGTACATTTTTTGTTTTCCGAAGTTCACGCAAGTACTTCCACCTTACGAAAGCTTATTCGTTAAGCATCAGGCTCAGCTGATACTGGGAGCTTCTGCTTTCTTCTGCGGTCTGCCAGCTTACAAAAACTCTGGCATCCAGCTGTGCCAGCCCGGAACACCTTCCGCAGCCTTCTGAATAGTCAATTGTTCCTTCAAAATCATCCATGTCCGATTCTTCATAATATATGCTGAAGTTTGAGCTGTCGACGTAAACTTCTACAGCCTCGATTTCCTCAGGTATAATAGTTTCTTCATTATGTTCGAGCCTTATTCCTGCTTCGTATTCCTCGCCATCTTCATTGGCGTACAAAATCGCCGTCCAGTAGGAATCCGAGGCTTCACTTCGGTGGTCAGGCTGAAAAGTTTCTTCATAATCATCTCTCAGGAAAAAAACTGCAGCGGCAACAATTCCAGCTATAAGTATAAACGGAATAATCTGCTTCATCGCCATCCCACCCCTCTTTCTTTTATATTAGCAGACTATCCCATAAAATTCAGTTATTTCCGAACTGTAATCCCGGGGAAGTTTTATCTATTTAACGCTTTGTAAAATTAATAGACACGCAGCAGCTGACGCTTTCGAAGATTTAAAGAAAACTTTTAATTCAATTACCTTACCTCATCTCAAATGGGATACCTTCCGTTAATTCCAGCTTTGAGGCCCTCACTTCCCTGCTTAATTTTTGACGGCCGGTGTGTGAACAGGAGTCAGGACCGGCCTCAACGTGTTACAATTTCAAAGGTGATATACCCAGTTTGAAGGAGGAAGAATAATGAACTTTTCGAATTCAGAACAACTATACGAAGAAGCAGGGAAAGTTATTCTCGGAGGGGTTAACAGTCCTTCCCGAGCTTATAAAGGAGTTGGAGGCGGCACCCCTGTATTTATGAAAAAGGGAAAAGGTGCTTATTTCTGGGACGAAGATGGGAATCAGTTTATTGACTACCTTGCTGCCTATGGGCCGATAATTACCGGACATGCTCATCCGCATATAACAACAGCTATTCAGGAAGCAGCCGCAGACGGTGTCCTTTACGGCACGCCGACTGTGCACGAAAATATTTTTGCCGGCATGCTTACAGAAGCCATGCCGGCACTCGAACGGGTCCGTTTTGTCAATTCGGGAACGGAAGCTGTGATGACGACGATCCGGGTCGCACGTGCTTACACCGGAAGAAATAAAATAATTAAATTTGCCGGCTGCTATCACGGTCATTCAGACCTTGTTCTCGTAGCTGCCGGATCCGGCCCTTCGACTACCGGTAATCCTGACTCTGCCGGGGTAACAAAAAACATAGCGGAAGAGGTTATTACGGTGCCTTTTAATGATATCGATGCTTTTAAAGAAGCTCTCGACCATTTCCAGGACGAAACAGCTGCTGTTCTCGTAGAGCCTATCGTCGGAAATTTCGGTATCGTAGAGCCGGAGCCGGGATTTTTGGAATCGGTAAATGATCTTGCCCACGCTGCTGGATCCCTTGTTATTTATGATGAAGTTATTACTGCTTTTCGGTTTATGTACGGAGGGGCACAGAACCTTCTCGGAGTCGAACCGGATTTAACGGCACTTGGCAAAATTATCGGCGGCGGACTTCCAATCGGTGCCTACGGCGGCCGAAAGGATATAATGGAACAGGTTTCCCCACTCGGTCCTGCCTATCAGGCCGGAACTATGGCTGGAAACCCTGCTTCTATCCGGGCGGGAATTGCCTGTCTGGAAGTATTAAAAGAAGATGGTGTTTATGAGGAGATGGACCGGCTCGGACGCATGCTGGAGGAAGGAATTACGGAAGCAGCTGAAAAATACAGTATTCCAGCCGTTGTCAACAGACTCCACGGTGCCCTGACTGTTTATTTTGATATAGAAAAGGTTACAAATTTTCAGGATGCAGAAGACAGCAGTACAGATATGTTTGCGGTCTTTTTCAAAAAAATGCTCCGCCGTGGTATCAACCTTGCCCCTTCAAAGTTCGAAGCCTGGTTTTTAACGACAGCTCATACAGAAGCAGATATTAAACAAACCATTCAAGCTGTCGAAGAAGTATTTGCAGAGGGCCTCGAATAACTTCGTAAGTCTCGCTGTATTGCCGTAGAAGATCTGCGGAGCTGGTAAAAGAATAATTTCGAAAAGCCTTCATGACTGTAACGAGCTTGAAGGTTTTCTTTATTGGGACACAAATTCCAGTATAGTACGGGCCTTTGCTTTATTACGCGCACAGAAAAGCACCTTTTCCCTTCAGAATTAAAATGTGAACTTACAAATAAGAATGTATGTCCTGTGATACAAAAGCTGATTTACAGCATCTGAAAGCTTTCCCCTCCTTGAAATTACATTTCCTTAGGTGTATTATACATGAAGACTAGAGGAAGCCGTGTACCTATAAACAGCAGACACCGTTGACGACACTAAACACTACTAAGGATTAAACAGAAAGGAACATCATTTACCATGAGGCTAGGAGCCCGTATATTTAAAACAGGGTTAGCTGTAACGCTTGCCCTTTATGCCGCCATGTGGCTGAACTTTGAGAATCCTGCTTTTGCAGGGCTTGCTGCCTTTTTTGCGGTCCAGCCTTCGATTCATAAAAGTCTGACGTTGATATGGGATCAGGTTCAGGCCAATATAATCAGTGCAGTACTCGCTATTGCATTTGTCACCGCCTTTGGAGCACAGCCTTTTGTTGTAGGAGCAGTCGTACTTCTTATCATTGCTATTCATATTAAATGGAAAAAAGAAGCGATTATTCCCCTCGCTGTTGTTACTGCTATTATTATTATGGGGAGTCCTACTGATAATTTTTACAGCCTCGCCGCAGATCGGTTTCTTCTCGTTATGAGTGGGGTGTTTTCCGCTTTCGCCGTCAATATGATTTTTCTTCCACCGAAGCATGAAAATCAGATGTATCACAAAATATCAGGTATAAATGAAGAAATTATCCAATGGATCCGGCTGATTCTGCACCACGAGATCGATTATTCGAACCTGAAGCAGGACCAGGAGAGAATAAGAACTTCTGTAGTTAAACTGGAAACAATTTTTGATCTGTACAAGGAAGAAAGAAGCATCTTTAAAAAAGCGGAATATGCCCGTATGAGAAAGATCGTACTTTTCCGCCAGATGATCCGTACGACACGAAAAGCGGAGGATATTTTAAAAAGCCTTGCCAAACATGATCACGTCACCCACCAGCTTCCGGATGAAATAGAGGAGAGCGTCCGCCACCAGCTGGATGACCTGACAAACTATCACGAACGAATCATGCAGAAGTATATGGGCAAAGTTAAACCACAGTCTACCTCTGATTATTTTGAAGAAGTTACTGAAGGTAAAAAAGAACTTGTGAAAGTTTTTATGACCTACCAGAAAGATAAAGTATTTGAGCATGATGCGTGGATCCATTTTCTTCCGGTTATTGCTCTTGTCATTGAATACTCCGAAGAACTTGAGCATATGGACAGGCTCGTTGATGGGTTTTTCACTTATCATACCGAGCAAAACGAAGTGGAGATAACTGACAGAGAACTGTAGACACAGCTGCCCGTTAATTCCGGCTGCTCTAAATCAGGAGACGGTAAACGTCGTTCACTGATTTAGAGCAGCTTTTTTATATAAACTGCTTCTGAAACACCTGCACGTTTTTTCCGCAGGCGTCTCTACCCTGTCACCGGTTTTACTAAAAAAGAAGTTCGTGCCTTTTACGGCAAAAACGAAGCGAAAACCGGCGGATGCCTGCGGGAGCGAAGTTTCTGCATTTATCAACCCTGGACTTTAACAGAGTTATTAAAAAAAACACACAAAAACCGCTCTAAAAA
>REBZ01000143.1 GCA_007692495.1 Alkalicoccus sp.
GACGCCGCGGCGCTTGCCGGTGCGCAGGTATATTATACCGAACAGGGTACTCCTGTAGCGGAAGCTCGGGAGATCGCAGAAGCGAATGGTTTTTCGATTGCTGAAGGAGATGTTTCCGTTGAGGATACGAGTGTCACAGTCTCCCACTCTTCGGAAGTCTCGCTGACTTTTGCCCGGGTACTCGGGTTTCATCAGGCTGATGTGCATGCCACGGCGACAGCAGGAATATTTCCTTTGAGCAAAAGCATTTATGCAGCCCCGATAGCTGTTGAGGAAAGTAATATTCCAGATGAAAAATATTTGAGCTGCGATAACCCGGGTGGAGGGGGGAATTGTGGTTTTCTTGCTGTGGAGGGACGGGGAGCCTCCTCTTTGGAACAAGCATTCATAGACGGTATCGAATTTAACCTCTCTGAAATGGTCAATAAAGATCCGGAATCAGAGAAGGAAAGTGAAAAAGAAGTCGAAACGGAGCCTGGAAAAATGATGGGGAAAGTAAGTGCTTCGGTGGAGGAACTCATTCAAAGAGACAGCGGAAAAGTGCACTGCAATGACCCGGCTACAGCAGATAATTCCTGCAGCAGAGTAATTATAGTCGTCGTTGTTCCGGATGGCTCATTTGCGAGAAACTCCGGCCGAAGCAGGCTGGAAGTGCTTGGTTTTGCCTCCTACTGGCTGGAAGGCATGGGAGACGAAAATGGAAACAGCAATAAAAACCACCGCATTGTTGGTCATTTTATCGATATGGTCACGCTTGGAGAGGGAGAAGAAGGAATACCGGAGCACGGAGCATACAATGTCCGGCTGATTGATTAACGATAGGGGGAAGCAGGGATGAATACGAAAAAAGTGTGGCTGGCTGCTCTGGCCACCGGCATGATTGCTGCAGTACTTATTTACAGTACGTTTGTTACGAATATAACGACGCCGGAAGAAGAAGCCCAAATTGCAGAAGAGCAGGCAGCGGCAGAGGAACAGGCAGCAGAAGCGGAATTTGAGCGGAACAAAGCCAATCCGATTGTCGAAATCGAAGATGGCAAGCGGGCGATCTCACTGCGTGTAATGCATACAGAAGAAGGGGTTTCCGGCTATATTGAGCCGAAATCGCGGGTGGATATTGTCGCCTACCAGACAGAGATCGAAGAGGAGGAAGAAGATGAAGACTCCGGGGAAGTTTCGGAAACGGAATTTCTGACAGCGGAATTAATACTGCAGGATGTAAAAGTTCTGGCATCCGGTGCTTCTGCAGATTCAGAGAATGAAGCGCTTCGTTACGAAACAGTGACAGTAGAGGTGACTCCGGAGGAAGGTGTCCTTCTTAGTCTTGCGGCGAAGGACCAGGACGGTTTTTACTTTCTGCTTCGTAATGAAGAAGACGGCAGTGTGAATGAGGATGAGATCAGCCTGACAAGGCAGGTTATGAAAGGAGAGAGACAGTAATGAATATGCAGTGGCTGTTTTATTCTGATACAAACGCCCGGGCAGATCTCCTGGAGGAGTGCCTGGAGCGGAGGGAATACAAGCTGAAACGGGTTACTTATCTGGAACGTCTGTTTGATCATTTGAAAAAAGATCCGAACGCGGTGCTGATTATTAAAGCAAACAAAATTTATAATGTATACCAGCTCTGTGAGGAGCTTTCGGTTAAATACCCGCACATTCATATCGTTCTGATGATTCCTGACAATATGGAAAACGCGAAAAAGGCGATGCAGGCAGGAGCTTCCAATACGCTTCGTACGAGTTCCGGCAAGGACGAAATCCGGGAGATGATAATCCACGCAGAAAAATACGTTCAGCACCGTATGCAGCGGGAAGACGTCACGGATCTGCCAATGATCGCTGTTGATCAGCGTGTTATTGCGGTGACCGGTACGAAAGGCGGCTCCGGACGTTCAGCATCCGCTGTCAATCTGGCTGTTGCTTTTGCCGCCCAGGGACAGCGTACAGCTGTACTTGATGGGGATATTCAATTTGGTGACGCGGCGATGTATATGAACATTAAACCGAAAAAAACATTATACGAATGGATCAAAGAAGGGGATAACCGGAAGGAGCTGGATATCGACCAGTTTATGACAAAGCATGATTCCGGTGTCAGTGTATTTGCGGCTCCTTCCCGTCCGGAATTTTTTGAGATGATCACTGCAGAGGATATTCAGCTTGCTCTGGAAGAATTAAAAAAAGTTTATCAAGTTATTATTATCGACAATTCCGCTGCGATTTCCGAAGTTCACCTCCAGGTTCTGAAGGAAGCAGATGATATTCTCCTTCTGACGAATGGAGAGCTTCCGGCCGTGCGCAGCAGCCGGCTGTATCTGGATACAATGGAATCACTGAACCTGCACAACAAAGTCCGGCTGATACACAACCGCCGCAAGAAAAAAGGCGGCATCGATCCGAAGAAAATGGAAGAACTGATCGGGGGAGGAATTTTTGCATCTCTTGCCGATCAGGAGACAGTAGTAGGAGCTTCCATCCAGGAAGGCATTCCCTACGTTATGTCACAGCCTAAAAAGCAGGTTTCCAAAGACATTAAAGAACTTGCCGGGAGGCTGCTTTCAGGATCAGCAGAAAAACCTGCCGGGAAAAAGAAAAAATCAAAGAAACTTCTTGCTGAAGCTCAGTAATAGAAGGGGGGAGAACGAGAATGTCGCTTTTTGCTAAATACGCCGAAAAATCTTCTGTGCCGGATACAGCCAATCCTATCGTAAAAGAAAAAACCGCTGTGCCTCCAGCTGAAGAAATGGAAGCAACCGAAGAATTCTGGGAACTGGAAGGAATTATTCATACAGCGATTGTGGAAGAGCTGAAGAAAAAAACGATTACGAGCAGGGAAGAAGAACGGAAGCTGATAGAAGAAAAAGGAGAAGCACTCGTAGAGGAACACGGTGCCCGTCTTACATTTGAGCAGAAAAAACAGCTTCTCGATGCCGTCCGGCACGAACTTCTCGGGTATGGACCGATCACCTCTCTTCTCGATAATCCGGATGTGTCGGAAGTTATGGTAAACAGCGCGAAGGAAATTTTTTATGAATATAAAGGGAAAATACGCAGAAGCAGCCTTACTTTCCGGGACGATCCACATGTCAGAAGTGTGATCGAACGGATCGTGTCACCGCTCGGACGGCGTATTGACGAAAGTTCACCTATGGTAGATGCACGCCTTCCGAACGGTTCCCGTGTGAATGCGATCATTCCCCCGCTTGCTTTAAAGGGATCTTCTCTCACCATCCGGAAATTCTCGGAAATACCTTTTACCAGCCTTGACCTCGTCCGCTTTAATACGTGGAGTGAAGATATGGCAGGGTTTGTTGAAGCGTGTGTCTGCTCGGATTTGAATATTTTTATAAGCGGGGGGACCGGTTCCGGTAAAACATCAACCCTGAACGTATTCTCCTCCTTTATTCCGGAGGGAGAACGAATTATAACGATTGAGGATGCCGCAGAGCTGAAGCTGTCGCAGAACCATGTGATTTCCCTGGAATCAAGACCACCGAATATTGAAGGAGAAGGACAGATCACCATTCGTGATCTCGTCAGAAACTCTCTCAGAATGCGGCCGGACCGGATTGTCGTCGGGGAAATCCGTGGAGCGGAGGCACTTGATATGCTCCAGGCGATGAATACCGGGCACGACGGCAGTTTAAGTACCGGGCACGCGAATTCACCGAGGGATATGCTGTCCCGTATTGAAACGATGGTGATGATGGCAGGGTTTGATCTGCCGGTACGTGCGATCCGTGAACAGATTACCAGTGCGATTGATATTATTGTTCACCAGTCCCGCATGAAAGATGGGACGAGAAAAATTACCCACATTACGGAAGTGCTCGGAATGGAAGGAGATACGATCGTTCTTCAGGATATTTTCCGGTACAAGGAAACAGGTGCAGATGAAAACGGTCGTCTGCAGGGCGAATTTCAACCTACCGGAATCCGGCCGAAAGCTGCGGAAGATCTGGAACTGAACGGATTCAGGCTGCCGGGCACCTGGTTCGACAGGAGATGGGATAATGAATAGTCTGCTTGTAATCGTTCTCCTCATGCTTATCAGTACAGCGTTTTTTTATCAGATTTTTACCCGGATCGTAAAACGAAACCGTCTAAAAGACCGGATCAGCCGGTTCGTCCCGGCAGGGGGATCGGAAGGCACGAAAACGGAAGAGCGTCGAAAGTTTTCGCTGATTGAAACAGCCGGGAAAGGGCTGAAATTCATTCCGAGCCGGAAAAAAACAGGAACCCTTCTTCAGCAGGCCGGGGTTTCCCTGAGCGGACCTGAATTTCTGGCTGTACGAATCGGAGCAGTCATTATGACAGCCGTCGTTTTCTGGATGTTTTCGGATTCCTGGCTGGCCCTGGCGGCTGCTGTACCGATTGGCTTTTTGATTCCTTTAATGTATATGAAACGGAAGCGGACGAAGCGCCTGCAGCTGCTCACTTATCAGCTTGTGGAAACGCTCGGGACGATGGCTAACTCTCTGCGGGCCGGGTTCAGTTTTATGCAGGCGATGCAGATGGTCGCCAAAGAAATGCCGGATCCACTCGGCCCCGAATTCGGCCGTGTTGTCAGGGAAGTCAGCCTCGGACGACCGACAGCGGAGGCACTGCACCGTATGAGTGAACGGCTGCCGAATAAAGAATTGGAAGTTATTGTTCAGGGGATAATCGCCCAGAGAGAAAGCGGGGGAAACCTCGCAGAGCTGCTGCTCGCGATGGAAGAAACGATCAGCGGAAGGATCCGGGTGCTGGATGAGCTTAAGACGCTCGTTTCCCAGGGGAAGATGAGCTCCTGGATAATAACACTTCTGCCGGTTGGGGTAGGGTTATTTATGTACATGTTCAACTATGAGTATATGGCAATAATGATTGAACATCCTCTGGGGCTTACGCTGTTGTTTTTCACGGCAGTATCTATTGTAATCGGCTGGTTCATGATTCAAAAAGTTATCAGGATTGAGGTGTAGATCATGAGTCCTCTTGTAACGTTTCCATTTATTGCCGCGGCTCTCGTGCTGACAGCCGCTGCTGTCTATCTCACCGTTTTCCGCCGGGAACTGCAGCTGCAGAATCGGAGTGAATCATACGTAGGAGTATCTGAAAGGAGTATTCTGCCGGAAAAGAAAAACGCTCCTCCGCCTCTGCTGCATTCACTGTGGGAAAAAGGGATTGGCTTCACTAACAGGTACATTACTTCTTCCGAACAAAAAAAGGTGGAACTGCTTCTCAGAGATGCAGGATACATGAAAAAGAAAACCGCGGTGGAATTCCGATTTACCCAGCTTGCAGGAGCTTTCACAGCAGGAGGAGCCGGAGTATTATTTTTCAGCTCTGCATCTGGAGAGTGGATGCCGGCGCTGTTTATCGGGGTAGTGATGGCCGTCCTCGGATTCCGTCTGCCTGTATTTTATTTAAAAAAGCAGCGGGATAAACGGGTGAAAAAAATTCAGCTGGAAATGCCGGACTTTTTTGATACGGTAAACCTCCTCATTGAAGCAGGAGTTGGGGTGGACGCGGCGATTTCTTCTGTCTGCTACAAAAAACCGGGGCCGCTCTCAGACGAGTTTTTAATCGTACTCGACGATATGAAGCGTGGTAAATCCAAAAGGGAAGCTTTTCAGGATTTAAAGCGCCGGGTGCCTTCCCAGTCGTTTCAAAGTGTCGTCACTTCCATGATTCAGGCGGATGAGCTTGGTATCGGCATGTCGAACGTTCTGAGAAACCTGACTGCCCGTATCCGGGAGCAGCGTCGGGAAAGCGCAAGGGAACAGGCGATGAAAGCCCCGGTAAAGATGCTGTTTCCGATGGTGCTGTTTATCTTCCCCGCCCTTTTCATGGTCATTCTCGGGCCGTTTGCGGTTGATTTGTTTGTGAACGGTCTTTTTTAACAAGAGCATCACTTCTATAGAAAAAACTGTTTCGGGAATCTTTTCTTGAAGCAGTTTTTTAGTGCCGGCTGTTTGTGTGAAGTAAAGCAGAAAAGGTGTGATAAACTTAGTGAAAAGTACATAAGGAGGGATTGGATGAAGCTCCTTTCATTATATGCCGGACTCCCAAAGACGAACGAATGGCAGGGCAGAGAAATCACCACTGCTCTCGTCAAAGAAAAACTTTCCGGTCCTGCTTTTCTCGGCAGGACGAATCTCGAAGGAGACAGGCAGGCTGACTTAGTACATCATGGAGGTTTGGATAAAGCAGTATGCGTGTATCCTTATGAGCATTACAGCTACTGGGAACAGGAACTGGAAACCCGGCTGCCGGAAGCAGCATTCGGAGAAAATTTTTCCGTTATGGATATGAAAGAATCAGCTGTCCATGTCGGAGATGTTTTTCAGGTGGGCGAAGCCGTTGTCCAGATTTCCCAACCAAGGGAGCCGTGCTATAAACCGGCTGCAAGGCTCGGGATAAAAGAACTTCCTCATCTGATCCGCCAGACAGGCTACAGCGGATATTATGTGAGAGTGCTGAAAGAAGGGACCGTAAAGCCGGGTGATTTTCTGAAGCTGCTTAAGGCGGGAGAAAAGCAGATAACGATAGCTGAAGCAAACCGTATT
Organism: Alkalicoccus sp.; assembly: GCA_007692495.1. Classification (GTDB taxonomy): domain Bacteria; phylum Bacillota; class Bacilli; order Bacillales; family Salisediminibacteriaceae; genus Alkalicoccus. Next base: position 6,555 of record REBZ01000143.1, read on the forward strand.
ATGTATTATGACACGAGAAATGCTGAAAAAACGGCAGAGCTCCTACAGGAAGAAGCACTTGCAGATGCCTGGCGTATCCCGTTGGAAAAAAGAGCTGCCATATTAAAAGAAGAGAAAGGGTTTAAAGAATGACTATTCCAGTATTATATGAAGATAACCATATTGTCGTAATCGAAAAGCCGGTCAACCTTCCTGTGCAGGAGGATCAGACCGGGGATAGAGATGTTTTGTCCCAATTAAAGGAGGATGTTAAACAAAGGTATAATAAACCGGGAAACGTATATATCGGGATGATTCACCGTCTGGACCGGCCGGTCGGTGGGGTGATGGTTTTCGCAAGAACGTCCAAGGCTGCCTCCCGACTGTCAGATGCGGTGCGCCGCCATGCGTTCGACAAGGAATACCTCACTGTAGTGCGGGCGGAACCAGTTCATAAAGCGGGGAAACTGGAGGACTATCTTCTGAAAGATACGGATAAGAACCAGGTGTATGTGAAAAAAGAAGGAACGCCGGGGGCGAAGCAGGCTGTTCTTGAATACCGGGTGAAGGAGCAGCAGAAGGACCTGTCTCTTCTGGAAGTGAACCTCATAACAGGGAGGCCTCATCAAATCCGCGTACAGCTTTCTCATGCCGGCATGCCGATTTATGGAGACCAGAAATACGGCAGTCATGTTAACCGGCCGGGGGAGCAGATTGCACTCTGGTCCCATAGGCTGACCTTCGTGCATCCTGTGAAAAAAGAAGAAATGACTTTCGTTTCTTCTCCACCTGGGGAATTCCCATGGTCGTCATTTAAAAGTTTAAAATAAGAACGAATATAAGCGATTATCCCGGTGAGTCATGGAGCGTAAGTTTCATAAAATAGCTATGTTAAAGTTCGCTGTTGATGACTGGAGAAACACTTCGCCTCCAACCGGC
>REBZ01000144.1 GCA_007692495.1 Alkalicoccus sp.
CCCGCCCCGGCAATCTGTTTCGCCTGAAGTGCCTCTATAAGTGCTTCCTCCTGTATTATGGGCCCTCGGGAAATATTAATTAAATGGGCAGAATTTTTCATCTTTATAAATTCCTCCGGACCGATCATTCCCCTCGTCTCCGCCGTCAGTGGAGCCGTCACACAGACAAAATCAGCAGTTTCCAAAAGCTCGGCTTTTTCCGCATATACAGCTCCCGTTTCCTTTTCGAGATTTTCACGGCGGGAACGGTTATGGTAAAGAACCCTCATATTAAACCCTTTTGCTCTTCCTGCCACTGCCGCACCGATTCTTCCCATGCCTATGATCCCTAACGTTTTGCCATGGACTTCCGTTCCGGCAAGGAGAAACGGAGCCCACTCTTTCCATTCATCCCGCTTGATGTATTCCGATGCTTCGGTCAGTCTTCTGGCGGAAGCCATTAAAAGAGCAAAAGCGAGGTCAGCCGTTGCTTCTGTCAAAACGTCGGGTGTGTTGCTGATCACAACTCCTCTCTTATCCGCTTCCTGAAGATCGACATTATCGTACCCTACAGCCATGTTCGCACATATTTTCAAATTCGGAGCCCGGTCGAGGAGTTCCTTATCAATTTGTTCACTCAGCATAGTGAGCAGCCCGTCAGCTTTTTCCGCCTTTTTCAGGAGGGTTTCTCTGTCTACAGCACGATCTTCATGCGGCCAGCATTCTACTTCTGCCGCTTTATTCAGTTCCTCGAGCGTATCTTCTGGCAGCTTTCTCGTAACATATACATATGGTTTAGTCATTTTGAACTCCCCCTTTCTCTACAGACCATTCGTCGAGACTGTCTGCTTTCCAAACAGGCTGAGTTCCTTTTTCAGCCAGTTCCTCTCTCGTAGTAACTCCTGTAAAGACCATCAGCGTATCAAGTCCAGCCCGGATCCCTGCAAGAATATCCGTTTCGTAATTATCCCCAATCATCAACGTTTCTTTCTTAGCAGTCCCGAGAGCCTGAATTGCCTGTTCCATAATTACCGCTTCGGGTTTGCCGATAAACACTGGATCCTGTCCGGTGGAAACCTGGACTACAGATGTAAGTGATCCATTGCCTGGAAGCATCCCTCTTTCTGTCGGTATCGCCTTATCTCCATTTGTTGATAAAAAAGCCGCTCCACCGCGCACGAACAAACACGCTTTCGCAAATTTTTCATACGTGATTTCCCGGTCGATCCCCATTACTACTACATCTGCCTCTTCCTCAGACAATGAAAGCCCTTCTGCTGTCACCGCTTCCCGAAGTCCTTCTTCCCCGATAACGTAGACAGACGCGTGGCCATACGTTTCTTTTATGTATTTCGCTGTCGCCATGCTTGTTGTCATGACGTTTTCTTCGAGTGCACTGATGCCCATACTGCGGAGCTTCTCCGCTACCTGGTCCGGTCTGCGGGATGAGTTATTCGTTACGAATATGTACGGAAGCCCGGCTGCATTCAGGCGTTCTACAAGCCTCTGTCCCGCATCAATCCGTTCAGTCCCACGGTACATGGTCCCATCCAGATCGATGAGATATCCTTTATATTTATTCATGAACGATCCCCCTCTTCCGGAAGAAAGGCAGAGACCGGACCGAGTTCATTCGTTAAGTAATGCCGCACACGTTCAGGAAACTTTTTATACGCTCTGCTGTTTGCCCTGAATCCTTCCAGTAAAGCTTCGTAGCTGTAGGAAGTATAATTTTGAAGCAGTTCCTTTCTCCACGGAAGCAGTGCTTCAATTTCCCCGCCTTCTTCTGCCGGAATAACTTTTTCATCTACAAGAATCGCAGCGATATCTTCAAAGCTTCCCGGATCACGCATAATAAATCCGTCGATCATCTGGTTTCCCACGTCCATCATCGATTCGATCAGCATGTGGCAGGCTCTTTCTCCTGCGTATACCGCGTATTTATTTTCCTCCTCGTAAACTTCCTCCAAAAGACGGCTCATTTCTTCAATAAAAGCGAGTCGTTCTTCAATAAGTTTTCGATCAACAAAATACATAATTCCTTTTCACTCCTTCATTAGTATGTCACATTGAATGCCCTTAACAAAATAAAAATCATAATTCCATCATTTTTACATTCCATTTCTCAAAAATCTTTGGTAATATGATAAAGGATTTTGTACATATAATTATACATGGATTAAATACGTATTTGGAGGAATTAATATGGATCGCGAATTAGCTATGGAAGTCGGCCGCGTTACAGAAGCTGCCGCTCTTGCTTCTGCTCAGTGGATGGGAAGAGGATTAAAGAACGAGGCGGATGACGCCGCTACATCAGCTATGAGAAATATGTTTGACTCGGTTAACATGAATGGCACGGTCGTCATTGGAGAAGGAGAACTTGATGAAGCACCGATGCTGTACATAGGCGAAGAACTCGGTACAGGCGGAGGTCCGGAAGTTGATATTGCAGTAGATCCGCTCGAAGGAACAAGCATTGTAGCTAAAGGTCATCCGAATGCCATGGCGGTTATTGCGATCGCTGACCGTGGCACGCTTCTGCACGCACCTGATATGTATATGGAAAAGCTTGTAGTCGGTCCCGAAGCTGCCGGACTTGTCCGTCTTGATGATCCGATTGAAAAAACGATTGATATCGTTGCAAAAATGAATGATAAACGCGTGCGGGACGTAACGGTAATTATTCAGGAACGGGAACGGCACGCTGATCTTGTAAGACGCGTACAGAATAAAGGTGCACGGGTAAAGCTGTTTGGTGACGGGGATGTTGGGGCTTCCATCGCTGCCGTTATGCCGCGTACCGGTATTGATTTGTTTGTCGGAACAGGTGGTGCACCGGAAGGGGTCATCTCCGCCGCTGCAATCAAAACTCTGGGGGGAGATATGCAGGCACGTCTCGTCCCTTCCAATCAGGAAGAGTATGAGCGGTGCCGAAAAATGGGCATAGAAGACCCGGAGCAGCACCTCGGTCTTAACGATCTCGTAAAAAGTGATGATGCCATTTTCGCCGCTACCGGCGTTTCTTCAGGAGAACTTCTCGAAGGAGTCCGGTTTCTTGGGAAGGACCTTGTTGAAACAGACACGATTGTCATGCGGGCGAAAACGGGAACGGTACGATATATAAAAGCCCATCACCGGCTGAACCAGAAGCCGCATCTGCTCGAAACAAAGTAGTGAAAATCTTTTACAGACTAAAAAAAAGCAGAAAGGCTTCAGCCTTTCTGCTTTTCAGCTTTTTAATTAAGTGATTCTCCTGGAATACTTGTTCCAGCCATCGTATAAGTTCCTGCGCCTGATGGCGGGTTTCCAGAAGGTCCCCCTCGATAAATCATTTACGATTCCTGCGCTTCCCCTTCCATTTCAGGCTGCTCTTTAGTCTTGCCGACTTTTTTAATGACGAAATATGCACAGCCGAAATTGCAGTATTCATAAATATAATCATGAAGAAAATCAATTTTCGCATCAGGAGCCGATTTTCGGTGACTTTCTTCAAAAAAACCTTTCAGCCTGAGCTGCTCATATCCCCAGTCGCCTACAATGTAATCATATTTGTTCAGAATATCACTGTAGCGCTCCTTAAAAGCTTCTTCCGACCATCCGTTCCGGACGTCTTCAACTATTTCATATACGTTCCCCTGAATCTGGATCATCGTTTGCCACCTGCCTTCTTTTTCTATCTTGCCGGATTTCCAGGCAAATTTCAATTCTTTCTTCTTCTCTTTGAAAAGCACCGCAACGGAGTCCGTTACGGTGCTTTTTCCAATTTAATTGATCAGCTGTTTGCCTGGGCGGCATTCACCTGTTCATCTGCATGGTAGGAAGAACGGACGAGTGGACCGGCTTCACAATGTTTAAACCCTTTGGAAAGAGCAATTTCTTTTAGTTCGGCAAATTCCTCAGGAGTCCAGTATTTTTTGATTTTCAGGTGGGATTTTGTCGGCTGAAGATACTGACCGATTGTCATAATATCCACATCAGCCTCCCGCAGGTCATCCATCAGCTCCATAATTTCTTCCTTCGTTTCTCCAAGCCCGATCATCAGGCTCGATTTTGTCGGAATAGATGGATTCAGCTGTTTGGAAATCCGGAGAACATTAAGCGTGCGGTCATATTTGGCCCGTGCCCTGACTCTCGGCGTAAGACGGCGGACCGTTTCAATATTATGATTAAAAATATCAGGCTTGGCATCGATAAGAGTTTTAACGTTTTCCTCTTTTCCTCCCATATCAGAAGGAAGAACCTCGATACTCGTTCCCGGATTCATTTTCCGGACCTGCCGGACTGTTTCTGCAAAGACAGCTGCTCCGCCGTCACGAAGGTCGTCCCTCGCTACAGCCGTAATGACCACATGCTTCAGTCCCATTACCTCCACAGATTCTGCAACTCTTTCCGGCTCATCCCAGTCGAGTTCATTCGGCAGCCCTGTTTTAACAGCACAGAAGCGGCACGCACGTGTACATACATCCCCGAGAATCATAAACGTAGCTGTTTTTCTTTCTGCCCAGCATTCGTGGATGTTCGGACATTTAGCTTCTTCACAAACCGTATGGAGACGCTTTTCACGCATTAATTTCTTTAAACCTTTATAGGACTCATTTGTATTCAGCTTTATTTTCAGCCACTCGGGCTTGCGCAGATATTCTTCCTGCTTTGCCATGCAAGCTCACGCCCTTCATAATTTTATGTATAATTCGTCTTCTACTTTATCACACTCCAGCACTTTCCTCCAACAGCCCCGTTTAAATACCTTCTTTTGGCACAGTTTATCCGAAAGTAGTGCAATCGCGTCTTTATCCTTTTCTTCCCGTCGACTGCCTGATATTCTCCGGGTCACTTAAAACCTTATTGCTGAAAGTGCGGTCCGGCTTCTAAGAAAAGAAAAAGAAGACCCGCCGGTGGGGCCTCCTTTTTCTGTAAACATATAAGCTGATAATCTGTAGATATTAAATCGATTAACCCTTTTATCCGAAAATATTCTGGAAAAGAATCCAGGCAATTCCGAGTGGAGCTACAACACGGAGAATCCACAGCCAGAGAGTCCCGAAAATAGAATCGGTCAGACCGGTTTCCTTCAGTGCGTCAATCTTATTCCATCCCCAGCCTACGAATAACGCTACAATGAGCCCGCCGAGAGGAAGTGTGTACTGATCAGTAACGGTGTCCACAAAGTCCAGGAATGGAAGCCCGAGAAATTCCATTGTGAATGGACCTCCCTGACTCAATGCGGAAGGAACACCGAGAGCAGTCACCGCCACACCGGCAAGAATTGTAGATTTATGACGGTTCATGTTCAGCTGTCTCATAATGTACGAAACTGTTACTTCCAGAAGTGAAATAGCAGATGAGAGTGCCGCAATTCCTACAAGGAAGAAGAAGAACAGGGCAAACACTGTACCGCCGGTTCCCATCTGGTTAAATACTTCCGGTAGCACAATGAAGATAAGCCCCGGTCCGGCATCCGGCTCCACGCTTGCGAAGGAAAATACCGCCGGAAAGATAACAATACCGGCAACAATGGCAAAGATCGTGTCGAGTGTTACAACTCCTCCTGCTGCACTCGGCAGTCGTGTTTCTTTACCAAGATAACTGCTGTACGTAATCATCGCACCCATACCAAGGGAAAGCGTAAAGAATGCCTGTCCTACAGCCGAAGCATATACTCCCGGATCCGAAAATGCATTCCAGTCCGGAGTGAAAAGGAAGGCGAGTCCTTCCCCGGCTCCATCCAGTGTCAGGCTGTATCCTGCAAGGAAAATAAGGATAATAGCAAGAAGCGGCATGAAAATTCTGTTGGACAGCTCAATTCCTTTTCTTACACCGAAGAAGACGATAAATACGACAATAGACATAAACAGTACCTGCCAGAAAATCGGACCGGCCGTTCCTCCGATAAAGTTAACGAAGAAGTCCGCGTATCCTTCAGTCTCCACAGCGCCTGCCTGTCCTGATAAATAGGCGAAAATATAATAGAAGACCCATCCGGCAATTACTCCATAGAACGATAAAATCAGAAATGACGTCAGAACGCCGAGAATACCACCGATAACCCATGGTTTACCCGGTGCTATTTTGTTAAATGAACCAATAACGTCCGACTGACCTCTCCGGCCGATCGAAAATTCTGCGAGAAGAACCGGCAGACCAATAAGGAAGATACACAAAACGTATACCAGCAAAAAGGCAGCCCCCCCGCTTTCACCGGTCACATAGGAAAAGCGCCAAATATTGCCGAGACCTACAGCGGACCCTACTGCTGCAAGAATAAAACCTAATTTCGTTGCGAAATGCTCCCGTGGTGCAGCCATTGTACAACCCCCTCCTTGTATCTCTGTTAATTATTAGAAAAGCATGCTATAAGTATGAGAAAAAACTGTGTCCTCCCTCCCTTATCATTTCCTAATTTTTTCATATTTTGGTGCTTTGCTATTTCATTATAATTATTATATGGGAAAAAGTCAAAGACTTTTCTGAATATTTATTTTAAGCAGAAAATTGTGTTTTTGTGAGCAAACACTGATTTTATCCTGTACTTTCAAAGGTTAAAAAAAGGGAATTTACAGATGAATTTATTTTTATATAATAATATATGCAGATTTTCTATGCATACGCTTATGTTATATTTTTTAACGAATAAAGCATCTCTCTTTACCTTTTCGTTCTGCAGTGGGAAACATACGATTATTTTTTAAAAAATAGCTATGTTCACTGTTGATGGCTGGAGAAACACTTCGCGTCCAACCGGCAGGCTTGCCGTGGAGGAGATTTTCAGCTTCCTCGTGCCTACGCCCTGCGGGATCTTCCAATCTCCTTCTTTCACAGGCGTCCGCCGGTTTCCGCTTCGTTTTTTCATGAAAACTGTTCTTTCTTCTGTAAAACCGATGCCCAGGTGATTTTCAAAAACAACCCGGAGCTTTAACAGATCCAAAAAATAAGGTAAATAAAAAAGACACAGTGTCTTTAACAGGTAATAGAATGATCGGAAAAGCCGGCAGGGCTCCGCGATTTTTGGCAGGATTATTCTTAATTAATGGAATTAAATTAGAAGCAGAAAGAATTAACGCAAGGTTGCAATTATTCGTAGTAAGTTAAAAAGATTATGATAACGTTTGGAAGAACAGCCGTCTTTCTGCCATTATCACCGTAAAACAAAAGGAGAAAGTAGCTGACTACGGTGAAAAGGCAATAAAAAAAAGGTTCAGGACTATTCCAGTCCTGAACCTTTCCTATCCAGTATTCTTTCATATATCAGTTCTTTTCTCATTCTGAAGTTGCTTTTCGGAAAAGTCCGCAGGTTTCTGCAGGAACTATGCTTTTTCCGTTTTAATACGCGGTTCCCGTTTTGCTGCAAAATGCA
>REBZ01000180.1 GCA_007692495.1 Alkalicoccus sp.
ACCCATGCAATCCGCTTCTCTGTCATCGCTATCCTCTCGCTTTCTTTCTTCTTTTCAACTATTATAACCTTTACTAGATACTATTACTAGGTACTAACGTAAACCCGGCTTCTCAGGACCATCAATTTATTACAGAGTTCTTATGAAGTTACCCCATGCTTCCAATAAAAAAACCCTTTTGTTAAAGCAAAATAAACAAAGCCTTCCCCGGTTGCTGCGGAGAAGGCTTTGTTTATTTTGCTTAATTCATGCTGATAATTTGTTCAGCTTAATGCCAATTACACGCTGATTTTTTCTTTTTCCTTCTGTCCAATTGCTGCCTGTGCTGCGGCAAGTCTTGCAACCGGCACGCGGAATGGCGAGCAGCTGACATAATCGAGCCCCTGCTGTTCACAGAACTGAATGGAATGCGGATCTCCCCCATGTTCACCGCAGATTCCAGTTTTCAGCTGCAATTTTGTTTTCCGGCCGAGCTGTACACCGGATTCCACGAGTTTACCAACACCTTTACGATCCAGCTGCATAAATGGATTGGCTTCCAAAACTTCTGTATCGACGTAGCGGGACAGGAATTTACTTTCGGCATCATCCCGGCTGTAGCCGAACGTTGTCTGCGTAAGATCGTTCGTCCCAAAAGAGAAGAAGTCTGCTTCTTCGGCAATCTCGTCAGCAGTGAGTGCTGCCCGCGGTACTTCGATCATCGTACCGACAGTGTAGGAAATATCCCGGCCGGTTTCCTTCTGAACGAGCGCTGCCGCTTCGTCTACAACCTCTCGCATCGCTTTCAGTTCGTTCACGTGGCCGACGAGCGGAATCATTACTTCCGGTTTCACCGTATTTCCCTGACCGGCGAGATGTGCCGCTGCATAAAAAATTGCTTTTGCCTGCATCTCGTAAATTTCCGGGTTGGTCATACCGAGCCGGCAGCCGCGGTGGCCGAGCATCGGATTAAATTCATCCAGCTCCCTGAGTTTTCGGAGGAGCTTCTGTTTTTCTTTTAATTCTGGAGCATCCGGCTTCGTAATCTGCAGTTTTGTAATATCCACGAGCAGCTCTTCCTTATCCGGAAGAAACTCATGAAGCGGCGGATCCAGAAGACGGATTGTTACCGGCAGGCCGGCCATTTCCGTGAAAATTCCTGTGAAATCCTCCTGCTGCATCGGCAGAAGCTTTTCGAGTGCCCTTTCCCGATCCGTCTGATTATCGGCAAGAATCATATCCTGGACGATCGGCACCCGCTCCGGATCCATAAACATATGCTCTGTGCGGCAGAGACCTATCCCTTCTGCTCCAAAATCACGTGATTTTGCTGCATCGTGAGGGTTATCTGCATTGGACCGGACCCCCATACGGCGCGTTTCATCCGCCCACGTAAGCAGTTCCTGAAATTCTCCGGAAAGCTCCGGCTCCATCATTGGTACTTCCCCTTTAAATACTTCTCCGGTGGAACCGTCAATAGTAATCGTATCAAAGTAGCTGATCATCTCTCCGTTCACTGAAAACTGACGGTCTTCAAGATTGATTTTCAGGCCATCGCATCCACAGATGCACGCTTTTCCCATTCCACGCGCTACTACTGCAGCATGACTTGTCATTCCTCCCCGGCTCGTTACGACAGCTTCAGCAGAAATAATACCGTGAATATCGTCGGGAGTTGTTTCCGGACGCACAAGAATAACTTTTTCCCCGTTTTTGGCACACCTTTCAGCATCATCTGCAGTAAAAACTACTTTGCCGGTGGCGGCTCCCGGGGAAGCAGGCAGACCTTTCACCAGGCTGTTGCGGACGTATTTTTCGTCAATTCGGCGGTGGAGCAGCTGATTGAGCTGATCGGGATCCACGCGTTGGAGCGCCTGCTCCTTGGAGAGGACACCGTCCTTTTTCATATCCACAGCAATTTTCACTGCTGCCTGGGCAGTCCGTTTCCCGTTTCTCGTCTGAAGAAGATAGAGCTTTCCTTTTTCTACGGTAAATTCAATGTCCTGCATATCTCCGTAGTGTTCTTCCAGCCGCTGGCACGTCGTGGAAAACTGTTCATAGACGTCCGGCATTACTTCTTTTAAGGCTGCAATCGGCTGTGGAGTCCTGGTGCCTGCCACCACGTCTTCTCCCTGGGCATTGATTAAGTATTCTCCGTATAATAAGTCTTCACCGGAGGAAGGGTCCCTCGTAAACGCGACGCCGGTTCCGGAATCGTCTCCCATATTTCCGAATACCATGCTCTGAATCGTTACAGCCGTTCCAAGGTCGTGAGGTATTTTATTGAGCCGGCGGTAAATGCGGGCCCGGTCATTGTTCCAGGAATCAAATACTGCCTCAATAGACAGAAGCAGCTGCCGGTGAGGGTCCACCGGGAACGATTCGCCAGTATGCTCCAGAACGATATCTTTATATTTTTCAATGAGTTCTTTCCAGTCTTCTGCAGTCATTTCCGGATCCGAAGTGTACCCTTTCGCTTCGCGTGTTCGTGTCAGTTCGCGTTCAAAAAAGTAATTTTCCACCCCGAGAACGACATCACTGAACATCTGGATAAACCGGCGGTAGGAATCGTAGGAAAACCGGGCATTTCCCGTTAATTTTGTCATTCCTTCCACCGTTTCATCATTCATACCGAGATTAAGTACTGTATCCATCATGCCCGGCATGGAATGTACAGCTCCGGAACGAACAGATACGAAAAGCGGGTTGTTTACCGTACCGAGTTTTTTACCTGTTTTAACTTCCAGTTTTTCCAGAGCTGAAAAAAGCTCCTTTTTCACTTTTACAGACAGTTCCTGCTTATTATCGTAGTAATCCCGGCAGGCAGCGGTAGACACTGTAAATCCTTCCGGAACCGGGAGGCCGATTCTCGTCATTTCTGCCAAGTTGGCTCCTTTTCCCCCGATAATTTCACGCATGTTCTGATTCCCTTCTTCAAACATGTATACTGCCTGTTTCACTGCTGAACACTCCTTTCGACTTTTAAAACCTCTAAAATATAGCTTGCTGTTTCTTCCACGGCTTTTTCTGAAACGTTGATTACGGGACATCCGATTCGTTTCATAATACTTTCTGCATACTCAATTTCTTCAAGGATACGGTCCATTGAAGCATAATCGGCTTCTTCCCGGAGCCCCATCGCTTTCAGCCTGGTTTTGCGTATATCATGAAGCTTATCAGGTGAAATAATCAGTCCTATACATTTTTCCCTTGGAATTTTATACAGCTCTTCCGGCGGAGGGACTTCCGGAACGAGGGGGACGTTGGCCACTTTAAACTGTTTGTGGGCAAGATACATCGACAATGGTGTTTTCGAAGTCCGTGAAACACCAATAAGCACCAGATCCGCTTTCGGGATCCCGGATGCGTCCTGAGCATCATCGTATTTGACAGCAAACTCCACTGCTTCAATTCTGCGGAAATAGTCTTCATTCAGCTCGTGCATGCGTCCCGGCTCTTTTTTCGGCTCCGCTTCAAAGGCTCTGCCCATGGAATCAAGGAGCGGCTGCAGAAGATCGACTGCTTCAATCTTCTTTTCCTTTGTAAGTTCAATTAAATATTTCCTGAGAGGCTCAAGTACGATCGTATAAGCAATCAGGGAAGCGGAATGTTCTGCCTCCTCCGCAAGACGCTTCACTTTTTCCTTGGAATTCACGTGAGGATAACGTTTCACTTCCACGTTATCGAGATTGAACTGGGTCATGGCGGCCCCCACCATGCGGTCTGCTGTTTCTCCTATAGAGTCGGAAACGACGAGTACTTTTTTAGATGATCCGCTTACCATAATGGAATGCCCCCTTGTTAATATGTCATACTAATAAAAAAAGTATAACACATTAAAATCGTTCGTAAAGATGTTATTTTTTCAGCTGTGTTAAAGTTCGTTGTCGTTTACTAAAGGAAATTCCGCCTCCAGCCGGCCTGCCGTAGAGGAGGTCTGCAGGAGCTTCCCGCTTCCTTCTTCCCCTGGCTTCGCTTTGTTTTCCCAATTTATTATAATGGTGAATCCCTTCCTTTCATGAACTAGGTTTTCCATTCGTTAAAAAGAAGCCAGAATGATTCTTCGGGACGCCTGCGGAAAAAGAACCGGAGGCGTCCTATATCAACACGGTGCTTGAACAGAGCCGGTTTTTGAACAAACAAAAAAAGCCTGATTTCAGTATGACAGCTGAAATCAGGCCTTTTTCCCCTTTAGGAGCATTCTTTTTCTGCGGCACCGGCACTGGGTGACGTATCCGATTTTCTGCCGAAAAGAAATTCTCTTACTTCAGCCGGTGACATCCCCGCTTTTTTAGCTTCTACCATCAACATTGCCCAAGCCTCTGCATTTCTTCTCTCTTCCATTTCCAATCCCACCTATGCTAGTTTTTTTTACCGCACAGGCAGCCCGGCTGTCGTAGGTGTCCAGTCCCTTAGACCCGTGGCTTTGCGCCCCCGCTTTTCAACGGGTTTGCCTTTAGCTAGCAGCTCGATGCATGCCCCACTTTTCTCAGAAAGCATTTTTTATTACAAGCGCTTTCCTTCTATGTGTTCACTCTACTAAACAAAGATTAAAATAAAGTTAAAAAAATATTCCCCTTACATTTTTTGTGAAAATTTATATCCAAACCCTCTCACCGTTTCAATATAAGTGGGGTTTCTCGGGTTATCTTCTATCTTTTTTCGGAGATTACGAACGTGAACGGCCACAGTTTTTACATCCCCGAATTTTTCTGTTCCCCAGATTTGTGAATAAATCTGTTCAGCACTGAAAACACGACCTTTGTTCTGCAGCAGAAATAAAAGCAGCTGTAATTCTTTAGCATAAAGTGAAATTTCACTGCCATTTTTAAACAATTGATAAGCCTCCGGATAAATCTCAAGATCTCCCGCACGCAGCACCTGCTCCGGCGATGCTTCCTGTTTACCTTTTCGCCGCAGATGAGCTTTGATTCTTGCTTCGAACTCTGTCAGATCATAAGGTTTCGTTATGTAATCGTCTCCACCGGCTTCTAGAGCCTCCACTTTGTCTGCCACAGTTTCACGACTGCCGATAAAAAGAATCGGTATTTCGGAAACCATCCGTATTGACCGGCATGCTTTTAAAGCACCTTCTTCGATTTCATTATCGATAATGATAATATCCGCTTCTTTTTTTTCAATTTTTGTGAGAGCATCTTGTACGCTTGTTACGGTTGCTACGTCGTACTTTTTCTTTATTAAATAAAGCACTGCCAGTGTCTCGCCGGACTGTTCACGCATAAGCATTACTATTTTATCCATCTTCATATATTCTCCTGCCTTTCCGGTCCAACGACTTTCTCCCTAAAAAATTTCACTTCAGTGAAATATTGCTGTATTCTGATAAACAAACGGAATATTAATTTTGTATATGTGCAGGACTTTAATTCTCTGCATTGAATTATACCATATTATGTATGCTAATTCTTCGAGCGATTTTTTACTTTGCGGGAGGTGACCTATTATGAAAATCACTTACGATGATTTGATTTATTATTCTTCTTTTCAGGAATTTACACAGTTTCTGCTCCCGCTTCTTCTTCCCCCTACCGGTACAGAAGCTGCCATGATTACGTGTCTTGATGAAAACAGTCTTAAAATAGCAGCTTCTGCTGGAAACAGTCCAGCAAAGGCCGGCACTTCTCTTTCAGCATATGAAGGATTAAAACAGATTCTCCCCGGGAAACAAGGTGAACTGCTCGTCATTGAAGACACCTCTCATTATCCGGAACTGCAGGAATGGATGAAGAAGCTTGGAGTGCGGTCCTCTATGAGTGTGCCGATTGTTCTCTCTGATGAAAACCCATGCGGTTTTCTTCATCTTTTCAGCACCCATCCGCAGAAATTTTCCACCGCAGCTCAGGATCATGTTAAACAGGCGGCACTCGTTATTGGCCGTTCGCTCATGCTTGAGCATCAGGCCGTTCATGATTCCCTCACCGGAACCTTTAACAAAGAGTTTTTAGTAAACTACTTTCTTCAGGTCAACGCTCCAGCAGCTTTATATCATCTGAAAATCGAAAACCTTCCGGATATTATTAAGAAATTGGGACGGGAAGAAGCAGAACAGGTGCTGCAGGATGCTGCTCTCCGTCTGAAACACTCTGCCGGGAGAGAGGCTGTTACTGCTTCTTTGAGAGAAGGTGAGTTCCTGCTTCTGTTCCTTCGCGATATATCCCGGGAGACACTGGCCGTCCGGGGTGCAAAAATACAGGAAGATTTTTCTAAATCGTTTTTCTCCGAAAAAAAGCCCGTCAAATTAACTGTCAGTATCGGTGTAAGCCGGTCTCCTGCCGACAGCCGTTCCATCGAGGACCTTCTGTACTTTGCGGAGGTGGCTCTCTATGAGTCACAGAATCAAGCCAAGCGGCCAATTGTTTTTTATCATACCGGCATTAAAAATGAATGGACACTCGAAAAAACGATAGTTGAAGATCTTCCTAAAGCTTTTCAAAACAATGAATTTTCCCTTGTATACCAGCCTCAGTTTGATGCGGAAACGATGGAACTCCGCGGGGTCGAAGCTTTCATTCGATGGCTGCACCCGGTACTCGGCTATATTCCACCGGCAGACTTTCTTCCTCCGGCTTCCAGAAGCGGACTGATCAAACATATTGACCAGTGGGTAATCGAAGAAGGATGCCGTACAGCTGCTTCCCTTCAGCATAAATATCCGCTCAGTCTATCTGTCAACGTCGCCTCCTTTGCCTATTATCCGGAAGAAATCACTGCTTTTATATTCGATACTCTGAAGCAGACCGGTCTTTCCCCGGGACGACTGGAACTGGAGCTGACTGAAACAGAAGGCCACTTCCCGCTGAAGGAAACTAAAGCTTCCCTGGAAACACTGCAGAAGGCCGGCCTCCGGACCGCGATAGGCAATTTCGGGTCAGGAGACACCTCTTTTAATGCTGTCCAAAGTCTTCCACTTCATACGCTGAAACTGGATCGTTCTTTTACGAAAAAAATACTTGAAGATAAAGAACAGGAGAAAGTTGTAGAACAGATGATTACGGTGGCCCATATGTTTGATGTCGTCGTCGTTGGTGAAGGCGTGGAGTCCAGCATGCATTGGCAGAAGCTGAATGCCCTTGGCTGTGATTATGTTCAGGGATATTACTGCGGCAAACCCGTGCCCCTTTCTATTCTGAAGTCGTTTCTGGAGCACGATCCGACTTTCTCCAACGCTTATGATCCGTTCCTCCAGCAAAAATAAAACGTATTTCGAATGGTCTATTCATTCAAGTCTCCGGTGAATTTCTCTGCAGACTGGAAGTGCCCTGTCACCGTTTTTACGGAAGGAGAAATAGGAATCATAAAAAGCATAAGGACGTCTCTTTCACGGCAGAGCGGAAGCGAAGTTTTCTGCATATACCAGCACTGGACTTTAGCAGAGCTTTCTGTAAAAACACTTCCCGGGCGGACCGGCCCCTGATACGGAGCGGAATGGGGCTTGTCCTTTACGACCAGAGGACTGCCCCCTTTCTCCTGCAGCCGGCTGGGAAATATTTTTTCTCTCCTTCATTTATTTTACATACTCATTATAATAACAGCGAACGTGCATAACCTATTCTATTCACCTATGATTTTTAAAGAAATTTGGGAAATATTTTGAATCCGATTGACACCCTTCCTTTAAATCCCTATACTTAGTTTCATACTTAAAACCGACTAAGTTGATATGTTTTATTGATTAAAGGAGGTAAATGCCTGTGTCCCACGTAACTATCGATCATGTCGAAAAGACATTTCCAGGCGGTAAAAACACCCAGCCGTTTACCGTTTTTGAAGATATCAGCCTTTCAGTAGATGCCGGAGAATTTGTATCACTTCTCGGACCCTCAGGGTGCGGCAAGTCGACGCTTCTGAATATTGTTGCGGGGCTCGACACGGCTTCGGAAGGCAGTGTCAGTATTAATAACGCCCAGGTCACCGGCCCCGGTGCCGACCGCGGAGTCGTATTTCAGGAAGCAGCGCTTATGCCGTGGATGAACGTGAAGCAGAACGTTGAATTTGCTTTGAAAAAGCAGTATTCGAAAAAGGAAGCCTCTGCACGCGCCGAGGAGTATTTAAAACTCGTGCATTTAAGCCGCTTTCTCGATTCCTACCCGCACGAACTTTCCGGAGGAATGAAACAGCGGGTTTCCATAGCCCGGGCGCTTTCAATGGATCCAGAAGTGCTTCTTATGGACGAGCCGTTCGGCGCACTCGATGAGCAGACACGAATGATGCTTCATAAAGAAGTGCAGTACATATGGGAAAAAACGAATAAAACGATTTTATTTGTTACTCACAACATCCGCGAGTCGATTTTACTTTCCGACAGAATAGTACTGATGGGTACGCGTCCCGGAGGTATACGGAAGATCTTTGATGTTCCGCTCGCCCGCCCGAGAGACCCTTCATCAGAGGAATTCACTGCACTGGAACATGAAATTATGAGCATCCTTGAAAAAGAGATAGAAAAAGTGATGAGAGAGGAGATGGGGGATGATTTCCGCAGTAAGAAGGCTGGTCTTCTTTATAATAGTAATAGCAATATGGGAGATCACATATAGAATATATTCACAGACGACAGAGATGTTTCCGTCTCCGCTCGGATCTGTTCAGCAGTTATATATAGGATTATTCGACACAGGAATTCTGCGTGTCGCACTGTTTGAAAGTCTGGAACGAATCGGATTCGGCTTCCTGCTGGCTCTGTTGATCGGAGGACTTCTCGGTGTGCTGCTCGGGGTTTCCAAACTCGCGGACGAAACACTCGGTTCCCTCGTTATCGCCCTGCAGTCCGTTCCGAGTATCGTCTGGCTGCCGATTGCCCTGATTTTATTTCAGGGGGGCGGAGGAGCCATTCTCTTCGTCGTCGTACTCGGTGCCACGTGGCCGATGACAATGAATATGCGGATGGGAATGAAAAACGTGCAGCCGATATTAATGCGGGCTGCTAAAACAATGGGTTATACAGGGTCCGAGCTCGTCTGGCGGGTCATGATTCCCGCAGCCATCCCGAACGTTCTGACCGGTGCCCGCCTTGCCTGGGCCTTCGGGTGGCGTGCGCTGATGGCCGCCGAGCTGATCGGGCGCGGCGGACTGGGCCGGACACTTATGGATGCCCGTGATTTTTACAATATGGACCTTGTCGTTTCCATTATGATTATTATTGCCGTTATCGGTCTGCTTGTAGAGTACTTTATTTTCAGCAAAATTGAGCGCCGCGTGCTTTCACGCTGGGGACTCAGCACAGCTTCTTAAGGAGGAGAGACAATGAAAAAATGGATAGGACTGCTGCTTGGAACAATGGTGCTGACTGCCTGTGGATCAAATGAAGAAGGAGATTCTGCCGGAGCAGAAGGAAGCGGTGACGCCGTAGAGATCGGCTATTTTCCAAACCTTGATCATGCAGCCGGCATTGTAGGAAAAGAAAAAGGATATTTTGAAGAAGAAATGCCGTCTGATGTGGACTTCCTGAACTTCCCTAATGGCAATGACTTTATTGAAGCTCTTGATACCGGCATTATTGATATGGGGTACGTCGGCCCCGGGCCTGCGATAAACTATTATCTTGCCGGCGGTGATATCGTCGTAGTCGGTGCCGCCGCAAACGGGGCGACACTTATCGTTTCCCGGGAGGATTCCGGCATTGAAACACTGGAGGATTTTTCGGGCAAGTCTTTCTGCACCCCCGGTAACGGATGCACACACAATGTTCAGCTGGAAATGATGCTTAAAGACAAAGGCATGGAAACAAATCGTCTCGGAGGCGAAGTAGAACATCAGTCCCGCGTAAACCCGGCCAGCATGGTTTCCATGTTTGAACAGGGACAGATTGATGCTGCTGCAGCCCCGGAACCGTGGGGAACGCTTCTTGTAGAAGAACATAATGCCAACGTCGTAACGGAATGGAATGACGTTTATCTCGGAGAGGAACTTGCCAGTGTTGTCGTTGTCACAACCAATGAATTCCTTGAAGAACACCCGGAAGAGGTGGAAGGCGCCCTCCGCGCTCATAAAAAGGCTGTCGACTACACTGCAGAAAACGAAGAAGATACGCTGGTAACGGTCAACGACCTGCTTTACAGCCTGACGCAGACCCGCCTGCCGGAAAATGTCCTTGAAGAAGCCTGGACGCGCATGGAAGTAACGACAGAAACTCACGGGGAGGCTCTGCAGGACTGGGCTGACGCCTCCTACGAACTGGAATTCATGGATGACGATCCGGATCTGGACGGCTTTGTCGATACAGAAATTCTCGATGATATCACATCGGAGTAACCAGGAGGTGAAGAGATGAAAACGATACTTTTAACTGCTTCTCTCTTCCTTTTGATCGGCTCCCATCCTGCTTCTGAAAAGGAAGAAATCTTTGATCCCGCAAAATTTGTGGAGTACTGCCATTAAATACAGAAAAAACGTCCTATGCGCTCCAATCCGCACAGGACGTTTTTTTATATTATTTCCTCCCGTTTTTATAGGAATCCGGCAGGATTATTCGGAATATGTGCATGTCTCCTTCTGATATTACGTCAACGGTTCCGGAGTGCTGCGTTTCGATAATATTTTTCACGATAGCAAGACCGAGACCGCTCCCTCCGGTTTTCCGGTTTCTCGAAGCGTCCGCCCGGTAAAACCTTTCAAACATCCATTTCCGGTCCTCTTCTGTAAGCTCCGGTCCCGGAGAGCTGACTCTGATTTCATAGCCCTCTGTAATATTCCGCCCCTCTACCCGCACGGCGCCTGTTCCCTCATAGTGCTGGTAGGCGTTTTCAAGCAGGTTCATCAATGCCTGCTGAATGCCTTTTTTGTGCACAAAAGCCTCTCCCGGAGCAGCTGAGGTATAATAGGCAATTTTATCTTTTTCAAACTTCAGCCGGTACAGTCCAGCCGTTTCTTCTATAACTCTCCCCAAATCGAGCTGTTCTTTTTCCACCAGGAGGCTGGAAGTCTGTTCGTTCCACCGGCTCATTTCCTGGATTTGTTCCACCATGTCAATCAATCTCCGGGATTCCTGATGAAGCGAATTATACAGTCCGGGTTCTCCTTCAATCACCCCGTCCCTCATTGCTTCAAGATACCCGCTCACGTTCGAAAGCGGTGTCCGCAGCTCATGTGCCATATCTGTCATCATACGTGCACGTGTTTCTTCGTTTTCCAGCAGACGCTCCCTGAGCTCGTTTATATGACTGCTGAGCTGTTCAATTTCCCGAAAAGCTGCAGTAGTTTCCGGCTGTTCGTACCTGCCGGCTTTGAGTTCATCAAGGGATACCCCGAGCTGCTGCAGCGGACGGGTAATTTTTTTTGAGAAAAAATAATGGAAACATGCTCCTGCTGCTATTACGGCAGGAACAACAAACCAGAGTACAACTGCGAGCTGCTCGCGGAAAACTGCCCCGCTCTGTTCTTCACCTGCCGGCAGCTGATCAACAAGACTGCAGGCAGTTACGTAAATAAAATAGCTGCTGATCGACAGCAGCACTGCAATAATAAGTGTATGGACAGCCGTCAGCTGAAATATCATGCTGGAACTTCTTTTACGGAACAAAACGATACCCCATCCCTCTCACAGTCTGAATGCGTTCAGGAGCAGAAGGTACTTTTTCAATTTTTTCCCTCAGCTTTTTTATATGGGCATCAATCGTCCGATCCATCACGACAGATTCATCATTTGGATGAAT
The DNA here is from genome assembly GCA_007692495.1 of Alkalicoccus sp. Taxonomy (GTDB): domain Bacteria; phylum Bacillota; class Bacilli; order Bacillales; family Salisediminibacteriaceae; genus Alkalicoccus. The sequence goes on from REBZ01000180.1 coordinate 11,652, forward strand.
CTGCTGCATCAGCTGCTCCCGGGAAAGAACGATGTCTGGATTCTGCATAAAATAATACAAAAGACTGAATTCATACTTTGTCATCGGAATCAGCTCGTTGTTGAGAAGCACTTCCCCTTTACGCGGTCTGATAATCAGTCCATTATGCGCCACCCGCTGACAAAATCTGCTGCCACGCCTCAGAACCGCTTCGATTCTTGCCATCAGCTCATTCGGGCTGAAAGGCTTCGTGATATAATCATCCGCCCCCATACGGAGACCGGATATTTTTTGTTCACTGCTCGTTTTCGCCGTGATCATAATTATCGACGTTTCGTTTTGTTCCTGTGCACGTATCCATGTGCACAGCTCTTCTCCACTTATCTTCGGAAGCATTAAATCGAGCAGCACGAGACAGGGGGCATAGGCCTGGAAAAGTTCTTTGGCTTCCTCCCCGTCGGCTGCTGTAAGTACTTCGTAGTTATCTTTCTGCAGGTAGGCTTTAATTAAATTCCGGATCATCTCATCGTCTTCCACGACAAGTACAAGCTGTTGCATGTTCATCATCCTTTGACTATCTTAGTCTCTATACCTGCAGTTTAATCCATCTGCTCGAAAATTTGAATGATCATGTCTTCATTCATCGGACCAAGAGCAATGTTTTCAATCTGACCGTTCGTATCAATCAGATAGGAAGTCGGTACCGGCTGAATATCATACTCCCCGGCAACGGATACATCGTGGTCCATCAATATAGGGAACGTCAGCCCGAAATCGTCCCTGAATTCTGCTACCTGATCCGTCCCCGGTTCAGTTTCTGTCAAGTTCACGGCAAGTATTTCCACATCTTCGTATTCTTCATAAACATTCTGCATATCCGGCATTTCCGCCCGGCACGGCGGACACCACGTAGCCCAGAAGTTCAGCATAACTTTTTTCTCGCCTCTAAAATCTGAGAGGGAAACTTCCTCCCCTTCCAGCGTTTCCAGTGTGAAATCAGGAGCGTACTCTCCTTCTCCGAGACCGATTTCATCTTCCGGTACGGGGGGCGGACCGTTTTCTCCTGCAGTTTCTCCCCCGGCTTCTTCTTCATCTGCCTGCCAGTCCATCGTGCCGTAGAAGGTCCATCCGATCATTCCTGCAAATACAGCAATTAAAATCCACTTTTTCACATTATTCATCCTTTCTATTATCAGCCGAGATTTTCAAACCACGTACCTTCAATCATCCGCAGAATAAACGCTGAAATGTCAGTCATCTGTCCCGTAAACAGCAGAATTCCCATAAGAACCATAAGACCTCCGCCGGCTTTCATTACTATGCCGCTGTATTTAACGATCCAGCGGGTGGAGCCGATAAAAAATGTAAGCAGGAAGAATGGAAGCGCAAATCCGATAACATAAAGCAGTGTATACCAGAAGCCCTGCTGCGGGTCACTGGCGGAGAGAACAAGGATGGAAGCAAAGATCGGCCCGATACACGGGGTCCATCCTGCAGCAAATCCCATTCCGACAAACGTGGTACCTGCCACTCCTGCAGGTTTCTTTGTAATATTAAACCGCTTGTTCTGCATGAGGCTTTTCATTTGAAAGACTCCAGCTACGAACAGCCCCATAAAGATAATGAAAATACCTGCAAGCTGCTGTACAAGATTTCCTGAGGAACCTATTACAAGATTCTGGAGCCTTTCCCCCATAAAGGTGGCTCCTACTCCGAGTGCCATAAAAATGGTGGAAACGCCGAGAAGAAAGAAAAACGTATGGAACATAAGTGTTTTTCTCATTTTCTTATTCGGAGAGTTTTCCAGCTCCTTCACGCTGATCCCCGTTATATATGACAAATAAGCGGGAAAAAGCGGCAGTGTACACGGGGAAATAAATGAAATCACCCCTGCAGCAAAGGCCGCCCATATCGTTAGTTGACTTAACTCTTCCATGCTGTCACCTGCTTTTTATTTATTCGTTGATAGACATAAAAAAACGCCGCTCCTGCAGCCGGAATCCAAAAATACTCCCCCGGTACCGGGACCATGAAGAACGTATGCATTGTATCTGAAAACCCGATCACCCACCTGCTGAAAGCCCATATCACCACCGCAGGAAAAACAGCCTGTTCCAGGTTAACCTTCCTGTGGTGCATCCAGTAAAGAACAGCCCCTCCTGCAGCAATAATATAAAAAGAAACAGGGTGTGCTGCAAATGGAAGTAAGCTGCCTGCGGAAATTCCTGCAGAAGGCTGAAAAAAGTGATATACAAGTTCCCCAGCAATGAGTATCGTAAAAATCATTCCAAACAGGGCTGTACCACTGAGAAAATGCTTTTTCGACTGCATAATACTGTAGAGAGTCATTACTGACGCTGCAAGAAGCATTTCCTCTGCTCCTCCCGGATAGCTCAGCACAGCGAGCGGATCCGATAAAAATGCCGGGAAACGCAGCACTACAGTTCCGAATAAAAAAACGATGATTCCTGCCGCCAGTATGTTCAGGCCTTCTTCCCGGATCTTTTTATATTTTTCTTTCTGAAAATCTGTCCCGTATCGTATGTATATATATGCCGCTGCCAGGGCGGCTGCCGCCATGAGTGTGGTAAACGGTATAGTAAAAGGTCCGATCGATAGTGCGTCATTCATAGGCTGTCCTCCTTCTCTCCCCTTTAATACTAAAGAAGCTTTGTGAAAGTTTGATGAAAATAGCCGAATTTTATACTTTTCAGGTAAAGAAGATTGAATTTCATCATACATCGGAGGATGAGCCCCGCCGAGAGTGCAGCAGCGTTATGCCCATCTCATAAATGAGCTATTTTCAAGGCAGCCTATGTAATAAAATGCTTCTCCTGCTTAAAGGAGAGTCTGCGCTTTAAAAATCAGGAAGGCCGTCTCAATCATTACTGGAGACGGCCTTCCTGTATGAGTGTAAGCGTCTCTTAGTTCCAGACAGTTTACACATCTATAAAGTTTCTCCCGCATCAAGCAGGTATCCGTAAAGTTCCTCCAGGCTATCGTCGTTTCCATAGGCTTCTGTTACTCCATAAATCTGGATATCTCCCCCTTCTTCCACTCCGTTCACTTCATAATCGAGATCATGGATTATCCGGTGGGCATAACGCATTGCCATGCGGTCCTCTACGGCCGGATCGGAAGCATAATCGTAAAACGTCATAAAGTTGCTCACATCATCGACAGCACGCGAATCATCCAAATAGTCATTTTTCAGCGTTTCTGCTTTATTCATGAGCTTCTCCGGGTCATGATACTCCCCCTCACGGAGATCTTCAAAGCGGAATGTTTCCACCCTGCCGTAGCCTGTCAGCTCGTTCATTGTCCGGTGAAGGGAACGGAGTTTTTCTTTCGCTTCCTCTTCCCTGCCTGTTTGGAAGGCAAGTGCTTCTTCTCTTTCCGAACGTTCAAATACATAATCTTCCTCTGCATCCATCCTGACACTATTTTCTGAGCCCAGGCTTTCTCCGGGACTTTCCCGCTGTTCTCCGTTTCCCCTGTCTAAACTTATGTAGAAAAAGGCTCCCGCGCCGAGAGTTACAAGGAGAAGAACGGTTATTATTATTTTCATCATAAAAAATCCCCCTCTGACGGTCCGTACCCAAGCTTAAAGTAATAACCTGGAAGAATCAAGACCTCCGCCTGCGGCAGAAAGGGGGATTATAATAACGTTTCTTCAAGACAGGGCTGCAGAGGTTCTATCCGGCAGCCCCCGGACCATATGAAAACTTATTATTTAGTTTGTTTGTAGTATTCCTGTACCTGATCCCGAAGAGCCCGTTTCAAAAATTTCCCTACAGAGGTTTTTGGAATTTCCTCCATAAATATCACGTCATCCGGAAGCCACCATTTTGCAAACGACGGCCGGATAAAATTGAGCAGTTCTTCCTTCGAAGTGTCTTTATCCGGATCTTTCAGTACGACACATGCAACAGGCCGTTCCTGCCATTCCGGATCAGGAACAGATACTACAGAGGCCTCAAAAATATTGTCGTGGGCCATGAGGGCGTTTTCCAGATCCACAGAAGAAATCCATTCGCCTCCGCTTTTAATAAGATCCTTCGTCCGGTCCACGATTTTAATAACTCCTTCTTCATCAACTGTACATACATCCCCTGTGTGCAGCCATCCGTCAATAAATGTTTCATCTGTCCGGTCATCCTTATAATAGGAATCAGCAATCCACGGACCCCGGAGAAGCAGTTCTCCCATCTCTTCATCATCCCACGCCACTTCCCCGCCGCTTCCCGCTACTTTCATTTCAATTCCGGGAACGAGCAGACCCTGTTTTGCCCGTATCGCAAGTTTTTCCTCCTGCGGGAGATCCTGCTGATAGCTTTTCAGCCGGGAAACAGTTGCCAGCGGACTTGTTTCTGTCATGCCGTAAGCATGGAGAAATGGAACGTTGTATTTTTCTTCAAATGCCTGAATCATCCCCGCTGGAGCCGCGGACCCGCCGCATATGACCGCCCGCAGGCTGTCGGTGCGGTAATCATTTTCTTCGAGCTCTTTCAGCAGAGCCAGCCAGATCGTCGGCACTCCGGCAGTTACTGTCACCTGTTCTTTTTCGATCATTCCTGCAAGAAGCTCCGGTGTAAACCGCGGACCGGGCATTACCTGCGTGGAGCCCATCCACGTACTCGCATATGGGAGACCCCACGCATTAACATGAAACATCGGAACAACAGCCATGACGGAATCTGATTCCGAAAGTGCCGCAGAGTCTGCCAGCGACAGGCTCATGCTGTGAAGAACGGTGGAGCGGTGAGTGTAGACCACTCCCTTCGGATTGCCGGTTGTAGCTGAAGTGAAACACATGCCTGCCGGTTCTGTTTCGTCAATGTCCTTTGGAAATTCAAAAGACCCGCTTCCTTTTTGAATCCATTCTTCATAAGAGAAAACGCTTTCAATTTTTGACGCCGGAAGCTCGTTATCGGTCATTACGACGACTGCTTTTACTGTTTTTAATTTATCATACACGGCTTCCACGAGTGGAAAAACATCTTCATCCACGAAGAGAATTTCATCTTCTGCATGATTAATAATATAAACAATATGTTCGGGAGAAAGCCGGATATTTATTGTATGAACGACGGCACCGATTCCAGGAACGGCAAAATACAGCTCCAGATGGCGGTGATGATTCCACGCCAGCGTCCCTACTTTCTGTCCTCTCTGAATACCGAACTGCTGCAGACGGTCTGCCAGCTGCCTCGTCCGCTTTCCTATTTCTTTATAAGTAAAACGGTGAACACCGGAGGACGTACGGGAAACAACTTCTTTTTTCGAAAAAAAACGCTCCGCACGTTCAAGCATGGACGTAATAAGCAGATCACCTTTCATCATATGTACCCTCTCCTTTAATTAGAATAGATTCCTATTTCCTAAAATAGCATATAATACATCTTTTTCCCATCGATAATAACTGAATATTCTTTTTTTATATACAGCGCCTTTAAAATAGCTCATTTATGAGATGGGCATTACGCTGCTGCAATCTCGGCGGGGCTTACCCGTGGGCTTGTTCCCGACTAATTTTGGCGGGAAAACATTCCGACAAAATGGATTCTCGAACGGCGCTTATCCTCTGGGTGTCTCCGCCTTCTCTGGAAAGCGTCAAATATTTTCATTATTAGTAAACCCGATGTTTTACCCTGTCTCATAAGCATGTCTTTAAAGAAGGCTGTGTTAAATTTTTTGAAATATTGGTCTTATCAATATCCGTGTTATTCCCTCCTGATGCGCATTACAAAATTCTTTCCCTACATATGATAATAACCGGTAATTTCCCACAATAATTTATGCTTATTTTGTGCTTTTCGGGGGTAAAGAATAGAAGCTGACCAATCGGCCTATACGGCCGTGGTACTTTAGCTGTTCAGAGGAGGATGTCATTTAATGAGTACGAACAAAAGCAACTGGCTTGCCTATCAGCAGTGGGAAGATATATTATTCCTTCACTGGCCGATCGACGCAGAAACACTGCGTCCCCATGTTCCGGAAGAACTGGAACTGGAAACTTATGACGGGAAAGCCTGGATTTCCATACTGGCATATGTAAGTACAAATAATAAGGCAAAACGATTCGGACGGACACTGACTTCCAGTTCGTTTCACCAGGTAAATGTCCGCACTTACGTCAAGTACGGTAAGGAAAGCGGCGTTTATTTCTTTTCGATGGATGCTGATCACAAAGCGGCAGTAAAAGCTTCCCGGAGTCTTGCGGGTCTTCCTTTTTATCAGGCCGACCTGAAGCATACCGAGAAAAACGAAGGGTTCCGCATCCAAAGCACGCGGACACACAGCGGGGAAAAAGAGCTTCAGTTCAAATGCTCCTACAAACCGGCAGGAGAAGCTTTCCGTCCTGAATCAGGCTCTCTGGAACACTGGCTGACAGAACGAAATCAACTGCTCCGCGTCAAACGAAACAAAGTAGCCAAGTCAAATATTGATTACAAACCGTGGAAAATACGCCCGGCTGACGTTAAAATCTCTAAAAATCAGCTGCTCGGGTTTCTTCCGGTGGATCTTACGAAAGAAGATCCCATCGTTTATTACGGCAAGAAGAAGGGCGTTTATTTTTACGACTTCAACAAAATAAAATAACTCTCAGACTGGTCCCGGCTCCGGGATCAGTTTTTTTGACTTTTTTATTCTTAGCTCTGTTACAGTCCAGTGTTGGTATATGCAGAAAACTTCGCTTCAACTCGGCAGGTTTGCTGTGGAGGAGATCTCCAGCTTTCTCCGCGGCACATGTAAAAAGCCGCAGGCACAAAACAACACGGAGCTTCAACAGAGCCTTATTCTTAAGTCCTCCCCTCCCGCCTCGAAACCTCTTCACTACCTGTGCAATGCTTTTCAAAGCTTTACTTAGAACCAGATAAAAATGCTCCCCTCTGCTTATTTCCCCAACTAAATTCCTCACATAAAAGGACGATATCCTCCTGCTCCTTTGTACCTCCTCTCTCTCTTTACAATAATTAAAAACCAGCTGAAAGTTTTAATTTTCCGAAAATTATAGAATATTTTATTTCGGTACGCTAAAGTTATGACATATTACATATTCAGGAAAGGATGATTACATTGAAAAAGGTTATTTTTTCTGCCCTTGCAGCTCCCCTGCTGCTCACTACTGTGCTGCCTGCTTCTGTTGGTGCAGAACCCCAGTCCAAGCCAAACGGACCTTGGATTCAGCCGGAACAGCAGACAAAGCTGGAACGTTTTATTTCTCCGGAAAAAATGCACGAGCAGCTGGAAGACATTGAGGAGCGCTCCCGAGACGGAAGAATGAATCTCGACGTTGTAGGTCAATCAGCTAAATATGAACACCCTATTTACGCAGCAAAATTCGGGGAAGCTGACACTGACAATCCAAAAGTTTTTCTTCAGACAGCTATTCATGGAGATGAACAAGGAGGTACAGAAGCTGCTCTTGATCTTATTCAGACGCTGGCAATGAGCAATAACCAGGATGTGCGGACGATTCTGGATAACGTAACCGTGTGGATTGTTCCTATGCTCAATCCAGACGGCGCAGAAATTATTGAGCGGGAAGAAGGTCAGGCGAAACAACGCAGAAACTTCCAGGATTGGACCCCGGAGGAGTGGGGATTATCTGATGACACACCTGCTCCATGGTACCATGGCCGGGACTGGGCCAGTGAAGAACTCGGCTTTGATGTCAATCGCGATTTCCACCCGGATCTTTCTTTTGAACTTACTGAAGAAGATGCGGGTCTTCTCCCGGGAGTCGGTTCTGAACCCGGATTTTACGTAACACCGGAAGCTCAGGCTTCCCGCGACGTTTTTGAAGAACTGGAACCTGATCTGTTTATTGATCATCACCACCGCTACAGCAGCACGGTTTCTGAAGATGATGACCGTCTGAATACGCTTCAGATTATTGCCCAGGTAGTTGATGAAGACAACGTTGTCAGCCATGAAGGTACCGACTACCAGCTGAGCGAAGAATCATTGGAGCTTTCCAAGCAGGTGAACAGCCACGTTTATCAAGTGCTTCAAAAAGGTAATTCTCCATTTGGTGCAGTTTCCCGTTATCCGGATGTAAACCTGCCGGGTACAGCTCTTGGAAGCTATTCTTTAAATGATGCCGCCATTATGCTTTATGAAACACGCGGACAACAGCATCCAAACGGTCATACAGGGCAAAAATCAAGCGGTATGCTGATTAAGCAGAGTTATATTGGAATTTACGAAACACTTCTCGGTCTTGCTACAGAAGAAATTTATGATATTGATCCGGAATTTTATGATACTGAAATACCAACTGACAGTCCAAGCATCCAAAACCCTAATCAATAATAAAAAAGAGAGCTGCTCCCGGCTGATGACCGGCAGGCAGCTCTTTTCTATTTTATTCTTCCCAGTTTTCGAAAAGTGATTTCAGCCACTCTTCACTTTTATTTTCCAGCGGTGCAACGTATTCCTGCCCCCTTGCTGGTGACTGGACGTAATACATTTCCGGGTTTTCCGCACTCTTCAGCCATTTTTTATTTTCCTTCTCCTCCTCTTCCAAGTAAGTCGGCTGATAGTAAGTCTCATGGAAAAAGGCCGGCAGCTGCCATACACTCGGTTTATTTTTATGCAGCGGTGAGGAAAGAAGCAGGCGGTCATCAAGGTGTGGAAAATAACCGCTTCCCGGGATGTCCCGGTCGGGAAATAAACGATCGGAAGCAAGATAAAGCGTATTGTTACTGCTTTTAATAAAATTTTCTTCCGCTCCATGGGGGTGCTGCTGCTTCACTTCGTCGGGAAGTTCTTCCCAGCTGCTCCCTGTAATCACTTTTCCCACTCTCAGCCACCCATAAATAAAATACGCTCCGGCACTCCATCCACCCCGGGGATCCAGGGGATGAACCCGGTTTTTCACTGGTTTAAACCGGCTGAAAAAAAGAAAAACGCTTCCTTCTTTTACGTTATTGTTCCAGAGATGTCCGGCGGCACCTCCGGTCTGGCCGAAAACACCAAACTCCGGTCCGTTGCGGAGCCAGGGCGGCTTTCCGAGGACCGGATCGTTGTGAGCATAGGAACTTCCGACAATTTCCCGGGATTTTCTGCTGAAGCTGAGAAGCGGGTTTTCAACCAGCTCCTGCAGATTTTCTGCCTCTATCCCTTCCAAATATTCTGCACGCAGTTTTAAGTTTTCATACGTATGTGGATTAAATTCTTTTTCTCCTTCCGGAATCGGCAGCAGAATATATTTCCCCGTCGCAGGATCATACGGAGAATAACCAAATCCCGAAGAAGAATCAAAACCTTTTCTGCTGAAAATAAGTTTGTTCATACTTTTCCTCCTTCACTTACTTTTCTCGTTATAAGGGGATCGATTTGAAATAACTATTCATCGTTTCAGCTGGGGTAATCAGGGAATAGTATGGAAGAACAGACCAATCGTTATTTTAACGCCGGAAGGAGACACGTTATGCCATTTTTCCAATCTGGAGATAACATTCTTTATTATGAGGAAACAGGCAACGGCCCCCCTCTTTTCTTTGTCCCGCCCCCGGCTCTTGGAACCGAACCTTTCCGCCAGCAGAAAGAATGTCTGAGCAGAAAATTCCGCGTTGTTTCCTTCGATCCTGCCGGTACCGGACGGAGTCCGTCCAATGCGCGAAAAGAACACAGCGTACAGGAATGGAGCGCTGATATTCTTGCCCTCGCTGACCATCTCGCTTTGGATAAAATTCTGCTGTGCGGTTATTCTCTTGGAGGAAGCGCTTCTCAGGAGTTTGCTGCTTCTTTCCCGGAAAGAATAAAGGGATTGATCCTTCTCTGTACGTTCCCGGAAGTAAATACTGCTTTTCTTTCTGCTAAAATTCAGCTTGGAGAATGGGCAGCCGGCAATGATTTTCGATCCCTCATGGCCCGGGCACTTGCCGTTTCCCATACGAACAGAGAGGATAACCGCTCCGGATTAAAAGAGAGAATCCTCCGCTCCAATCCCGTCCTCGTCCGCAGCATGTATTACTATGGAAGACATTATAAAGCTACAGAACGACTGACAGAAATAACATGTCCTGTCACTTATATATACGGCGAGTGGGACCCCATTGCCCGTCCGTATGTGAACATGTACCGCAGATATCTTCCACACGCGGAAATAGTAAAAATCTCCGGCGCCTTTCATCAGCTGCCGACAAGAAATACCGAAGAAGTCAATGCGATAATTGCAGGAAAATACGCAGATCGGAAAGGAGCAGATAAATGAAACAGCCCAAGCGTCCATGGATTGCCACTCAGACATGGGAGGACCTGCTGCTGATTCACTGGCCGGTCCAGCCGGATGCTTTAAAAATATTTATCCCTCCACCTCTCGAGCTGGATACTTTCCAGGGACAGGCATGGATCGGGATCGTCCCCTTTCTCGGAACTCATAATGAAGCCCGCTGGATGGGACGAACCTTATCAATTCAGCCATTTCTCGAATTGAACGTACGTACCTACGTGAAATACAAAGGACAGCATGGAGTCTTTTTTATAACGATGGATACGGATTCCCGGCTGGCTGTGCGCGGCGGTCGTACCGTTGCAGGGCTCCCCTATTTAAATGCCCGCATGGAACGCCGGAAGAATAAGGGAGTCATTCACTATGCAAGCCAGCGGAGGCACCGCGGCGAGCCACGGGTGAATTTTGAAGCAGACTATGCCCCGCTGAGCGCTCCTTTTTATTCAAAAGCAGGCACTTTAACCCACTGGCTGACAGAAAGATACAGCCTGCTGAAAGCAGAGAAAAATAAAGTGACCGCAGGGCCGATTTACCACGATCCTTGGGATCTGCAGGAAGCGAAGCTGCACATATACCAGAATGAGCTTCTGCATTTCCTGCCGCGGAGCGTAACGAGACAGATGCCCCTCGTTCATTACTGCCGTCAGAAAAAAGTATTGTTTTATCCTTTTAAGAAAATGAATTAAGGCTGCCAAACTGCTGAAGGATATTCTTATCAAAAGCTTCCTTTAAAGAGGAACACGTAGAAAATCTGCCCGGGACTCCCGTTTTCTATTAGGGGGGTCAGAGGTGGATTTTCTTTAGCCTCCGCACTCCTGCCCATTCGAAAAGAGCCCTTCTGCGTTCAAGTTTAACAGCCTTTTATATGTAGAACCCCCTCCTGCAGGGAGAGGTATAATATTCCTCTCTGTTTGCTCTTTTCCTCAGCATATGTTGATGATCCCCCGGCTCCCTCTTGTGATTAACCCGGCGCTTTCTGTCTACCTCTCTGCGCTAAAAGAAATTACTTTTTCTATCAGGCCATTTTGTTCATCCAGTCTGTAGATGTCACAGAAATCCTGTATTTTATCGTTGTTTTTCATATGCCTTACACCGCTGCAGGCTGCCGCAGTACCTTCCGACAGAAGATTTTCCACGGTCAGATTAAAGATCCCCTCTCCTCCTCTGTCATTTAAGTAGTTTAATACCGCCTGCTTTCCCCTTATAATCGTTTCTCCTTTCACTTCCCACACGACATTTTCTGCCATATTATCAGCCATAAAAGAAATATCATTAGCAGAAAAAGCTTCATTGAATGCCTGAATTACTTCTTTCGTTCTCATATACCTATGCTCCTTTCATTCCTATGCTTTCTCATTGATCTGGAAAACCTGATATAGTAGTATCCCACACTTCCGGCTTTTTGAAACAGGATTCCTATCTGAAGAAGAATACCGTTTTAATTTTTTCAGTCTAAAGTACAGCAAACCTGTTAAAATTAAAGCTATGTTAAAACATTCCTGCAGGACGTTAATTTCCACTTTGAAAAAACAGGGATCCGCCGGTTTCCGCTTCGTTTTTCCATCCCTTACAGTGGAAAGCCGGCTGCTTCTATGAACAAGCTTCTCTGTTTAAAAAAGAGCGCAAAGCGATTTTTCGGAGGCCTTTGGAAAAAGAAAGCGGCAGGTGAAAAGAGCCGCGGGTTCTGTCAACGCCGAGCTTTAACAGAACCAGAATAAAAGTACCTCCATTAATTTGTTCACCGTTTCACAAAACTCCCCCAGGGGTATATATATAGTATCTATTCTTTTAGTGGTGGTGAGAAACATGACAGAAAAAAAGTGGCATATTTATAATGAAGAAGAAATAATAAACTACTGGGATACCGATGAAAAATATGGACTCAGCCGGGAAGAAGCTTCAGAACGGCTTAAAAAGTATGGCCCGAACGAGCTTCCGGAAGCCGAAATAGAAAGTCCTTTTATAAAATTCATCCGACATTTCCACGATATACTCATTTACATTCTGCTTGTAGCTGCTGTAGTTACCGGAGTGCTCGGTCATTATATTGATACCATTGTTATTCTTCTAGTAGCAGTAATCAATGCAGTTATCGGCTACATGCAGGAAAGCAAAGCAGAAAAAGCACTTCAAGGTATCCGGAACATGCTTTCTCTTGAAGCTGTTGCAGTACGCGATGGTGAAAGACAGAATGTTTCTGCTTCCGAGCTTGTCCCGGGAGATATTGTTCTGCTCAGCGCCGGGGATAAAGTACCCGCTGACCTCCGCCTCATCGAGTCAAGTAATCTCGCAGCTGAAGAAGCAGCTCTGACCGGGGAATCCACCTCATCTGAAAAAAACACTTCTGCTCTTCCGGAGGACACGGTTCTCGGCGACCAGGAAAATATGGTTTTTTCAGGGACTGCTGTAACTTCCGGCAGTGCCAAAGGGATTGTTACAGCTGTCGGAGAACAAACAGAGATTGGAAAGATCAACCGTTCGATCAGTGAAGTAGAAGAATTAAAAACCCCTTTAATGAAACAAACGGACCGCTTTGGTAAAACCGTAGCTGCCGTTATTCTCGGTTCCTCTTTCTTTATTTTTCTTTTTGGCTACTTTATTCGTGACTACGCCGTCGGGGAACTTTTGATGTCCATTATCGGTCTGGCTGTGGCAGCAATTCCGGAAGGACTGCCGGCCATTATTTCTATTATCCTCGCACTCGGCGTGCAGAACATGGCCCGGCGCAAAGCAATTGTCCGGAACCTTCCTTCTGTCGAAACGCTGGGAGCCGTCACGGTTATATGTTCTGACAAAACCGGTACACTGACGAAAAATGAAATGACCGTAACCTCGATACTGACAAAAGAACACCGCTATTCTGTGACCGGGACCGGCTATGAACCATCCGGCGACATCCGTCTCGGGGACAAGGTGGCAGACGCAGAAAAACAAACCGATCTGTATGATTTTTTAACAGCAATGACGACCTGCAACGATGCCAGCCTTGCCCAGCAGCCGGACGGCTCCTGGGTCATGAACGGAGAGCCCACGGAAGGCTGTCTGTTAACAGCAGCAGAAAAAGCGGGCACGAAGATTCCCCACTATGAATCTGTGCAGAAAATCCCCTTTGATTCGGAATACAAATATATGGCTGTTCTTGCCGACACTCCGGAAGGCCGCCGCATCTTTGTTAAAGGCGCACCCGACCGACTGTTTGATATGGCCCGGGCCTCTGACAGCGGTTTCGATGAAAAAGCATGGGAGCAGCTGATGAAGGAACGGACCTCCCAGGGAGAACGGGTCCTCGCAGCAGGAATGATTGAAACAGATGCTTCCAAAGACACACTGGATCACGAGGACCTGACACAGGGCTTTACGCTGCTCGGTCTGTCAGGCATTGTTGACCCTCCTCGTGAAGAAGCGATAAGTGCTGTACGAGAATGTGCTTCTGCGGGCATTCGTGTAAAAATGATTACCGGAGATCATAAAGATACTGCCGCAGCCATCGGCAGCCAGCTCGGTATTGGAGACGGGGTAAAAGGACTCGAAGGCAGAGAAATCGATGAAATGAGCGATGAAGAACTGGATGAAGCGATTCTCGAATACGATATATTTGCCCGGACGAGTCCGGACAATAAACTCCGTATCGTTAAAGCCCTGCAGGATAACGACCAGATAGCCGCCATGACCGGGGACGGAGTAAATGACGCTCCAGCACTGAAGCGGGCAGACATCGGCGTGGCTATGGGCATTAAAGGAACAGAAGTAGCAAAGGAATCTGCCCAGATGATACTCGTGGACGATAATTTTGAAACCATCGTCGGAGCGGTCGAAGAAGGACGACGCGTGTATGCGAATCTCAAAAAAACGATTCTCTACATTCTGCCGACTAACGGCGGCCAGGCACTGCTCATTACGATTGCCATTCTTCTGGGTACTGCCATGCCCCTGTCACCGCTGCAGATTTTGTGGGTGAACATGGTCATTGCCGTCACGGTTTCTCTTGCGCTGGCGTTTGAGCCGCTGGAAGAAGGCGCGATGAAAGAGAACCCGCGTCCAGCTCAGACACCTCTTCTGACACCCTATTATATTTTCCGTATCGTCTTTGTTTCCATCCTGATAGCGGGCACATCCTTCGCTGTTTATCTTTACATGCTGCAAAGCGGTGTGCAGGAGGAGATGCTGCAGAGCATCGTTCTTCAGACAATTGTTATTCTTCAGATGTTCCACTTGTTTAACTGCCGGAACGAAAAAGGATTTGCATTCAACAAAAATTTCCTTAAAAATAAAGTAGCTTTTATCGTATCTGCTGTGCTGATCATTCTGCAGATGTTTATACTTTACGTTCCATTCATGAACACAGCTTTCGACACCGTGCCGATCGGTCTGGAGTTCTGGCTCATTCCAGCCGTCATGGGTATTTTTCTCTTTTTGATCATTGAAATCGAAAAAACGATTACAAGAAAAATTACCGGAAGAAAAAAATAATTATTCAGACCGCACACAGATTCAAATTCTTCTTTTCTCCAATAATGACCCGTGGCATAAATGAGTTTTATTTGTTCTATACAAAATTCCGCGGCTCCGGATTCTCCCACGTTTATATTCCCCGGCCCCGGGAATATCATTTACAGACTTAAAAATACTTTTTTGGGGGATGTTAACATGGCAAAAACTATTTTCATTACGGGAGCAGGCACAGGCCTCGGCCGCGGGACAGCTCTCGGGCTGGCAAAAAAGGGCCATCAGGTTATTGCGGCTGTAGAAATCCATCCACAGATCACCTCCCTCCGGGAAGCCGCCGATAAGGAGGGGGTCGAACTTGAAATTTTCAAAATGGATATAACTAATGAAAGTGACCGGGAGCGGATGAAGCGCTATGACTACGATATATTCGTTGCGAATGCAGCTGTCAATGAAGGCGGCCCGATTTGGGAGATACCGATGACTGCTCTACGGAGTCTGTTTGAAGTCAATGTTTTCAGCACGCTGGAAACGGCCCGTATTGCTGCCGGACATTTCGTGGAAAAGCGTGAAGGAAAAATTATTTTTCTCTCCTCCATGGCCGGCGTCATGTCTTCTGCCTACAAAGGTCTTTACGCTTCCTCCAAACATGCGCTGGAAGCGATCGCCAAATCCCTGCAGGAAGAAATGGAGGAATTCAACGTCCAGGTCGCAACTATCAATCCCGGACCGTTTTCGACCGGCTTTAATGACCGGGCAGTGGAAGAAAAGTGGGAATGGTTTGACGAAAAAATACATTGGACATCTCCTCAAAACCTGAAAGAAAGCGAACAGGGACTCGAAAATCAATTCGACCCGGAAGACATGATTCAGAAAATGATTGAGCTGATACCTCAGGACCACCACAAATTCCGGACAGCCTATCCCGAAGAAACAGCTGAAAATATGCGCCGAGAAGAAAAAGCCAACTGGGAAAAAGAAATTTAAAAGTTCTAAAAAAAAGCCGGAGAAGCTTTGAGCCACCCCCCTAAATGTCAGACCGCTAAACTAACGTTTAGTGGTCTTTTTATTGTTAACCTTAATGGAAATCCTGCTGCTTTCTAAAAACGCCTTATATTCTTTTATTTTAACGGGCC
>REBZ01000129.1 GCA_007692495.1 Alkalicoccus sp.
TGGTAGCAGGAAATGAAGCTGGAAACGTTATGCTGGGTATAATCATTCCGCAGTTCATAGGATGTAAGACTTTCATGAAGCGCTCCCAGACAGAGATCCTTATAATCATAATACATCACCGACTCCGGACGAAGCTGCATCTGAAGCTGAAAGAGAATTCCTTTTTTCATCGCCTCAAAAAAGGTTTCAGCCTCCTCATTTAAACCGTTTCGGAGAGCCAGCCGGCAGGCGGCCCCCAGCCCTTCACTCCGGCAGGCCACAGGAGTCGAGCGCGGAATGCCTTTCATCTCATAAGATCCTGTCCATTCCGGATCCAACCCCTCCCTCTTTTTTCTCTGGGAATCAACGATTGCCCGGGCAATAAACAAAGCATGATTTAAATATTCCTCTCTGCCTCTTTCTTCATGAAGGTCCGTCAGGGCGTACAAGAGCCAGTGGTCATGTTCGATCGTTTCTTTTGTTTCTTTTTTATCTCTCGTATGGATTAAATATTCCGCCTGCTTTTCACATGCATTGAGCCATCTCTCCTGCGGATCGACCTCATATAAGCGTGTCAGTGCAAGCATCGCTTCCCCGGGATAATACCAGGATACAAATGGGGATATTTCTCCCGTCGAAAATTTCTGCTTGTGTACTGCAAAATTTCCTTTCTCATCCTGTATGTGGAGCATCCATTCTGCCATTCCCCTCATCAGAGACATATACTGCTCATCACCGGTGACATCTGTGTACTTGGCGAGAGCCACTACAGCGAGCCCGTTTCCCCCAAGCTTTACAATGTCCTGATCGGCAAGAACCTGTATAGACCCGTCCTTTTCCGAGAGCGGTACAACTTTTGATAAAAGATAACGAAGGGCTCTTTTAGCTTCTGTCAGCAGCTTTTCTTCCGGAAAGCATTCATAAGTTTCCAGCATCGCATAAAGCGTTCCTGCATGACGTAGAATATTGTAGCCCCCCGCAGCGGTCCCGGTCGCGGGTTCGTAGGAATATAAAAAACGTCCTTCTTTATTGACCGAATGCATGAAATAATGATTTTTCGGCAGCTCGATGGCATACCTCAGTATATCTTCCGTTAATTCGCTGTACACACGGTGCCCACGGAACAAAGGCATCACGCCTGTTTCGTCGATGAAATAGGAATTTGTCCGAAAGTAGGCCAGTTCAAACTGATCTTCAGAAGTAAGTATCTTTAGAAAACATGTATTATGTAGTTGAAAATGATTTTCTGCCGCACGGAACATCCGCTCTCTTTTTAATCTTTTGTTTTCGATCATTCCATAGGCATCCACTTCCTCCGGTAGGAAAGCTGTTTCCCACATGCCGTTTAAAACGAGGCCGTCCGTGCGTCTTTTGTAATTAAGCTTTCCTGTATGAACAGGAAAATTTCCTTTCGGCGTTACGGAAGTAACGAGATCCAGCTTCAAATATACCGGCTCCATAGATAAGGACTTCTGCTTGTGAAAAAAAGCAGCTGCTTCTTCTGCCGCCTGTTTAAACGAAGTACCTTTTCCATTCACAACGGTACTGCGGCCTTCTTTATCAGAAATGGATAAAAATATGATCATTTCTCCGTTTTGATTTTGATAAATGCTTCTGCCCGTTCTCATCTCCGGGATTTTCTTGTTCGGGTGTTTCACTGCCTCCAGCAGACCACGCATGATTTTTTCCATCATAAACCTCCTGATCATTCGGTTATCTTTCTTAACTAACCATACATTACACGAAGCATTCTTTTTGTAAAAAGCTATATTAATGTCTAGTGTCGGCCGGAGGAGGTCTGCAGCTTTCTCCGCGGCAGGTGGAAAGAGCCGCAGGCGCACTCCTGTCAACACGGGACTTCAACAGAGACATTTATGCAGCATCATTGCACCATGATGGGTGAAAGGCCCTTTTATCGTAATGGAAACTCCTGCCTTAACAGGAGGAACGAAGCCTGGTTGGACGGAAGAGCCTGCTCTGTTTTTTTTACCGTAAGCTGTAGTGGGCAGGGGAGCTCCGGGGCGACCAAGGCCGGGCGGAAGATATCAGCTGAAGCCGGCAAGCCCGGAAAGCTTTCCCATGGAAACGAAGGCGGCCGGTCATTACTTATCTGCTTTATTTTCATGGCAGCCTTGTAAAAAAATGTCTGTATATAATGAGTTCGATTTTTCTCAGAGAAAAGGCCGTCCCGGCAATTGAGACGGCCTGCAGAGTGTCCAGTGTTTAAAGCCGCTTCCGCTGCAGAAGCGGGAGTCCTTTATACGACTGGTTCAGCCTAAGTCTGCTTTATTCGTCTTCTGCTTCCACTTCGTCATCATCCAGAAATTCGATTTCCACTTCCAGCTCATCATAATCTTCATCCAGGTTGAAAGCTTCGATTGCCTGCTCCATCACTTCATCCTCACTGCTTTCTGCATCCAGGTCGAGTTCAGTCAGCATAGGCTCCAATTCATCGAGAGCTTCCTGTCCTTCCATTTCAATTTCTTCTCCATCCCGGGAATCTTCAATTTCTGCTTCCGGACTGCCATCATTATATTCATACTCCACTTCATATTCTCCGTCACCATATTCGGCGTCGAGTTCAAATTCATCGATATTTAAATCTTCATACCAGGCTGTTTCTTCATTGTTCCCGGTATTCTCATTATCATCAGTGGCAGCGTTATTTTCGTCCATATCATTTGGTTCTTCGCTGTTATTCACATCCGCTTCGGTTTCTGTATTTTCGTTTCCTTCATTGCCGGCGGTATTCTCTCCATTGTTTTCTCCGTTACCGCAGGCCGCCAGCGTAAGTGCAAGACCGATTGTGGCTGTTGATAAAATAGTTCGTTTCATGTAACATCCATCCTTTTAAACATTTATTGCTTTCTCTCCGTCGTGTACCCTTCCTAATTCCCTGTAAAACTCCCGTCCTGCCAAGCCAAATAAATAAAAGAAACACCTTTCCGCAATAACTGAATAAAAGCAGTTACTTCGAAAAGGTGTTTCTCTCTAATAAACAATTTCACTAAAAAGTTAACTTCCCGCACGTTCAGCGGAGGGCATCGACCCAGCCATTACGGATGATACGTACCATGGCATCAGTTCGGTCATTCGCTTCCAGCTTTTTCAGCAGATGACTGATGACCGTGCTGACAGTCGAAGGGGCTAGATACATATGCTCAGCGATGCTTCGGTTATTATGACCGTCCAAAATATGCTGCAGGACAGCTCTTTCGTTTTTAGTAAGACGGTACTGCACGTCGTTTTCTCTCAATACGAGCCGTTTTATCGGCCGGTCACGAAGTTTTTGCTCATGCAGCTGCTGTACGAGTTCTTCGTGCATCGCCTGCTCGAGGTAAACACCGTAACATTCCAGACTGTCCAGAATTTCTGTTCCATATGTATACAGGCTGTGTAATGAGAGAACACCATTGAGACGACTGGATAAGTATGGGATCAGAGAGCTTTTCGGTCTGCCTACCGTTACGACGACAACTTTGGATCTTCCGGAAGCTGCCAGTCTTTCTTCGATCCAACCGATCGTTTCCAGCTTAGCAGTTTCAATCAGCAGAAATATAAAACCTGCTTCCTGTTCAGAACGGAGATCCCCTTTGTCAACAATAACTCTTTTTTGGGAAAGAACATCTTTAAGCCGTTCTTCGGATGACGCGGACAGGTAATGATCATAATCTATAATGAGGATCCGGTCGTTTACTGCTTCATCTACTGCCTCTGCTGTTAATTGGTTTTCCTGCATAAATGGTGATCCTCCTTTACTGGTCTACTCATAAGAATACACCTTAAGAAAAAAAACGACAAGATTCGCCGGGAATAATTTTTAGGTCTATTCTTTCTTAAGTAACTACAACAGTTCTTATATCCCACTTTACATAGGTAAATGTCTCTTAATATTACTAATATTTTTCTATTATAACCTTATCTTTACAAATGAAAAGGGGTTTTGGACAAAATCCCCATCCAAAGTTCCATTTATTTTTCTTTTGACGAGGAAAATTTTCTTGTTCAGCGATGACGTTTTTTCGTTTCAACGAATAACTGTTTCTAAAGCCTGCTTTTACAGGAAGGGGTTCGTCTGTACTAGTGTATCAGATGTGCCATAGAGTTCACCATCATTTCCCTCTTCGGCAGGGCCTGAGCATACACTTTTTAACAGCGGACTGAACCAGCTCAGTCCGCTTCCAGCATTGCTTTTATCACCGCTTCGGCTTTTGCAGCATTTGCGTCAAACTTTGAAAACCTGGTAACAGCTCGAAGCGATTACGGAGCTTTTTTTAAAGCTCTTGCTGCGGTTACCGCAGAAACCCGGAGTGCCCCCGCCTCCCAAAAAGGCAGAGCTGCCGCTTCTATAGTCGATCCAGTAGTGTATATATCGTCAATCAGCAGAATATGTTTTTTAGAACAATCTGCCGGCTGTTTTATCGTAAAAGCTCCTTCCGCATTGTCCCGCCTGTCTTTCCCCGACGATTTACTTTGTTTTGTACTCATACCGCTTCTGATAAGCAGTTCTTCTGCGGGGAACTTCTGTCCAAGAAGAGAAGCCTGATTAAACCCCCTTTCCCAGAGCCTGTCCGGATGAAGCGGTACAGGCACGGCGGCATGAAAATCCGGGAATTCTCTGCGTGCCAGCTTCAGAAGATCGTCAGCGAATAGGAGGGAAAGTTCTGCGTCTCCCCGATATTTAAATTGAGAGATCAAAGACTTCATAAATGAATTATACGTATAGAGAGACCGCTGTACTACCGGAGGGAACCGGTTTCTTTTTTTTCTGTCCGCACAGTCACTGCATGTTTCCTCGACAGAGGGATGGCCGCATATGCAGCATCCTTCTCCCGAAGCGGCTTCCAGGAGGCTCCGGCATCCGGTACATAATAAAGGAGGCCGGGACTGAAAAACGTTCAGCCATCCGGGCGGCTGCTTTAACGGCTCTTGACACATGAGACATAAATAGTCCTTCATCAGCTGTTCCGCCTGTTCAGCTGAACGATCGTTCGTACAGAACGCTTCATTTCACGGGTGGATCCATAATGAAAAAATGAGACCATCCCTGTCGGATAAAGACTGCTTCTGCCTGCTCTTCCGGCAATCTGAATCAAAGCCGTTTCCGTAAAAACCGCATCTTCTGCTCCGAGAACAGCCACCTGAACATTCTCAATCGTTATCCCCCGCTCGAGAATCGTCGTAGTAATTAACACATCGAGACTGCCCTCCCGGAACATTTTTACCCGCTCGGACCGTTTCTCCTCCTGAGAGTGAACAGTTGCTGTCCGGATATTCTCCTGCCATTTTTTCAGCACTTTCTGCACCGGGATCAGCCAGCTTACCGCGGGTACAAAAAGCAGGACCTGCCGGCCAGCCGCCTCTTTCAGAAACAGATGCAATGCCTTTGGAAGTCTGCCGTTTTCTATCTTCTTTTTCCAGTTCCCCGCCCATACGAGTCGGGGGACTGGAAGATCTCCGCCGTGAAAGCGCCTGGAAACCACCGCAGATTCCAGACTTCCGGATGATGCCAGGCGCTGCTGGATGCGGGAAGGCGTCGCTGTAACATAAACCGTCATACTTTTGTCTGCCGCTGCCTGATGCACTGCATACTGAAGCTTTTTATCCATCGTATATGGGAAAGCATCAACTTCATCAATAATTATTAACGCATACGCCTTATAAAATCTTAAAAGCTGGTGCGTTGTAGCGACAGCAATATCCGCGTAGGAGAACCGGCTTTCCGGGGACTTACCGCCGTAAAATCCGGCCGTTTCAGCCTCTGGAAATGCCTGTTTCAACCGCGGCTCCAGTTCCTGGACAACATCACGCCGTGGAGTACAGAGCATGACCGCATCTCCTTTTTTCAGCGATTCCGAAATAAGCGGAAAAAGCATTTCCGTTTTTCCGGCACCACATACTGCCCACAACAGAAATTCCCGGCTTTTTCCGGAATGGAAACAGTGCAGGAGTTTTTCGGCTGCCTGCCGCTGTCCTGCGGAAAGTTCCCCGTTCCATCCCAAAGATCCCGCCCCCGGCCCGGGCCGCTGTACTGGAGCAGAAGCAGAAGAATACAGAAACCCACATGAGGTAGTCCTCCCCATCATCAGACAGGCGCGGCAGTAAAAACATTTTTCCCCGCAGCGTCCGCACTTGGATACCGTCCCAAGGAAATGCTTCCCACTTCCGCACCGGGCGCACCGTAAAGTCCCTTTCTCCTCATGAATCGCCGGCTCTTTACGGAGAAGACCTTCCGCTGTCATTTGTTCCAGCAGCGGAAGATGTTCTCTTTCATCTCCATCATAAAAAATTTCCGCAGCCAGCAGACGTCTGTACTGGATCCGGTTCGCAACGTCCTTCCGTTGGTACTTGTATTCTTCCACAATAAAAAACCTCCTTAAATGATCAATCAGGAGGGTTCAGGCAGCAGGTTATAGGAAAATCCGCACACATGCGGCCGGAGACTCTCAGGAACCCGTCACCTCCGGCCTTTAATAAAATATTACGACATATTCATCCAGCCGATCCCGATACTGCCTTCTCCAAGGTGGGTGCCGATCACAGGACCAAAATGGCTTTTATACACCGAAGCAGCTGGATATTTTTCTTCTATTTCCTTAACAAGTTTATCTGCTTTTTCCGGACAGTTACCGTGAATTACTGCAATGTTCAGTGGTGCTCCCCCGGCAGCATCTTCATCCAGCAGGCTTTTGATACGAACCACTGCTTTCTTTTCAGTGCGGACTTTTTCAAAAGGCACAATTTTCTTATCCTCAAAGTGCAGCACCGGCTTTATCTGCAGCATACTGCCGATAAAAAGCTGTGCTCCGTTAAGCCGTCCGCCCCGATGGAGGTGGCTCAGATCATCTGCCATAAAATAAGCATGCGTCCGGGCACGGAGACTTTCAAGACGCTCAATAATCTGCGCGGAGCTCTTCCCCGCTGCTGCCATTTCCGCAGCTTCGAGAGCATAAAACCCCTGTATAAGACAGCTTATTTCCGAATCAAATACGTGGACCTTCACGCTTTCAACTGCTTCCCCGGCAGCCGCTGCTGTCTGGCACGTCCCGCTGATACCGCTTGACAGTGTGACCACTACTATTTCATCACACTCTTTACTGACAGCCTCGAATGTTTCTTCAAAAAGTCCGATACTCGGCTGGGAAGTTGTCGGCAGTTCTTCACTTCCTTTCATTTTTTTGTAAAATTCTTCCGATGTGATATCCTGCTCTTCTTTATATGTATCTTCTCCGAATATAACATTCAGCGGGACCATCGTAATATTGTGCCTCCTGCGCAT
>REBZ01000017.1 GCA_007692495.1 Alkalicoccus sp.
CCATATCTCGGAGTGCCTGTGCAGTTTCTTCAGAGAAGTCAGTATCTTCCACGTACGTTACGTCGTTTTCATTATAAAAACGCGGATGCTGAATAGCTTCCTGGAGGGACAATGGTTCTCCATCATCATCCAGACCGTGCTGATAGCGCATTGCAGTCTGGAAGAGCATCGCCGGAATTCGTCGTCCACCCGGAGAGCCTAACCCAAGAACAGGTTTGCCTTGTTCTTCAAAGATGACAGGGGCCACGAAAGTTCTCGGGCGCTTGCCTGCTTCATAGCGGTTCATATCAGTGTCACTGTCGCTGAAGTTAGTCATTTGGTTGTTCAGGAAGATTCCGTCCACGTGCATCCCAGATCCGTAGAACTCACCAAGAGAGTGAGTGGCGGACACCATTCGTCCCTCTGTGTCAGTAATGACGAAATGGGTTGTATGACGGCTGTCTGCTTCTTCGGCCGGGGTATCAAAAAGATTTTCATCTGCCCCTGTAATCGTTTCAGTGTCGACCCTTGTGAGCATTGTTTCAAGAGCGTCCTGCCCTGTCAGCCGCTCGTGGTCAATATTATCAAATCCAGGGTCACCGAGTGTATCGAGACGGTAGGAATAGGCAGAACGTGTGATTTCATTTATAAGATGCATATAGGCTGCTTCGTTTTCCGGCTCATTCACGAGCGCTTCCATCGTTGCTTCGCCTTCTGTTATTTCATCGAGGTTCTGACTGTTAGCGATTCGGTCCGCCATCTGCAGCGCCTGTACAATGACTGCTCCGGAGGAAGGGGAAGGACCGCCATGAACGATCTGGTCCCCAATTTCGGCACTGACTGGATCACGAACGTCGGAATCGTATGCTGCAAAGTCTTCCATCGTAAAGTCGGTCTGTGATGTAATAGATTCTGCAACAGAACCGGTGTAGAACGCGTCCGCTCCTTCTTCCTGAATCACACGGAGCGTTTCAGCCAGTTCAGGCTGTTCGAGCGTTTCGTTTACTTCCAGCGTCTGACCGTCCGGGAAAAAGCGCTCCTGGTTCTCGCCGCTAAGCTCCAGCCGACGTACAGCGTTACCTGTCTGGCGGTGGAAAATGTTACCTACCTGGAAGCCTTCCTCTGCTGTCTGTACCGCATCTTCCATTAAGTCTTCCCACGGCAAGTCCGCGTAATCAGTGTGAATATGTTCCATCCCTTTTACGAGACCCGGCACGGCTGCTCCTCGAGCCGGCCATGAACCGCTTGTAGGCGCCGATTCACGGTAGTCATAACTGGATATGCCGTCTTCCGGATCGTGAACGAGCATAACGCCGCCGCCACCGATACCGGAACCATAAGGTTCTACAACGTTAAGCATGAAGGATACCGCAATAGCTGCGTCCACAGCGTTTCCGCCGTTTTCCATCACTTCCATGCCGACATCGGACGCAAGTGGATGGATCGCACTCACGCCGTAAACATCGACAGACGCTTCGCCGGTTTCATTGTTACCGCCTGCTGCAGGGTCCACATCGACAGAGTCTACCTGCCTGTCCTGAAAGTCCGCCCCGGAGTAGGGCTCGCGGAAGGGATCAAATTCGTCTACAAAGTAGACATTCCAGGCAAGAAGACCGACAAAAATAATAGAAGCGGAGATATATGTCCACCTTAAATAAGGTTTGTAATTCATGTTGTGTCACCTACTCCTTCTAATATACCGGCTGCGTCCAGGTCGATCTTCAGACGACCGTCTTCTACATTCCAGTAGTCGTTATCGAGGTCTTTTCGGAGCGTCTGGAAAATCCGGAAGTCCCTGTAAGGTTTCATAATGCCGGATGTTTCTCTCGGCATCGTATCGAGAACGGCCATTGGGACGAATGAAACTTCCTTGGAACCGTCATCGAGAAAATCAAGCTGGGCCATCGTGGACTCCTTTGTCCGGCTCCATCCCTGGTCGAACACAAAGTTTCCAAGACTGTTAATAACAAGAGAGCGGTGGCCGTCGCGCCCTTCCACAACAGTTACGGGTTCCAGAACGTGGGAGTGGTGGCCGATAATAATGTCCGCTCCGTAGTTGGTCATGTACTGGGCGAGCTCTTCCTGCCGGTCACTGTAGCCTACCTGATATTCTTCACCCCAGTGTGTCTGGACCATGGCGACGTCGACGCCAAGACCTCCTTCTTCCACAGGAGCTTTCGCATCAAGCAGGCGCTGCCGGAGTTCCGGCAGGTGGACGTCGCTTGTAAACACGCCTCCCACATAGTCGGAAGCACTGAAGCCCTGAACGAATACATCTGTAAAGCCGATAATGCCGAACCGGACTCCCTCTTCGTTTTCGAACGTATGGATACGGGAAGCATCCAGCGCCTCCCTCTCGGAGCCGTCGAAGTTTTCGACCGGATCCGGTATCTCCGGTGCTTCATCAGATCCTTCCGGCAGGAGTTCTCTCCGGTCCGGATATGGATCAATCCCAAGAGCATCCCCGATTCCGAGAAGCTCAAGATCCGTTTCAGCACCGTATTCCAGCGTCTGCTGCAGTGAAAGATCACCGTAGTCCAGCGCGTGGTTGTTGGCTGCTGAAATGGAATCAAAGCCGGCACGTTCTATAGCACCGAGCGAATCCGGATGGGCATAAAAGTGGATTCCTTTGTTGGGAAGCTCGGCATCGTCAATCTGTTCTTCTATTTCCGGAATGTCGTCATTAATGACTGGGGACTCAAAGTTACCTGTCGTATGGTCCGACTCGTCGAAGTAAGGAGTGACGTAGTTAAATACGCGGTCAATTGGTTCACCGCTCTGCTCCGCCGCTTCCCGCACGTGCCGGCCCGTCATCATATCACCGACCATGGAAATGCGGTACTCCACATTATCCGGCCGGGTTTCTTCCGGTTCTTCACCCGGTGTAAACATGCTGTGTCCGAAAAAAGGAATGGCCAGCACACCGAGAACAATTAATGAATCACGCAGAGCTGTTTTTTTATGTTTGATCTGCATGAGCTTCATGCGTTCTTGAAACGTGAATTCTCGCTCCATAGTTTAGTTTCACCTGCTTTTAGAATAAATGATAGACAGAAATAATAACGAACGTGGCAAAGGCGATAATGAAAGTGGATGAGAAGGTAGGCAGGACACCCTGCTTCTGGATCGAGTTAGCGATTAATCCTGGCACAATAACCCCGATCCCCCTCAGCTCGAATATTTCAAACCCTACCAGAGGATAAGAAAAATCCGTGGCCATCTTCAGCAGTATACCGACCGCCAGCATGGCGCCGAATTTCCTCCGTCCATAAAGCACCGTGAGACGTCCGATAACCTGTGTAACAATCAAATATGTCAGTATACTTATGGCAGCAACGACGACGAGATACATAATCTGGTCGAATACGAGAGCCAGATAACCCGGCACTACAAGGCCGGCCGGAACAATACCGGTTTTTTCTGCATAAAGCAGTGACAATAAAACCCCAATAACAATCGCAATGTATAAATCAGTACCAAACAAGCTCAGCCAGCTCCTTTTTTATAATGTATAATTCTGCTCTTAATTCCAACTCAATGAAAAACCTATGTAAGGTGAGCAGGCTGTTCCAGGAAGAAGGAACAGCCTGTAGTTGCCTTTTTTAATTCTGCTCGGCGAGAAGCCGGGCGCGGCTAGCTGAAATGGATTTCTCAGCTTTTCTCTTTTCTTTTTCCGGAAACTTCCGCCGGCGCTTTTCGTCCAGCTTCTCAATCGCATCCGCGATTTCCTGTCCACCTCCGTGAATATTTCCTATTCCGTAAAGCAGGGTCTGCTCCGGAAGATCTTTAATGGTCCGGATAATTACATCCGTGCTTTCCTTTTCCAGATTAATCAGTCTGGAAGCAGGAAGCTCTCCTCGTTCGTGGGCCTGAACAATCGGGCTGACACTTCTTCCGACAAGAATAAGTGTATCCATTTCGAGGTTTGGAAGCACTTCTTCCGCAAACTGGATCGTCCGGTCCACCCGGTCATCACGGCAGTTCATAATAACTGCTTTATGCTGGGAAGGGTAGTTGGAGCTCAGCACCTTATTCCAGATGTTCATAGTCGACGTGGCATCGTTGGCAGCAAAACCATTAAAGAAGTAACTCGGTTCTTCTGCTTCTCCAAACGTATGAATCCGCATTGCACCCGGATCAACAGGGGCATTCAGCATACCTCGCAGAGCCGTCTCCCGGTCTATATTTAGTATATCCGCTACGGCAAGACCGATCGCGGCGTTCTCAGCAAACATCATGTAAGGAAACTGCTGCAGATATTCTTCTTCAATTCCTTCCGTGGAAAAAAAGACAACTTCTGAATTTTTGGAAGCGGCGACCCGTCGGAAAAACCGGGAATATTTTGTTTCAGGCATTACGACATATCCGTTTCTCGGAATCGTGCGGGAAAAAGCTTCCGCGATCTGATCCAGAGTCGGTCCCATAACGTCCAGGTGGTCTTCGATGATATTTGTAATAACCGTAATATGAGGTTTCACAAAATTCTCTTCGAACACCCTCTGATACTCAGGGTTTACAGCCATGCACTCCGCCGTGAATGTCTCAACATTCCGTCGGGCCACCTGATTGTTGATAATTTTCTGCTCGGATATATTCGCCCCCTGCAGACTGCGCATGATCGGCTCCTCTTCTTCTTGATCCGAGTAGAAAAGGCGCGGCGATGTCCCTGTCGTTTTCCCGGCAGCCCGGTGGCCGGCTTCCGTAGTGATTCCCATGATCAGTCGGGTCACTGTCGATTTACCCCGGACACCATTTACAAGTATCCGGTTTGGAATCCGGTCGATGTGGCGGTCCATTTTACGGCGTTCTTTAAATCCTACGTAAAAAACCGCCACCGCAAACAGGCTTAAATAAAATAATTCGTGCATATTCAGTTACCTCCTGTTGTATCGTTCAGCTTTCCATGGCTCTGCCGGACAAAATTTTCCTCTATATAAATCCCTCTTGTTTTCCAATATGGATATTTTTACACCGAATAATATTATATCAGAAACGGGGGTGGAAAGTAAGAAGAGTTTTATCTTTTAAGCATGGAGCCGGAGCGGGCATTTCAATTATACCGTCTTCCTGCTAAACTGAAACCAGTTTATTATCAAGAACCTTAAAAAAATAACAAAAAACCGAAAGGATATCAACATCTTATATGAAAAACATATTAATCGTTACAGCTGTGGAAAAAGAAAGAAAGGCCGTCCAGGAGGGAATTGGATCAGATCCTTCCTGCCGAACGGCTGTGTGCGGATTCGGGCCGGTGGAAGCTGCCGTCCGGACGGCTGTGCTTCTCGGAACAGAAAAACCGGATATGGTTATTAATGCGGGAGTAGCGGGGGGATTTGCCGGCAGAAGTTCCATAGGCGATACAGTTCTCGGCTCCGAAAGTATTCTTGCAGACCTTGGAGCAGACTCGCCGGATGGATTTATCAGCGCAGAGCAGCTCGGCTTCGGTAAAAATACGTGGTGTTCAAAAACGGCCTCATCAGTTTTACCGGCTTTTCCTGCTCAGACAACGCACCTTGGCCAGATACTGACGCTGTCCACAGCTACGGGTACTGAAAGCGGAGAACAGAATCTTCGCAAAAGGTATCCGGAAGCCTGTGCAGAAGCGATGGAGGGAGCAGGAGTCGCTTCTGCAGCAGACGCTGCGGGTATTCCCTTCCTCGAACTGCGGACCATATCCAACAAAGTCGGTCCGCGGGATCTGGCCGGTTGGGAGCTTTCGAGGGCTCTGAATGCATTAACAGATTCGATACGTTTATTAAAGGAGGCATTAAAATGAAAATAGCATTTTCTCCCTGTCCAAACGACACGTTCATTTTTCACGGCCTGGTCCACGACAGCGTGCCGGGAGCAGAGAAAGTCGAAGTTACCTATGCAGATATTGATAAAACAAATACGTGGGCCGCAGAGCAGTCAGGCCCGGAAGTAATGAAAATTTCGTATGCGGCTTTTCCCTACGCAGCTGAAAATTACCAGCTGATCCAGTGCGGAGGCGCACTGGGAAGAGGGTGCGGACCGCTCGTGCTGACAAAAGGAGAAAAGCAGGCAGACGATCTGAAAGGAAAAACGGTCGCTGTGCCTAGTGAACGTTCCACCGCCTATATGCTGTTCCGCCTCTGGCAGGCCCGGAAGCTCCCGGAGGAAAAAGCAGAAATTATCGTTCTGCCGTTTGATGAAATCATGCCGGCTGTGCAGAGCGGCAGCGTGGATGCCGGACTGGTGATTCATGAGGCGCGCTTTACGTACAAGGACTATGGTCTGTCAATGCTCGTGGACCTTGGGGAATGGTGGGAGGAAGATACAGGGGCACCCATCCCTCTTGGGGCGATTATTGCCCGTAAAGGAGTGGACAGCGGGATGCTGGCTGCTTCGATCAGAACTTCCCTGTATCAGGCCTGGAAGTATCCGGATAATACGATGGACTATGTGATGGAGCATGCACAGGAGATGTCCCGGGAAGTTGCCCAGTCCCACATTGACCTCTACG
Organism: Alkalicoccus sp.; assembly: GCA_007692495.1. Classification (GTDB taxonomy): domain Bacteria; phylum Bacillota; class Bacilli; order Bacillales; family Salisediminibacteriaceae; genus Alkalicoccus. The sequence continues at coordinate 6,464 of REBZ01000017.1, forward strand.
TCAATGAATTTTCCATGGCTCTCGGCAGCCAGGGGAGGTATGCGGTGGAAACTCTTTTGCGCCGGGCAGCGGAAGAAGGGCTTGTTCCGGAAGTCGAATGGGAAAAAGTCTGGAATGCCGGCAATTCTGCCGAAGACGTTCAGAAACAGTAACGCTGTTTTTCTGATTTTTTCCTGAATAGTGGTTTAATTAACCTCCGGGCAGGTAAACGGAAGGTTAAAGACATTATTCAAGGAGGAATTGCACATGAACGATCTGCAGAAAGAGGAACTGACAAAAATTCTTCACGAGTGTATGGAAGCCTGTAACCACTGCTATGATGCGTGTCTTCAGGAAGAAGATGTGAATATGATGGCTAACTGTATCCGCCTTGACCGGGAATGTGCAGACATCTGCGGTTTCACGGAACAGGCGCTTCAAAGAGATACTCCGTTTTTGGAGGAACTGCTGCAAGTCTGCGAAACGGTCTGTAAAGCATGTGCAGACGAATGCCGTCAGCACAGCCACGACCACTGCAGGCACTGTGCAGAGATGTGTGACCGGTGCGCGGAAGCATGCCGGAGCTACCAGGGCATGTAATAAACAGTTCAACAACAGATCCTTTACAACTTGTGTCTGTCAGTATCTTTTAACAGCTGACAGACACAGTTCTGTGCCGGACAGAAAGATGAAGTTAATACCGGCAGATAGGAAAAAGAGGCTGATTCTACGGTTCCCCGTAGAATCAGCCTCAGCTTGTTGATTAAGTTATCGTTCCAGAATAGTTATTCCAGTCAGTGTATAAGCT
>REBZ01000080.1 GCA_007692495.1 Alkalicoccus sp.
ATCCGGTTCGGCTTTTCTCCTTTTAGAAGCAGATACCCCAGAATTTTTTCTTCGTATTCAGCTGTAAATAAAGCTGATTTTTCAGTACTGTTCGTTTTTTCAATAAAAGATCCCAGCGAGTGAGAATCCATTTGTCTTTCTCCGGGATCAAACAGCATAAACCCTGATTCCTCTGCATCTTTCATTACATGCATTATTTGATCTGCATCAGTTACAGCTGCTTTTCGTACCTTCATCTCGTATCGCCTCCAAAAAACGTTCCATAATCTTAAGCTGGAAAGAAGAATATCCTTTCGATAGGCTCTTTTAACACTGTGTATTGATAGAAGGGTGGAGCAGCAGTCACCCATCTTTATCAATCCGGACGGCTGTAAGTCATTACAAAATGCAGGACAGCTGTTTTTTGTGAAGGGTTTTTATACGTATGAGGACTGTCTCCGTAAAATTTGATCGAATCATACTCCTGCAGATGCTGGACTTCATCCTGCAGCTTAACAATGACTTCCCCTTCCATCACCGTTAAGTATTCTATGACTCCTGCCTGATGTGCTTCTGGGGAATACTCACTGTCTGGTTTTAAAAAGGCCCGGTGTATTTCCAGGGATCCAAAGCTGGAGGTATCAAAAACAGGTTCCAGCGTACAGGAACCGTTCGCACTTATTATTTTGTTGCCTTCATGTTTTCTTGAGACCGTTACTTCCGGCTGTTCATTAATTAATGACGATATAGGTATTTTAAGCCCGTTTGCTATTTTCCATATGACAGAAAGAGAAGGATTAGCCTCGCCTCTTTCAATATTTCCAAGCGTTAGCTTGCTGACCTCTGTCAGTTCGGCAAGCTCTTCCAGCGTAAGCTTTCTTTCTTTTCGGGTTTTTCTTAATGTATCTCCAACCCGTTTCGCTAATTTTTCGGGATTGTTTGAAGCGTCATAACTGTTCATTTCATCAGCTCCTGTTTTCTTTTTATTGTAAATATATTATATTTTATTAATAGTTAAATATAATATACTGAAAGGCAGGCGGTGTTATGAAAGAAATACTGATAGGCACTGCAGCTTCAATGTTTTTTGCAGTGACATTTATTCTGAACCGCTCCATGGAGCTTTCAGGAGGCAGCTGGATATGGAGCTCCTCTCTTCGCTTTTTGTTTATGTTTCCTTTTCTACTGTTAATTGTACTGTTCCGCAGGACCTGCAGACAAGTACTCCAGGAAATCATTCAACGTCCCCTTCCATGGTTTACATGGAGTTTTGTTGGATTTTTTCTTTTTTATGCACCGCTGACCTACGCTGCCGCATTTGGACCCGGTTGGCTTGTTGCAGGTACGTGGCAGCTGACGATTGTCGCCGGCGCCCTCCTCGCTCCACTTTTTTTCCATACAGCAGAAATATCCGGCTGGCCGGTCAAAGTTCGTCATAAAATCCAGGGCCGGGCGCTCGGCATTTCCTTTGTTATTTTAGGCGGAGTTGCACTGATTCAGCTGCAGCAGGCAGATCAGCTGTCTGCTTCAAGCCTCGTAATCGGTATTCTCCCCGTCGTTGTTGCTGCCTTTGCCTACCCTCTCGGCAACCGTAAAATGATGGAAGTTTGCGGCGGTCGCCTGGATACTTTTCAGCGGGTGTTCGGTATGACGCTTGCCAGCCTTCCTTTCTGGCTGATTCTTGGTGTTTTTGGACTCTTTACCGCCGGTCCTCCCTCGTCCAGTCAACTACTGCAGATTTTTATTGTCGCAGTCTGCTCCGGAGTTATTGCCACGACACTGTTTTTCATCGCGACAGACCGTGTAAAAAAAGACCAGCAGAAGCTTGCTGCCGTGGAAGCCACGCAGTCTGCCCAGATAGTCTTCGTAGTGGCAGGAGAAGTACTTCTGTTATCCGCTCCTCTGCCGAATGGTCTTGCTGTGCTCGGACTTTTCGTAATTATTTTTGGAATGTCCCTTCACAGTTACGGAACATATAAAGCAGGAAACCGTGCAAGATATGTAAAACATTTCGCAAAAAAGGAACACAACACATAAGAATCTAATAAATCTTTTTACTCTAAGGAAACCGAAAGCACCTTATACTTGAAGGCAAAAAACGAAGCAGATTTAAGCATACTTTCATTCCTTAAGATATCCAGCACTGGAATTCTTTTAATGCGCAAAAAAGCCTGCCAGTCCGGCAGGCTTTTTTTCATATGAAGCCTCGCTCCACTTTTTACAGTACAGTTCCTCAAATACCTGCACGTAAAAAACTGTTTCGTTATCCTCCGTAAAAAATGATCCCTCCAAGTATGCCGACTATTACTGCGAGCCAGGCGGGACGTTTCCAGTAGACGAGCATCATAAATAACAGCGCCGCAAACGCCAGATCCGCCGGGCTCGTCACAGCTGACGTAAATACCGGCTGATAAAGGGCTGCCGCAAGAATCCCCACTACCCCGGCATTAATACCGGCTGCCGCTGCACGCATACCAGGCTTCTGCTGAATAAGAAGCCATACAGGAAGTACACCAAGAAGCAGAAGAAAGGCAGGCAGAAAAATTGCGATGGTCGCGGTAACTGCGCCGGCAGTACCATCGATCACCATGCCGAGATAGCTCGCAAACGTAAAGAGCGGGCCCGGAACGGCCTGTGCGGCTCCGTACCCTGCAAGAAACTCACTTTCTGAGATCAGTCCGGATGGGACAACCTCCCTCTCCAAAAGCGGGAGGACGACATGACCTCCACCGAAAACGAGCGCTCCGGCTCTGTAGAAACTGTCAGCAAGCTGCAGATGCAGGCTGTCAAATGCTGCTCTAAGTACAGGCAGGAGAGCCAGAAGCCCAAAAAAAGCCGTCAGACATACTGCTGAAAATTTCATGGACAGCTTTACGGGAAGGCTCTCCGCCGATGGAAGCTTCTCCTGTCGATAAAGCCACCAGCCGATGAGTCCGGAAGCTGCAATTACAGCGACCTGAATCCAGACTGCGGGTATAAGCAGAACTAGAATGAATGCCAAAACGGCAATGGAAGCCCGCTGGTTATCCGGGGCCAGATTCCGTCCCATTCCTAAAAGAGCGTGTGCTACAATCGCTACTGCAGTAATTTTCAGACCATCTATTACCCCTAGCTCAATCAGCCCCTGCTGCTGAAATCCTACGGCAGCCGCCATCAGAATCAGCACCGATGGAAGAGTGAATCCAATAAAGGATATAATTCCTCCAACCGTCCCGCCCCGGGACATTCCAATTCCTATTCCTACCTGACTGGAAGCCGGTCCGGGCAGAAACTGACACAGCCCGACCAGATCGGCGTACTGTTTTTCTGTCAGCCATTTTCTCCGTTCTACGTACTCCTCCCGGAAGTAGCCGAGATGGGCTACCGGCCCGCCGAATGAAGTCAGCCCGAGACGCAGGGAAACTATAAAGATTTCCAGCCATCTGTTAATCATATTTGTACTCATCCCCTTCCTTTTTCGCCTTGGTAACTGGCAGCAGACAAAATAATTATGTAAGCGGAACCCAGCTGTCATTTTCCTGCCGTTCCCCAGTAATGACAGAAAGATATCCGACCGGTTTAGATATTAAACTCGTCTTGATCCACTGATGAAAAGCGCTGAATTTTTTCTGCTGAACATATCGGGCCAATCTCTATAATACCAGAAACTGCGGCAAGAAATTCAGAATTATACAGCTGCTCCAACATCGGTATATTGAACGGGTTTCTGCACGTTTTCAACTGTGTGTTCTTACAGTTTCACTGCTGTACAAATTTCCTCGGATACGCTGAACGGTACTATGTTATTTCAGGTGAAAAATCTGCCTGTGAAATAATACTTGCACTGCTTACTCCCCGTCAAACGGACGGCTGCCGTACTTCGAGAAGACGTCCTGAATATCATAATAAGATCGCTTTAACCGCTCTTCATACAATGGCTCCTCCCATTTATCCCACGTATAGTTTCCGGCAGGAAGCGTGGAATTCATATCCCCATCGCTCTTTAAAACAGCACTCACTGCTACATTATTTATAAAAAGAGAATCACTTAGTCCTTCATTTTGAAGATCACCAATAAATTCGCGCTGACTCGGATCTTTTACGTTCAAAAGCATCCATGGAATGCGTATTTCCACATAATTATTTTCCGCTGAAAACATGTAATCATGCAGGGAATTATACTCCTCTTCATCCGGATCCGCCTGCCCGTGAAGGAATTCTCCTGTTTCATAATATTCAAAGGGTAGAACTTCCCCGGTGTCCGGACGGACGATTTCTTTATTCAGGGCTAAACGGATCGGCTGAAAAGAAGTCATGATTTCTTTCTCTTCCTCATCTGAGTAAGTTTCCTCTGTGAGATCTTCCCCATAGTCATGGAAAAAAGTATCATAATCGCCTGCGATCATCATCCTGCCTTTGTCCTTATTAAGAGACAGTCGAAAATCCGCCTTCATTCCTCCGGCTTCTATTCCTTTTTCCGGACGAACGCTGAAATAAAAGTCCAGTTTGTCTTCTGCTTCAAACTCCCCTTCCGCCTTTACATACAAATACCTTTCGTCATGATCTGCGGTCACTCTTTGCAGCGGTTCCCCGACCTGCTCACCTACTACGCTGCCTTCCTCCCAGTCATCTTCTCCGTTAATACGCACTTTATGGCGGTCAAAGCTGAGAAGTCCGAAGTGCTGTTCGTTCGTCTGGGCGTTGGACCAGAAAGGCCGCCGGTCCGGGTTATCATAGTCCATCGTATTCCACGTTCTTTTAAACCATTCGTCCTGCCATGTAAATACGAGACCCCCGAGCATCCCTTCCTCCATAATGACATCGTAAAGGTAGGAAACAATTTCCCCCTGCTCTGCTTCAGATATAAAGCCCTGATTCCAGCCGAAGGGATTGTTATGTGTTTTACCCCGGGAAGAAGGAATACCGAATTCTCCAATCATTACCGGAATATCGTGGGCCTGATGAAGATCATGCAGATAGCCTGCGTAGTTACTCGGGTTGCCGAGATGGTCCTCAAATGTTAAATATTCTTCTTCCAGATTAAGAAACTCCGGATAGTACGGATACACGTGATAAACAGCAAAAGTCCCGACTTCCGAGGCCTCCCCTTTCGGTATTATGTGGTTAGGGTTAATTTCTGCCAGGTCCTCGTCCTCAGACGGCTCAGACGGCTGCTCCAGATTATCAGTCGTCACCCAGTTCGTGAAGCTGTAAGGACGCATCACCTGATAATTTTCTTTTTCGTAATCGAAAAGTACGTCAAACTGTTCGGCAAGCCAGTATTCCATCGGCGCTGCATTCTCTGTAGTGAAATAATTTCCGTCGTAGTCTCCCAGATCCGGATATTTTTGAAGCATGTTATCCACCATTTCCGGATGCCATTCAATTCCGAGCATCCAGCCGGCTACATAAGGAGAAATATCAGCCGTGTATTCACCGTGGGCGTGGCCGGCACGCTCCTCTACTTCCGCACTGCCATGGATCACATCTACTATCCGCTTCATTTCTTCCTGGAATTCTTCGGTAATGTCTTCGTCAAAAGCATCCATCGTTTCTTCCAGAGGTCTCTCTTCGATCCATACGCCATGAAATAAATATATCGGCTCATCGGCCTGCTGATTGTAGGCAAGCAGCTCTTCGTAAAACTCCGGAGGGTGAAGCGTATAGTTACGTATCGTATTCGCATTCATTTCGCCTATCTGTTCGAACCAGCGCCGGTACTCTTCCCGGGAAATTCCTGCCTCTCCCGGAAACGTGCCGGGTTTCGCCATGCCGATGTTCACCCCTTTCACGGGAACTGTCTCCCATCCTTCCTCTTTGTAAATTTCCATACTGTTTTCGTGAATCCGGACATTGTATTCGATACCTTCGTAGGTTGTCTGGGGTATTTCGGAAAGAGTATTTGAAGTGTACAGCCATGCAGTTAGCACCCCAATAGATAAGACTGCCCCTCCGATTATAAGCGGTTTTTTCATATATTATCTCCCTGTCACAAGTCGTCGTGCTGCTGATGACAATATGCGGCACGTGTAAAAGCATTAACGTTTCATTATTTAGTATATGGGTTCTTCCAACTAAATGAAACAATACTTCAGTAAATCAGATTTATTAAACTGAAAAACTTCTATCAGCACAGAGCCTGAAAATAACATGAATCTTTATACTTTATTTAAGTTTTGCTTTCCACTTGAAGCACATTAATCATTTTGTCACAAATTTTCACAAAAAATATCACTACCATGCTTTTGTTTTCGATATACTGGATGTGTTCGTGAGTATTCGTTTTTTTCGAGTGACTGCTTTTAATACAGCCCGGCGCATGGATAGAACTTTCTGCAAAGTGCAGCCCGCTCATTGTGCATATTGCATTCCATCGGCATATGTCTGTTTTCTACATAATATTAACCTGGAGAAGGAGTTTTTTTGTGAAACCACTGGAAAGACGCAGCATTATTGCCGATATGGTTAAGAAACATGAAATTGTTCAGGTAACTGATATCAGCCGCGTATGCCAGGTGTCAGAAATGACAATCTACCGGGATATACAAAAACTGCAGAAGGAAGGAAGAGTACTGAAAACTTCCCGCGGTATTACGTCCGTAAAAGCCGCAGCAGCTGATGAAAATGCCTGCGCCTGTTGTTTTAAACCTGTTGAAGGGCGGCTTGCTGCCCGTTTAGTCTACGAAAATGGCAGCGCTGAAAAAGTATGCTGTGCCCACTGTGCCCTGCTTCGTTTCAAGGAGAAAAAAGAAGAACCTAAACATATTATCAGCCGGGATTTTATGCTTGATACGACATTTAATGCCAGGCGTGCTGTTTTCGTAGTAAACAGCAGTCTCCCTGCGCTATGCTGCAGTCCTCAGGTTCTCGCTTTTCAGCGCCGGGAAGAAGCTGCCAAGTTCATTAAAGGATTCGGAGGTTCTCTTCACACGATGGAAGAAGCTGCCGAGGCAGTTGAAAAAGGAATGGCGGATGACTGCTGCTCCATTACTCATTCTAATCATTTTGGAAAGGAAAGATAACAATGAAAAAAGCACTCATTTTAACAAGTTTATGCGGTTTACTAGCAGCCTGTGGAACTTCTGAGGAAGAAGCAAACGAAGAAAGCGGAGCTGTCGGGGTCGATGAGATTAATATGGAACAACTGGAAGCTGAAATAGAAGCGCCGGAGTCACTTGATCCCGGTGAAGAGGCGGAACTGAAAGTACTTGTTACCCAGGGGGAAGAACTGGTGGATGATGCCAGTGAAGTTAAATTTGAAGTTTGGGAAGCGGGCTCCAAAGAAGGAAGCGACATGGTCGAAGCAGATCTTCCCGGTGAAGAAGGCTGGTACAGTGTATCCTATGAGTTTGAGAATGAAGCGGTCTATCACGTCCAGCCCCATACGACAGCCCGTGGCATGCATGTAATGCCGGTACACGATATCGTTGTTGGAGAACCTTCTGAAGACGAAGTGAAAGAAGCAGAAGAAACAGACCATCCGGATGATATGGACAACCATGATCATAATCACGAAGGAAATAATAACCAAGATGATCATCATGAGCACAGTAATAACGATCACTCCCACGAAGAAAGCAGTGATCATGACCATCCGCTTCACGAAAACATGGACATTGCGTGGAATACTACTGAAGAACTTCCTGTCGACGAGCCTGCAGTTATATCCATCGATGTAACATGGGAAGAGGAAGCTTGGGAAAACGGGGATATCCGTCTGGAAGTATGGCAGCACGGGGACGAGGAAAGAACATGGTTTGAGGCAGAGGAAACAGAACCTGGAACCTATAAAAAAGAAACAACATTGGAAGAGAGCGGCACATACCATGTGATGGTGCACCTGGAAGATGAAGAAATCCATGAACATGTGCAGTATGAATTTGAAGCCGTGGAAGAAGACGAATAAACTTCTGACGCCGGAATATATTTTCGAAATTAAAAAGTACTGTCATGACTTCGTTGTCATGACAGTACTTTTCACTGCTGATATTCGGAATAAATGTAGCTTTCGCATGAAAAAACCCGCTGAATCAGTCTGGATTCACTCATCATTAAAACTGCCGCCTGCCTTCACAGCGTAAAATACGAACACTCCTGCAGACACTGCAAGGCAGAGCACTGTCACTAAAGCAGATGCCTCTATCGGAATAAGCCCGGAAGCTGCGGCAGCGATTGAAAGAATTGCGATCCCCGTAAGCCACAGGTTTACTTTCGTCACTTTAGGCGAAGGATCCTGGAATAACAATTGTCTCAGTTTCATAAATAAATGCACCATTCCCTGCTTAATCTTAAGTGGATAAAAACTAATTCATCATCTGCTCCGGAGTAAATGCAACGTACCAGTTATCTTCAACTTCAAAATATACTTCTTCTTCTTCATACATAAAATGAATTTTCCATTTTCCATCCGTATACACGATAATTTCTCCGGTATCTTCGATGAATCCACAGGCCGTATTGTTTTCTGACCATTCAAATCCCGGCATTCCGGAGGCGGCGGCTTCCATGTTCTTTAAATGCAGATGCTCCGGGTGAGGATCTGTAATTTCAGCTTCATAATCCAACCGGATATTGCGGCTGAACTCAGCAAACATCTCCCCCTGTTCCGTATAAACGGCATTGGAGGCCCGGTGGGAACCACTTTTCTTAACATTCTCCACAGGCTCAGCCAGTTTTTCGTGTTTTTCAATAGAATAGGCGTCGTTATAATTTTCTTCTTCCAGTGAGTGACTTATATATTGAAACAGTCTTTCGGCACTTCTTAGATTAAGGACAGTCAATCTTTCATTCTCTGCTTTTGTTTCAGAGACTGTAGCCACATCCAGCCCGTAGCCGCTTCCAAGTTCTTTGAGCTCCTGCTCTGCAGAAGAGCTGCATCCTGCTATAAATAAAAACAAAACACTAATAAGACCGGCTGATTTAATTAGTTGAATAAAAATCCCTCCCGAAACACCTTCTCCTACTATGTACGGGGATCCTTTCAGAAAGTTCCATCAGATTCCATTTTTCTGAAATTTTTCCTTGGGAATTTTTATTATGAAGCTTTGTCCAGCTTTTTGCCGGCAGACACAGGAGACGCAGGCTACTTTCACAAATTAATTGAACACTGTTCTTTTATCGCTTACTCCCCATAAAACTCCGGAAGTTCATCTTTTAACTGGTTCCAGTTCTGGTTCATTTCCTCATCTGAGAGCAGGCACTGATCCAATGTTTCCTCTATTTCTTGGCGGGAGAAATGAATGCCGATAAAAACAAGCTCTGTCATTCTGTCGCCGAACTTTTCATCCCACGTTTCTAAAATTTCCGGCTCTTCCACAAAATGCTGAACTTTTTCCTCTTCCGGCCAGGCATCCACCCACTGTCCTGCCCCCTGCATAGACAGTGAAGGACCGGCCTGGGATAGAAGGCCTGCTGTGTCATGTCTTGAAGCAAGCCAGAAAAAGCCTTTAGCACGGATTATCTCCTCCGGCCAGCTTTCAAGCCATTGCAGCCAGCGTTCCGGATGAAACGGCCGCCTCCTTTTATATACGAAGGAACTGATGCCGTATTCTTCTGTTTCGGGAATATGCTCCTCATTTAATTCTTTTATCCAGCCGGCACCCTGACTTGCTTTTTCAAAATGAAAACGCTCTGTGCCTATTACTTTATCGAGCGGAACAGCAGCATGAACAGTTTTTATTATTTCAGCTTCCGGATTCAGCTTTTGAAGAACTTTTTCCATCTCTTTCGCTTTTTCGGGACTCAGGAGATCAGTTTTATTTATAAGCAGGACATCTGCAAACTCCACCTGGTCAATTAAGAGGTCTGAAATTTCTCTTTCATCCTCTTCATCTGCTCCCTGACTCCGGTCAAGGAGACTTTCCCCGGCAGAATAATCTTTCCAGAAATGAGCTGCGTCAACTACAGTTACCATCGTATCGAGCCGGCAGATGTCCGGAAGCCTGATACCGAGCTCCTCATCCATGTAAGTAAAAGACTGAGCTACTGGAATAGGCTCTGATATACCGGTGGATTCAATAACAAGGTAATCAATATTTCCTCCCTGCACCAGTTTTTCCACTTCCATAATTAAATCTTCCCGCAGTGTACAGCAGATGCAGCCGTTCTGCAGTTCCACCAGTTTTTCTTCGGTTCGTGAGAATCCTCCCTGTTTCACCATGGCGGCGTCGATATTGACTTCACTCATATCATTTACTATTACTGCTACACGCAGACCATCCCGGTTATGCAGAATATGATTTAAAAGAGTTGTTTTACCTGCACCGAGATAACCACTCAGTACAGTTACTGGTATTTTATTCGTCATAAATCCTCCTGGATACTTTTATTTAATACTTGCAGCAATACGTTCAGCTGCTTTTTGGGCTCCTGAAATATTTCCGGCAGTCGGCCCGACTTCCAGTTCGCTCAGTGGACCGGCAACATACAGGTGGCTGCACCACTCAAGGGACGAGGAAACAATGGGATACCCGCATTTCGCACACTGCAGTTGTTCATTTTGAATCAGCTCCTGCAGCCAGTTTTCTTCTTCCAATGATGATACAAAACCGGTTGCAAGCAGAACGGTTCCTGTAAATAAATTTTGTTCGTCTTCTAAATGAAGATGGATGCTGCCATCACTGGTACTTCCTGCACTTTGAATTTCTCCATCGGTTATCATCAGCTTTTCCTGCTTCTGAAGGCGGAGGAGTTTGTAATATATGTCTTTTGGAAGAGATCCTTTATATCTTGCTTCGTTAACGGCACGCCGGCGCTCTTCATAATTAATCAGACGCTGAAATGAAGCAAGGAATTTAGGGCCGAGCCAGCCTGGATCACTGTCGAATTTGTGGATACGAAACGGATGCCTTTTTAGAAGTGTGACTTTTCCGGGGTACATTTCTGCAAGCTTCACCGCTGTATGTGCAGCGCTGATCCCTCCTCCAACTACTGTTATAGGAAGAGGCACTTTTTTTAAGTCCGGAGGATGCTCTTCAAAAATATGATAAACATTTCCCCTGTTTTTTTTAAGCTTTAATGCCCATTCCGGAATATTGACTTTGTTATTCGGCCGAACGGCTATTACTGCGTTTTTGGATCGAAAGGATTTACCCTGCGCAGTTTCCACTGTCCATCCATCTGATTCTTTGTAAACTTTATCTACGGTCCCCCGTTCCCAGGAGCGTTCGAGGCCGTTGTCATAAAAAGTTTTTAAAGCATGCTCATTAAATACCTGCAGATTAGGCCGCTTGTATTTCCCATAGAAATTTTTCGGGTCGGATCTGTCCCCCGCAAATTTTTGAAGACTGAAAGCGTCTTTATCCGTGTGATGCACAGAAGGAGAGCGGAGAAACTCCATACCGATATATTCCGTTCTCTTTTTCCAGAGATCCATCGGCCCTTTGTGAGGATCAATAATTTTCATTTCCGACGGAGAAACATTTTCTGATAAAAAATTCGCTGCCGTGCAGCCGTGGATGCCCCCTCCAATAATGATCCATTTGTACAAAGTACCGCCTCCTTTCCATAATATACTCTCAATTAATATGTTAATTAGCATGAAAATAACAACCTGTAATCAACTATTACAGCTTAATCATTTCTTCTTTATTAAGGAGTTTATCGTAAACATTACGATTTGTAAATAATAATAATTACGATTTGTTTCTTTACACTCATTTGGGAATGTGATTAAATTAACTTGTAAATCGTAATAATTTTGATTTGTGAAAGGAGGTTGTGTTCGTGGGAAATTCAAAATATGAGTTTGTCCGGAAACTATGCATCCAAAACCTGCATGAGGATGACTGCCTTTTATTTGCTGCTAATGAGCAGGCAGAACTGGAGCTTGCCGGTATCGCAGAAACAGAAGAGGAGTTTCTTCAGCTTCTCACTGAAAGATATCCAGTCAGGATGCTGAGTAAAAGGTTTCAACTGACGGAAGAATCTGTTTTTCAACTAATTCAGGTAATTGAACAAAAAATACATTCGGAAACGCTGAAGCACCTCGATCAATTATCTTTGAGGGAAATTCCATTGAAAGATACCTCTTCCTCTCAAGGAGAGCACAACACTAAAAATTTTATTTTGCATTTCACACTGCCGGAAACACACTAATTTTCAAAGGAGATAATAACGTATGGCTAAGAAATCTAAAATCGCTAAGGAAAAAAAGAGAGAAGAACTAGTGGCAAAATATGCTGCAAAACGCAGGGAGTTGAAAGAAAAAGGTGACTATGCAGCTTTAAGAAAACTGCCGAAAGATTCTTCACCGGTGCGTCTTACAAGAAGATGCCGTGTAACAGGCCGCCCTCACGGTGTACTTCGTAAGTTTGAAATGTCCCGGATTGCTTTTCGGGAGCATGCTCATAAAGGGCAGATTCCCGGAGTGAAAAAAGCAAGCTGGTAAACCTCAAATAAACTAAGCTGCCCTGAATCCAGACGGAATCAGGGGAGCTTTTTATAAAGCGGATAATATCCCCGTATCATTTTCTCTTTAAAAATAAATCAGTTCTGCCTTTTAAATGTACCTATGGCGGAACCGACACTAAATTAATAAAACTCTTATCAGCTGTCTGTATGCTTCCTATCAGGTCTTTTCTTCCATCGGCCACATTGTTTCATTGTAGGCCATATCCCAAAACATATATTCAAACCGCGTCGTATTCAAAAAGATCTCTTCCAGTTGTTTCAGCTCTGCTTCAGAGGAAGCAGCAGTCAGTTCGTCAAGAAGATCAATACACCACTGCGCTGTCCGGCCAAATTCCTCAGAGCTGTACATCCGGATCCATTCGCCGTAAAGCGGATGATCGACTGCACCGGGTCGGACGGCAAGCTCTCTCCCAATTTCCCAGTAGCTCCAGGCGCACGGAAGCAGTGCCGCAACCAGATCGCTCAAGGATCCATTATTTCCAACGTGAAGCATATAATGAGTGTAGGCTAACGTTACCGGGGAAGGAGAGGCTTCCTCCAGTTCTTTTTCCGTTATTCCAAACTTCGCAGCATACTGACGGTGCAGCGCCATTTCTTCGTTCATCGTTACATCCAGTAAACCCGCAAAGCGCCCCATCGTCCGCACGTCCCGTGATTTGGCGGCACCAATTGCAAAAAGCTTGGAATACTCAATTAAATATAAATAATCCTGCACCATAAAAAAACGGAACTTTGATTGATCAAGAGTTCCCTCCCCCATTTCCACTACGAAAGGATGATTGTGATTCTCCCGCCAGATCGGTTTCAGCTTCTCATGCAGTCTTTCACTGAATTTCATTTGTTTCACGCTCCTTATAAATTTGTTCGGCCAGCTTCTGCGTAAAGAACTTTTTAGACGGCCGGATGACGTACGGCAGAAAGTTTTTTTAATGTATTTATAAAAAAACACTCCTTTCTGCAGAAAGAAGTGTTCAGCTGTTCTCCCCACCGGGAGTGTTTTAATTTTTTGCCGACTCTTCCCTCCGCTGGTATTAGCCAGATCAGGTCCATAAGGGTCAAGACATTGTCTTTCTCAGCTGTAAGCAGCTCCCCCAGAGTGGTGTACCTTTATTCTGTTGTCCTTCTATTATTAGCAGAATATTCCCACTATAGCAACTGCGCAGGTTAATCAGCAGCAGGATATTTTATTACTTGCAGGGAATTAAGATAATAGAAACTACACATTTTTGTGCACCCGCACAACCGAAAAACGTATAAGAAAATAAGACGAGCAAGGAGTGTGGCCCTATGCCCCGGAATATAATCTCCTTTCTTCTGCTGACGTTTGGAATTTCGTGGAGCTGCTGGCTGATAGTTGTTATGTTTCAGCTTGATACACTGTATCATCCAGCGGGGGCAGTTCTTTTTCTTCTCGGAGGTTTCGGACCTTCAGCTGCGGGGACGTATTTTATACTTCGTAACAGTACTGCAGAAACGCGCAGATTATTCCGAAGCAGAATGTTCAGCTTCCGTCGGATCGGCTGGAAATGGACTGCAGTGCTTCTGCTTGTTTATCCTGCTTTATTTGCAGCCGCTGCTTTTCTGGATTGGTCTTTTTTCACACAGACTTTTCCTCAGGCGGAGGGTCTGCACCTTATGGCTGCTTCCTTCTCCTTTCTTCTGCTTAATATGCTCACATTATTTTTTCTGGGACCGGTATCGGAAGAAATCGGCTGGCGTGGTTTTATGCTGGAAGAACTGCAGAAAAACACGTCACCGCTTAAAGCCTCCCTTTGGATCGGTTTTTTTTGGGGAGTGTGGCACCTGCCCCTCTTTTTTATGCCAGGGACTTTTCAAGGGGTACAAAGCTTATGGACGATGTATACTGCTGCCTACTTTTTAAATATTTTCGGTTATTCAATCATTATGACATGGATTTATAATCATACAGAAAAAAGCATTCTTGGAGCAGTTCTTATTCATTTTTCTATTAATTTCACCCTCACTGCTCTCCATCCTTACTCCAGCACCCTTTTTATCATTGCTGCGTTGCTCCTTCTTACATGTTCCGCTGTACTGATTCTTGCACACCCTCCGCTTAGAACACTGATTGAGAAGTAAATCTGCTTTCTTTAGAAATACCCTTTTTGGAAAATTCATACTCCTTTCATATTTTTTCAATATAATAAAGAAAATCTTATATAAATGTTTTTCACTGGTACTCCTATTCAGGAAAGGAGCGGGTACAATTGGCACATTCCCAGTCTCACGACTCTCGACAGGAAGAACATCATACAGAAGAGCATCACGGCGGACACCATGGTCATGAGAACATGTTTAAAACACGTTTCTTCATTTCTCTTCTATTTATGATTCCTATCCTGGCAATTTCACCTATGATACAGAATTTTTTCGGAGTCGATTGGCGTTTTACGGGTGACACGTACATTTTATTTGGACTTTCCTCCTTCGTATATTTTTATGGAGGGTGGCCATTTTTAAAAGGATCAGTCGATGAATTCCGGGATAAAAACCTAGGTATGATGACGCTTATTGCCCTTGCCATTTCTGTTGCCTACTTTTACAGTACGGCAGTTGTTTTCGGTGTCCCCGGACACGAAATGTACTGGGAGCTATCCACGCTGATTGTTATTATGCTGCTGGGGCATTGGATTGAAATGAAGTCGATAATGGGGGCTTCCAGTGCACTGGAAGAGCTTGTGAAGTTCATGCCCGCAACCGCCCACCTTCTCCAGGAAGACGGGAGTACCCGGGAAGTTCCGACAGCGGACCTTTCTCCAGGTCAGCAGGTGCTGATCAAACCGGGGGAAAAAATTCCAGTGGACGGAACGGTCATCCGCGGGGCTTCGGAAGTGGATGAATCCAATCTGACCGGAGAGTCCGTTCCCGTCCCGAAAACAGTCGATGATAAAATTATCGGAGGATCCATCAACAGTGAAGGTTCCCTTACTGCTTCTGTCGAAAAAACCGGGGCAGAAAGTTATTTGTCCCAAGTGATTGAAATGGTAAAAGAAGCCCAGGAATCCAAGTCCCGAACGCAGAACCTTGCCAACCGGGCAGCTAAATTTCTTTTTTACGTAGCGGTCCTCGCAGGCAGTACAACGTTTATTGTCTGGTTTATATTCGGTTACTCTGTGAACTTTTCTATCGAACGGATGGTTACTGTCATGGTCATTGCCTGTCCTCACGCCTTAGGTCTGGCAACACCTCTCGTAACGGCAGTATCGACTAGCATATCTGCTAAAAAAGGACTTCTCATACGCAACCGTACAAACTTTGAGGAAGGTCGGGCACTGGATGCGGTTGTATTCGATAAAACCGGAACATTAACGAAAGGGGAATTCGGGATCACTGATCTCTTCGTCTATGAAGAAACGGAAGAAAAGGTGCTAGCGCTGGCTGCCTCCATCGAATCGCAGTCGGAGCATCCGATTGCCCGGGGTATAGTTAATGAAGCCAAAAACCGGGGTCTTTCCTTTTCTGCGCCTAATGACTTCCAGTCGCTGACCGGGAAAGGTTTAACGGGTCTTGTGGAAGAAAAAGTAATAAAGGTGATTAGTCCGGGCTACATGAAAGATGCAGAACTGGAGTACGATATAAATAAGTTCAGCGAGCTGTCAGAGCAGGGAAAGACAGTCGTATTCGTTTTGACAGATGATAAATTATCCGGAATGATTGCCCTTGCTGACCAGGTGCGGGAAACGTCTCGTCAAGCCGTTGCAGAACTGAAGGCGATGGGTATTCAGGCGATGATGCTGACAGGAGACAACGATAAAGTAGCGCATTGGGTCGGCAGGCAGCTTGATCTGGACGACGTCTATGCAGGGGTTCTTCCGCATCAAAAAGCCGAAAAAATTAAAGAAATTCAGGGGAAAGGAATGAAAGTGGCAATGACCGGTGACGGAGTGAACGACGCCCCTGCTCTTGCCGGAGCAGATCTTGGAATTGCCGTAGGTGCAGGAACTGATGTAGCGATTGAATCGGCTGATGTCATCCTTGTCAGGAGTGACCCAAAAGATGTTGTTTCCCTGCTTAAACTTTCCCGGTCCACCTACCGCAAAATGATTCAAAATCTCTGGTGGGCCGCAGGTTATAACATCGTTGCTCTTCCACTTGCCGCCGGAGTTCTATATGCTTTCGGCATCCTTCTTACTCCGGCTGCTGGAGCCGTACTAATGTCACTCAGCACCGTCATTGTTGCTGTAAATGCCAGGCTCTTAAAAGCCGAGTAAATGGAGGGATCAAATGGTCATTACTAAAGATATGCCTGTTTCAGGAATTGTATCCGCCTGGAGTAACACAGCCACAGTGCTGAACGAGCGGGCTATCCCTCTTTCTCCTTATAAAGCACTGAAAGAAAATTTTCAGGGAGAAGATCTCGACCACATTCTTCAGAAATTAAATGAAGCGGCAGGCAGTTCCAGCTTCACCTGTCAGGAAGGTGCCTGAAAAATACTTTAAGGGGACTGGACGTGCCCATCTTCCAACATCAGCCTGCTGAAAATTTCAAATCATAATACTCTCATTCAGCAGGTTCCGAGACTGAGCTCCTTCCAGCACTACGGGTAAAAATAATTCGAAGGGAAGATTCAAAATGAAGCTTCTGAAAGGTAAAACAGCACTAGTAACAGGAGCCAGCCGCGGTGCAGGCCGTGCAACGGCCATAGAAATCGGGCGGGCAGGAGCATTTGTGTATGTTACAGCCCGCAGTACACTCGGTGATTTGACGAATAACTGGCCTGGGACAATTGAGGAAACGATTGCAGCAATAGAAGCAGAAGGTGGAAAAGGTGCTGCGGTACGTTGTGATCATACGGTGGACAGCCAGACGAAAGCAGTAATAGATCAGATTGACAGGGAACAGGGAAAATTGGATATTCTCGTAAATAACGTCTGGGGAGCCCACGACTTAGGAGTTGAACAGAAGCCTTTCCGGGAATTGTCTTTAAAAAACTGGGATACGATGTTTACTGCCGGGGTAAGGGCCCAGCTCGCGGTTAACCATTTTGCCCTCCCACTTCTGGACAAAAGTACGAATGCCCTTATTATCCATACGACATTCTGGGATGAAGGAAAATATACGGGCCAGTTTTATTACGACCTGGCCAAAAACGCTCTCGTCCGTATGGCTTACGGCCTGTCGGTTGATCTTGAGGAAAGTGGTATAACCGTACTTGCTCTATCCCCCGGATTTATGAGAACCGAACTTGTGCTGAAACATTTTGGAACAGATGAAGAACACTGGATGAATATGCCGGAATTAAAACAGACAGAATCTCCTTACTATGTCGGGAGAGCCGCAGCCGCACTGGCCGGAGATCCTGATATTAAGCAAAAGAACGGCCGGGTGTTAAGAACCGGAGATCTTGCTGAAGAGTACGATTTTACAGATATCGACGGGCGGCGTATTCCTCCGTTCTCTTTGTAAAGATTTGTTGAATTTCTTCGTTGATTACTGAAAGAACCTTCTCTTCCGCTCTGCAGTGGCGGAGCCTTTGGCGCTCTTATAACAGCATGGGGCTTTAACAGGTCCGGATATACAAACAGTAATTTTAATATTATTACCTTGATTGTTACTATCTCATTAAATATAAACAGCGGCGGTTTACTTTATCTTCCTTTCACTCTAAACTTGGTTCAAAAGACGTTACAGCTCCTACTGCTGTAAGAAGCAGCTAAGTTAATTTATTTTATTGTACAGGGAAGGAATATTATTCATGCAGGATACCTTGATGGTGCTGGAAGCTTCCTATGACTGGCGCCTTATTCTTCTTTCTATTGCGATTGCCTGTACGGGTGCCTTTGTCGCATTCGAAATTAATCGAAGACTGACAAAACTTACAGAGAAAAAACAAATTTACAAATGGATATTTATTGGATCCATTGTACTCGCTTCTTCCATATGGAGCATGCATTTTATCGGTATGTCGGCTTATCAGCTTCATATTCCGATGGACTACGACAGCAGATGGACAGTCGTTTCTTTTTTTGCAGCCTTCGCAGCTTCCTTTACCGCATTTTTCGTACTACACCAAAAGCAGAGCTCCATTTCTGCTCTTTTATCAGCAGGGCTGATAACCGGCGCTGGAATTGCGGCAATGCATTATACGGGAATGCAGGCTGTTTCCTTCGCGGGGCAGGTAACTTACTCGGCAGAATCTGTTATTGGAGCCTCTGCTATTGCAGTTGTTGGTTCTTTTGCCGCTTTCGCCCTGTTTACATACATGAAAATCAGCCGGCCACTATTGCAGCGCGTTGGAGCTTCCTTGTTTCTTGGCCTGGCTGTTTCTTCGATGCACTATACAGGTATGGAAGGAACGAGCTTCTGCATACCGGAAACATACTCACTGTTTCTGACCCCTGATCCTGTAGTAAATCAAACGTCTTTATTAACTGCCACTATTACCGGAACAGCTGTCATATTTATTTCTGTGCAATGGATTTTGTTTCAGGAAAAAAGATGGTTTCATGAAACTCATTACAAAGATGCGATTACCGGTCTTCATAACCAGCGTTTCTGGATGAAACAAGTACCCTCCTGGAATGAGGAATTTAAGGTGATCATTTACGCAGATATCATGCGGCTGCGGGCATTGAACCAGAGCTATGGATTCACTTCCGGAGACGCTGTATTGAAGCAGGCGGCAGAAATGCTGCAAAACCGTATATCACCGGAAAGCTTTGTCTTTAAAAGTGAAGGCAGCAAATTTCTCCTATGCTTAAAGGACGCAGACAACTTCACAGCAGATGAACAGCTTTCCGCCCTCCAGCTGCCTTATGAAGCCAATGTGTTTCAAGACAGCCAGCGTATCCACCTTTCACTCTGCTTCGGCGGCACAGCTGTAGAAAGCTCCACGCCTCCGGAGAGACTTGCAGCCCAGGCGGAAATTGCTCTGGCTCATGCGAAACAGCAGGAACGGACACTTTTTTTCTATGAGGAAAAAAATCACCAGGACCTTTCTGATGAGTGGATGGAAATGTCTCTTAGAAAAGCTCTTCAAAACAAAGAAATGGCTGTCTACTATCAGCCTCAGGCGAGGGCTTATTCAGGAGAAGTAAACAAGGTGGAAGCTCTCATCCGCTGGCAGCACCCGGACTACGGCATGATTTCTCCAGGAGTTTTTATCGATGCCGCGGAACGCTTCGGTCTTATTATGCCGCTGACTATACAGGTAGTAGAAAAAGTGTGCCTGCAGCTGAAGGAATGGCAAAAAGCAGCTGCTCCGATCCAGCGTGTTTCCATAAACCTTTCACCGCTGCATTTTGAATTTGTTGATGCCAACCGCCAGATTACAGAAGTAGTTCACCGGCACGGAATTCCCCCGGAAATGATCGAGTGGGAACTGACTGAAACCTCGATGGTGGAGAACCTTCAGCAGATGGCCGGGCAGCTGCTGGAATTGGAAAGAGAAGGTTTTTATATCGCGCTCGATGACTTCGGTGCAGGAGTTTCTTCTCTGACGAGGCTTCAGGACCTTCCCATCCATACGTTAAAGCTCGATAAACAGTTTATGAACGGGTTTCCGGGGTCTGACAAAAAGCAGCAGGTGATCCAGCTGATGATTACATTTGCGGAGCTTTCCCGGATGGAAATTGTATGCGAAGGGGTGGAAACTAAAGAACAACTTGCCTCTTTACAGAAAATGAACGCAGGTTTCATTCAAGGGTACATTTTTCAACAGCCCGTACCAGCTTCTGAACTAGTATTTTCATTTGCCCCTCTCACGAACTCCGAAGGGAATGCAATCAGTGACCAGGAAAAATAAAAGCCTTCCTGACTACGTATTTATACGGTCAGGAAGGCTTTATTACTTCTGGAAATGCAAATTGCGTATTGTTATTAAAGGTACCCGAAGCTCCTGCAACTGCCGTTGTGAAATCCTGATGAAGCTGTAAATCCCTCCTTTATCCCTCTGGTTGCTGCGAAGTTTCTTAATACTAAAAGTAATGAACATTATCACAGCCATTATTTTCAGCAGCTCTGATTCAGCAGGTCCCGTTATTCAGGAAAAGAAGTTTTTCTCCTGTGAACTATCAGTCCCTGCTGCTGACTGCATCTGTGAAACGTGTCATCAGTATCATATCGTGATACTGAGTGTTTATTTTCACTGCTCTTCTTCGACAGCCTTCCTCTGAAAAATCCATTTTTTCATAAAGTCGACGTGCCGCTCTGTTTTCAGCAAGCACTTCCAGATTTATTTTTTCGATCAGGGGATGCGCTTCTGCCCACCGGCATAGAGCATCCGTCATGGCACTGCCGATTCCTTCCCCGCGATAGTCCTCTGCGGTACTCATGCCAAAGCTTCCTGTATGCTTCGTACGTGACTTTGTACCGCTGTGAAAATCCAGAAACCCTGCCACTTCTCCAGCATATTCTGCCATAAGAGCAAGCCGGCCGCTGCTTTCAAGTATTCCGGTAAGAAACGATTCCTCTTCTTCTATAGTTACGTGAAATTCCTCCAGGGTCGTAACAAGAAAAGGAGCCTCTGCCAGCACCTGCTTCGTATATACAAGAATTTTTTCTGCATCCTCCGGCACTGCTGTACGTATCGTTACCGTTCTTCCCTTCTGCGTCAGGACATCCACCGGTTCAATAAAGGCCATACACAGCGCCCTCCATTCCTGTTATTTTTCAAAACGAATAAAACGTTTTTTACCAATCTGAAGCACATCCCTGTCAGCAAGCACTGTATCCAGTTCATCCGGAGAAATCTTTTCTTCGTTCAGTGAAACCCCGTTCTGCTTAACGAGCCGTAGAAACTCACTTTTGCTTTTTACGAACTGACCGGCAACGAGCCGGGGGACGGCATCTTCCAGTCTGTCCTTTTCCATATCCAGAAGAATGACAGGAATGTTTTCAGGGATTTTTCGCTGCTGAAAAGCCGTTTTGAAGTAGTCTTCTGCTTCAGCAGCGCCCTCAGCACCGTGGTACAGAAAAGTAATAATTCGTGCCAGTTCCAGTTTAATGTCTCTTGGATTTTCACTTCCATCAAGACGGTCCTGGATTTTTCGTACTTCTGCAGGGTGTTCGTCTGTTGCGAGTTCAAAGTACTTTACAATTAGTTTATCCGGTACTTCCATTACTTTTTTGAACATTGTTTCGGGTGATTCGTTTACACCGATGTAGTTGCCGAGACTTTTACTCATTTTTTCTTTACCATCGAGGCCTTCCAGCAGCGGCATGAAAATTGCAATCTGTTTTTCCATACCGAAATGGTTTTGCAGCGGTCGTCCCATCAGAACGTTGAACGTCTGGTCTGTGCCTCCGAGCTCCATGTCCGCTTGCAGTTCCACAGAATCGTACGCCTGCATCAGCGGGTAGAAAAATTCATGAAGACCGATCGGCGTCCGTTCCCGGTAACGTTTCTGAAAATCATCCCGTTCCAGGAGACGTGCGACAGACGTTGAAGCTGCCAGCTTAAGCACTTCTTCAAACGTCAGCTCGGAAAGCCACTCACTGTTGAAACGGAGTGTGGTTTTTTCTTCGTCCAGTACTTTGAAAATCTGCTCCCGGTAAGTTTCAGCATTTTCTTTCACTGCCTCATCACTTAAAGCTGTTCGTCCTTTCGCTTTGCCGGATGGATCACCGATCCGGCCGGTAAAATCCCCGATTAAAATAACCGCCTCGTGACCGAGATCCTGCATCTGTTTAATTTTTCGCAGCACTACCGCATGGCCCAGATGAATATCCGGAGCGGAAGGATCCAGTCCAAGTTTTATCTTGAGCGGCTTCTGCTCATTGAAAGAACGTTCGAGTTTTTCGAGCAGTTCCTGTTCATCGATGATCGTGTCGGCCCCTTTCTTAATGATTTCCAGCTGTTCTGATGGTTTTAAAAACATTCAACACATCTCCTTGTAATATTAAATAAATTAATATTGCAAGTTCTATAAGAGAAAAACAAAAACGTCCTCCAGGAATTTCCTGAAGGACGCGTTAATTCACGTGTTACCACCTTTTTTCGAGAACTGCTCGCACAGAACTCCTCTGAAAGTACAGCCGCAGCGATACTTCTGCATGGATGACGGATGCAAACCCGGTGCAGCCTACTCTCAGTTCGGTACACAGCTCCAAGATGTATTCACCCTAACTCCACATGCGCCTCTCATCACCCGGCTGCTTTCTGTCTGCTTCTGTTAAAGCTACTCGTTCTTATCATTGCTTTTATCTCTTATACTCCGAAATGTAAAAAAACAAATCTTCGTTATGCATATATTGTTTTTTATTATAACTGCAAAATTTTTATTGTCAACAAAATAATTCCATAAGCACCTCACCTGCTGGAGAGCTGCTTTTGCACCGGAGTATGCTAAAATGAAGAAAATATCCTTTAGGAGAAGTGATCGCATGATTATTGACGATTTAGCTTTACTGGACCAGCCGAACCAGCAGTTTCAAGGTTTTGGTCTAATCCGGGGTGCACAGCTTGCCCAGACGAAAAAAGGCGACCCTTTTTATAATTTAAGTATTGCGAAAGGACCGAAAGAACTCTCTGTTAAAGTGTGGAGCGATCAGATCAACGGCCGGGAAGAGGAAGTAAAAGAAGTTCTCCAGGAAGGCCGCATTATTTATTTGGAGGGGGACACTTCCACCTATCAGGATCAGCTGCAAATGACAGCCCGGTCTTTCCGGCCGGTAAAAGAAAATGAAGTGGACCTTTCGGATTTTCTGGAAACAGCTCCAGAGCCGGTAGAGGAGCTGCAAAAAGAACTTGAAAGTTACATAGCTGAAATCGTCGATCCTCTGATTCAGGAAATTGTCTCAACAGTTTATACAAAGTATAAAAAACCTTTTTCCAGCTACCCTGCCGCTGTGAAAAACCACCATTCGTTTGTCGGCGGCCTGCTGTACCACACTGTATGTATGATCCGCCTCGGTCTGGACACGGCCGGACACTATCCATCCATTAATAAAGACTTTATCATCGGGGGGATTACTCTCCACGACGCTTCCAAGATTATTGAATATACGAATCACATCGCCCCTCAGTACAGTGTGCCCGGGGAATTCATTGGACACATTTCGATGTCTTCGATGCTCGTGGACCGAGAAGTGCAGAAAATACTCGCCGGCCGGGGAGAAAAAGCCCAGCTGACAAAACTTGAGCAGGAAGCTGTCTATCAGCTGCAGCACTGCATTCTGAGTCATCACGGCCGGCTGGAGTGGGGTTCCCCGGTTGAACCGAAAACATTGGAAGCCCATATCATCCATTTAATCGACATGATTGATTCCCGTGTTAACATGATCGAACGCGGGCTGTCAGACGCTCAGGAAGGCACCTTCGCAAAAGTTTTTCCAATTGGAAAAGTGTACAAGCCCTCCAGTGAAGAATAAGTCATTTGTTTAACAGAGAAGAAAAACAGGAATACATCTTCTGTAAAGAATAAATGACAAAGGAGCGTTTTAATTATGGATCAAAAGCAGGTAAGACAGCGGATTGAAGAAATTATAGACAAAAATGCCATTGGTATTCTATCCACGGTGGAAAACAACAAACCTTACGCGCGCTACATGACATTTCTGAATAAAGATAAAACAATGTACACTCCAACAAGCCGGGAAACATACAAAGTGGAAGAAATTGATAAAAATTCAAACGTTCATGTTCTTCTCGGCTATCAGGGTGAAGGCTTCGGTGATGAATACGTGGAAGTGACCGGAACAGCTTCTATCCGTGATGATAAAGAGCTGATTGAAGACCTGTGGACAGAGGAACTCGACAAATGGTTTGATGGCAAAGACGATCCAAAGCTGATTTTCCTGGAGATTAAACCGGATTATATCCGCTTGATGAACGGCAGAGGTGAACCACCGCACAGCCTCGATCTATAATAATCCCCCTGTGGAGCTGTCCCATAACGCGGACAGCTCTTTTTTGCATATTACATATTCAGATGAGATGTGTGAAAAGAGCTGATACAGCTTTGTCTGACTCCACTTATTCTGTCCGGCCTGTGTGTACAGCTGCTCTGGGACTTATCCTGCTTTATCTAATCGGACTGTGCGATATTTTAATGGTTCA
Organism: Alkalicoccus sp.; assembly: GCA_007692495.1. Taxonomy (GTDB): domain Bacteria; phylum Bacillota; class Bacilli; order Bacillales; family Salisediminibacteriaceae; genus Alkalicoccus. Next base: position 24,390 of record REBZ01000080.1, read on the forward strand.
TACGATGAACGAAGACCAGCTGTTAGCCCTAGTCGGCGGTACCGCTGTAATTACCTGCTTTACAGATTATCCGCTTTATCTTTCAATAGTAAGGACCGTGAATACTTCCGGGGGGGCTGCTCGCTGTTGACCTTCTTCTACTCCGTCACCTGTGGACACCGGAAACAGCTTTCATTTCCTCTTCAGCTGTGCTTTTATTAATCAGCATTACGTTTTCAATTTTTGACAGCCTGGAAACATTCGGAACGGCTTACTAATTTTTTTAATATTTTGATACTCTTAATTACGACAGCTTTCACTGATTATACGTTTCTCTGAGAAAGAAAGGGAGCCTTCACCGATATAGAAAAAACAAGAGGGAAAACTAAAAAAGTCATCCTCCCTTCTCTTATTACTCTTCTTCTACGCTTTCCGCACGCCACGTGCTTTCCCGGCGGCTGTCCACAGCCCCCATTACTGCTTCTTCCTCTCTGTCGATACCGAGCATCTGCATGGAACCGAAGTACAGTGGTGTCGGCTCTTCTCTTATGTCTCCGTACCCAATATCAAAAAGAGCTTCCTGCTGCTCCTGTTCCGGCAATTCTTCCATCACTAAATCTGAGTCATCAAGATGAAAGCGCGGTGCTTCCACCGCTTCCTCCATTTCTGCCCCTCCAGCAGCCCAATCCGTCAATACCTGAGTAAGCATGATTGGAATACGCTCTCCCCCCGGACTGCCGATACCGAGCACAGGTCCTTCTTCATCTGCCAGAATTATTGGAGACGACCAGGTGATGGAACGGCGTCCCGGTTCCGGTTCATTGTTTTCTCCACTGCCGATACTGAATCGGGCCATCTGATTATTTAAAAAATAGCCGGAAGTATATTCTCCCGCCCCCCAGAAATTCGTCAGTGTATTTGTCATGGAAACAATGGTTCCTTCGCTGTCTACTACGTTAATATGGGTGGTGTTCGGATCAATACCTCCATAAGGTTCATTCTCATTCACTTCCAACAGACTGTTTTCTGGAATTTCTCCTGCGAGCGCTGCATTATAGGCAGGGTCGGTTATGTCTTCTGCAGATACATCCACAAAATGTGGATCTCCCGCTTCCGTTTCAAGAAACTGGAAAGCAAGTCTCCACGCCATGGAGGTGGCATGAATAAATTCCGTACTCTTCCGGTCCTTCTCCCCCATTCCCTGCTCTTCCATTAGCTGCAGCATCTGAATGACGCTCATTCCCGGAAGCGGCGGAGCAGCACCGATCACTTCATACCCGAAAGCCTTTCCTGTGACCGGGTCATGTCTCCCGACTTCGTAACTGTCCAGGGACTCCTGATCGATTCCCTCTATATCCGTCAAAAGCATATTTTCTGTTTGTCCTTCATAAAAAGCCTCCGGACCATCTTCCTGCACAATTGTCAGCGTTTCCGTAAGCTCTTCCTGCTCCAGTATCTCCCCTGCGTTCAACGGATTTCCCTCCGGATAAAAATGTGAGAGCTCGTCTAAAGGAAGCCTGCTCTGTCCGGATTCCAGCTGATGAGCAAGCAGTTCGGAAACTTCCGAAGCTTCTGCAGCAGTCACAGCCGGCTCGAGTATTGCTTCCCATGATAGCTTTCCGTAATCTTCATGGAGTTCTCCCATACCTGCTGTAAAACCCGGGACTCCGATTTCTGATGGCGGAATTCCTTCTTCAGGGACGACTTCGCGGTAGTCGTAAGCCCGGGGGCTTTTTCCCTGTTCATGAACAAGCGCTGCTCCCCCGCCTCCAATTCCGGAAGCAAACGGCTCTACTACTGACACAGCAAAAGCTGCGGCAATGGCGGCGTCCACCGCTGTCCCTCCGTCTTCCAATACATCCATGCCTGCTTCTACGGCCTCGGGATGGCCTGCACTGACCCCGTAAGTTAATTTTTCTGCTTTCTGTTCTTCTTCTTTATTCGTCACATTTTCTTCGTCGGTTTCATCCGGCACATTTTCTTTTAAAAAGTTATTCTTTTTTTCTGCAGAATCGGCGTTTTCTTCCTTTACTCCGCTGTTTTCCATTTCGTTATTCTCAGGGGCACAGCCGCTAATTAAAAGCACTGCCGAAATAAGCAGAATTTTTACACGACAGTTTCTAATGCCACTTGTACCTGCAGGTTTGTTCACTTTGCTTCCTCCCTTTTTATATTTGGGAACTCTGTTCAGTTAAACGCCGCCTACTTTTGATATATCGGCAGCAAAATCGGTTTCCAATAACACGGTGAAAACATTATTTCATTTACTTCAAAGCGCAGCTTACATCAAATGGAAAGGGCTGCTTATTAGTCTAAATTCTTTTCATAACGGGTACTGTAATATAATTACTAAGAAAGCGGATTCGAAAATTACGGAGACGTCCCGGACCCTTTTTTGCTTTCGCAAACCGGAGTCTTTTCTACAGCCCGGCTTGTTTGATGTATTCATACCAGATAAATGCCTCTTTGTCTATTCGACCTCCTTCCTAATCGGAACGACCTGACTAAATTACCGGCCAAGCTCGCTGGGAAAACATTATCGTGTATAAACGAGTTCTATTAAGTAAGACTCTTTTTATTTTGTTCAAGCCCCGAGGGGGGGGTTATGCTTAAGCTCTGCCCCTCTTTTTTCTTCACCTGCCGCGGAAAAAGTTTTCAGTTGTTTGAAGCCGTCATGACCTGCTGCTATTTTCTGAATGGTTCTCTTTCCGGTCACAACAGCTTGGATAGAACTTATTATTTCAGGTTCAAAAAACAATGCATCAAAGTTAACAGAGTCTTTATTAAAAGGCTATGTTAAAGCTCCGTGTTGTTTTTAGAGTGCCTGCAGCTCTTTTTTCTTCGCTTGCCGCGGAGAAAGCATGCGGCTTCCCTGACGTCCGGGAGGATCTTCCCGCTTTCTTTTTCCGCAGGCGTCTCTGCCCTGGCATCGGTTTTACGGAAT
>REBZ01000073.1 GCA_007692495.1 Alkalicoccus sp.
AGAACGCCCGATGGACCGGCTGCTCTGCGGAGATGTAGGCTACGGAAAAACGGAAGTAGCGCTCCGGGCAGCATTCAAAGCACTGATGGACAACAAACAGGTCGCCATTCTTGTGCCGACGACGATCCTTGCCCAGCAGCATTATGAAACGATCCGCGAGCGGTTTCAGGATTTTCCGGTCAATACAGCTCTTCTCAGCCGATTCCGGTCCCGCAAACAAGTGAAAGAAGCAGCGGAATCTCTTCAAAAAGGAAGTATCGACATTGTTGTCGGGACGCACCGGCTGCTTTCCAAAGACGTGAAGTTCAAGGAACTCGGCCTGCTGGTCGTGGATGAAGAACAGCGGTTCGGGGTTACTCATAAAGAAAAAATCAAGCAGCTGAAAGCGAATGTGGATGTGCTGACGCTGACAGCAACACCTATTCCGCGTACCCTCCATATGTCTATGCTCGGTGTACGGGATCTGTCAGTTATCGAAACACCGCCCGAAAATCGTTTTCCTGTGCAGACGTATGTTGTGGAATACAATGAGGCTCTCACGAGGGAAGCTATTGAAAGAGAGCTCGCCCGGGGCGGCCAGGTCTACTATTTATACAACCGTGTGGAAGATATCGAATCGATGGCGGATAAAATACAAATGCTCGTCCCGGATGCCGCGGTGCGTTTTGCACACGGCCGGATGACCGAAACCGAGCTGGAATCAGTAATGATTGATTTTCTTGAAGGGGAAGCAGATGTACTCGTGACAACGACGATTATCGAAACCGGGGTGGATATTCCGAACGTGAATACACTTCTTATTCATAATGCAGATCGTATGGGTCTTTCCCAGCTTTATCAGCTGCGCGGACGAGTCGGCCGTTCCAACCGGATTGCCTACGCCTACTTCACTCATCAGCGGGATAAAGTGCTGACAGAAGTGGCGGAACAGAGACTTCAGGCCATTAAGGAATTTACCGAGCTCGGTTCCGGATTTAAAATTGCTATGCGGGATCTTTCCATCCGCGGAGCGGGGAATCTGCTCGGAGCCGAGCAGCACGGATTTATTGCCTCTGTCGGGTTCGATCTTTATTCCCAGATGCTTAAGGAAGCGATCGACGAGCGCAAGGAAGAAATGGATCAAAAAGCCGGCAAAGCACCGAAACCGGAAGCGCCCCCGGAAATCGAGCTCGATGTGAAGGTGGATGCCTACATTCCGGAAAGCTACATTCCGGATTCCAGACAGAAAATTGATATGTATAAACGATTTAAAGAAATCAGCTCGCTGAGGGATATCAATGATCTGCAGGACGAAATGATCGACCGTTTCGGAGACTATCCGGAGGAAGTGGATTATTTGTTTTCTGCAGCTAAAATCAAGCAGTATGCTTTGGAGCACCAGCTCGAATCCATTTCGGAGAAAAACCGGGAATGCCGGGCTGTTATCAGCGGGGAGATGACGGACAATATCGATGGTTCAAAGCTGTTTACACTTGTAAACAAGCTTTCCTCCAAAATGTCCCTCTCTATGGAAGGCAGTAAAATAGCGATCCATATCAAAACAAAGTCGCTCAGTGACGGAGAGTATCTCTACCTGCTCAGGGAAGTACTCTCCAGGCTGTCTGAGGTCCGGAAAGATTCCAGAGTGAACGCCTGACGGATGGAAGAGAAGCCGAGCGGGCTGGAAAGGTCGTAAAGTCATGGGAGAACGCACGTCGTGGTTCCAGGCCGCTGCCTATTTGTCACTGGCAGCACTGGCAGCGAAAGGCATGAGTGCTTTATATAAAATTCCTTATCAGAATATTACCGGTGATACAGGATTTTACGTATACCAGCAGGTGTATCCGCTCTACGGTGCAGCACTTGTACTCGGTACGTACGGATTTCCGCTGGTTATTGCGAAAGCGGTCGTGGAGCATGAAGGGGAGGAGCCGCTCCGACGGCACCTGTCCTTCTATATGATCAGTCTTGTCCTTCTGTTCTCTGTTCTCGGTACAGCCGTGACAGCTTCCGCACCGCTGACCGCCCGCTGGATGGGAGATCCGGAGTTGACGGCAGCACTACGCTGGATGGGGGCGCCCTTCTTTCTCGTCCCGTTTTTTGCACTGGCGAGAGGATATTATCAAGGAAAGCATGAAACACTGCCGACGGCCGTTTCCCAGGTGACAGAACAATTCGTACGTGTTGCGGCCATTTTGATTACAGCCTGGGCAGCTATGCAGGCAGCCGGGGTGTATAAAGCAGGAATATCCGCCGGCATTGGTGCACTCGCCGGTGGTGCCGCCGGCCTGGTGGTGCTCTACTTCTATGTGCGGCGTTATGACGGATGGTGGAGAATGGATTTCCGGCTTCCGCAGAACTGGCTGTCGCTGCTCGGGAAACTTCTGAAACAGGGGTTGTTCGTTTCAGCGAGCGCCATGATTCTCGTCCTTTTTCAGGTAGTGGATGCTTTCACCATTATCCAGCTGCTGAATGGGGGGGCGGATTCGGCGGTGTTAAAAGGCATCTACGACCGGAACTGGCCGCTGATTCAGTTTGGAGCGGTCGTTACGACTGTTTTTTCCTACGCTGCTCTTCCGTCCGTCACTAAAAACTGGAATGCTGGACGGATAGAAGAGGCATCGGAGGAAGCTGCCAAAGCCCTTAAAATTTGTTTTGTTTTCGGAGGAGCGGCTGCTGCCGGGATGGCAGCCGTTATGCCGGAAGTTAATACGGCAATGTTTACCGATACGGAAGGTACGGCTGTACTGCAGCTTGCTGCTCCTGCTGTGCTTTTCGGCAGTTTATTTATGACAGCCGCAGCGCTGCTGCACGCTATTGGGAAGGATGGAGAGGCAGCTCTCATTCTTGCTGGTGCCACCGGAATCAAAATTCTTATGAACGTACTTTTAATTCCGGAATTTGGAACTTCCGGCGCGGCTGCGGCTTCTTTGATTGGTACCGGGACGGCAGCTGCCGGCGCGCTCTACTGCCTGAAAAAAAGGGGAGGGTTCTCGTTTCTTCCTTTTCCGGTGACAGCAAAAACCGCCGCTGCGGCTGCCGTGATGGTACCGGGCGTTCTTCTGTTCCAGAAAGTGGGTGTGCTGCTCCCGGATACCCGGGCAGTTTCTGCGGGGATTTCGCTTTCCGCCTCCGCTTTTGGAGCAGTATTATTCATAATCGTTATATGGAGGATGTCTTTATTTTCAAAAGACGAATGGGAAGAGCTTCCGAAGCTTCCTAAACTTCTGCCGCACCGCCGGTAATTCAAGGAGGAAAAAAAGAATGCAGGAATCACATATACGAATCGTCGGCCTCGGCGCCGGCGGTCTCGACCAGCTCCCGCTCGGAATGTACAAACTGCTTCTCGAGCAGAAAAATGTGCGGATCCGTACAAAGGATCATCCACTCGTACCCGAACTGGAAGCAGAAGGCGTAACGTTTCAGAGCTTCGACAGCCTGTATGAAAAAACATCATCATTCGACGAAGTCTATCCGGCGATTGCTGAAGCGCTGATGCACGAAGCAGAGCAGCATGGCACGATCGTCTATGCCGTACCCGGACACCCGCTCGTTGCGGAAATGACCGTGCAGCTGCTTCTTAATCAGCCGGCAGTACCGGTAACCATCGAAGGCGGACAGAGCTTTCTTGATCCGATGTTTACCGCACTGGAAATTGACCCGAACGACGGATTTCAGCTGGTGGACGGCACCGATCTTCGTCCGGAGGAACTCGTAATGACTCAGCACATTATCATCAGTCAAGTATTTGACGAGCGGAGTGCTTCCGACGTGAAAATTGCGCTGATGGAGCGTTATCCGGATGATTATCCGATCACTGTCGTTACAGCTGCCGGAACGAAGGACGAGTCGCTCCTGACCGTTCCTTTGTTCGAAGCGGACCGGATGAGCGGGGTCAGTAATCTGACGGCTTTTTACGTTCCGCCCGTGAAAGAGGAAAAAATGCTGTACCGGGAATTCTCCACACTGCGGACAGTTATCCGCACGCTCCGCGGACCAAACGGCTGTCCGTGGGATAAAAAACAGACCCATGAATCGCTGAAACGGTATGCCGTAGAGGAAGTGTATGAGCTGCTTGAAGCAATCGACGAAAAAGACGATGATCACATCGTGGAAGAACTCGGAGACGTACTGCTCCAGGTGATGCTCCATGCGCAGATAGGGGAAGATGAAGGTTATTTTGATGCTTCGGACGTGATTGAACACGTAACAGAAAAAATGATCCGGCGCCATCCGCACGTCTTCGGTGAAACAAAAGCAGAAGATGCCGAAGAGGTGCTTCGAAACTGGGAAGAAATCAAAAAAGAAGAAAAGCAGGGAAGCACACGTGAATCAGCGCTTGACGGCATTCCGGCGGCCCTTCCCGGACTGCTTCAGGCAGCTAAACTTCAGAAAAAAGCGGCCGGAACTGGTTTTGACTGGGATGAAGCAGCACCGATATGGGGGAAAGTAGAAGAGGAAATCGATGAATGGAAGGAAGAACTGGCAGCAGGCAATCAGAAGGCTTCCGCAGAAGAACTGGGAGATGTGCTGTTTGCGATCGTTAACGCTGCCCGCTTCCACAAAATTGATCCGGAAGAGGCACTTCAGCAGACAAACCGGAAGTTTGCCCGGCGTTTCCGCTATATCGAAGAACGTCTGCAGGAAGAAAACCGGGATATTCAAAAAGAATCACTAAAAGACCTGGATGTGTTATGGGAAGAAGCTAAATCAGAAGAAAGAAGGTGACAGCATGAGACTCGATAAATTTTTGAAAGTGTCCCGTCTTATCAAACGCCGGACGATGGCGAAGGAAGTAGCAGACCAGGGAAGAGTGGAAGTGAATGGAAACAAAGCGAAGGCCGGCACGGATGTGAACCCGGGGGATGAGCTGACGATCCGTTACGGCCAGAAAACGGTCAAAGTAAAAGTGGAACGCACCGACGACAGTGCGAAGAAAGCGGAAGCAGCATCTTTTTACGAAATTATTTCGGAAGAACGCCCGGAAAGCTGATAAAACAAGCTTTTCCCCCTTGTACCCGAACGCTTCCTGTCATATGATAGGAGAAAAGGGAGAAGGAGGGCCGGCCTATGAAGGAAAAGCGCAGTCCACAGGTACGCAGATTGACTTCAGAATATATCGAGCACCAGGAACGCCAGAAGGAAGAACGCGAACGCCGCATGAAGGGCGTCAAGCGGAGACTCAGTGTTTTCGGGGGATTCCTGGGGGCTTTTATTATTTTTGCAGTTATAACGCTGTTTCAGCAGCATAGTGCGATTCAGGATCAGGAGCATGAAAATTCTCAGCTGGAACTGCAGCTGGCCGATATAAAAGATGAAGAAGAAGCACTGGAAGAAAAAGTTGAGGCCCTCCATGACCCGGAATACATTGCTGAACTTGCAAGGCGGGATTTCTTTATGTCGAAGCCCGGCGAAACACTCTTCCAGCTGCCACGCAGCCAGGAAGTGGAGGAATAGCTTCTTTGTAATCCGACTGCCGGAAGGGCAGCCATTCCGATATAATACTGAAGGAGGAACACCAGCTGACATGGCCATTGAAGTGGGAAACACCTATCAGGGGAAAGTAACGGGGATCACAAAATTCGGAGCTTTCGTAGAGCTTGCGGAAAATAAAACCGGCCTGGTACACATCAGTGAAATCTCGGACGGCTATGTAAAGCAGGTGGGAGACCACGTCAGTACAGGGGACGAAGTAACCGTAAAAGTGCTTGAAATTCAGGAGGACGGAAAGATTGCACTGTCGATCCGAAAAGCACATAATAGAGAAGAAAAATCACGCCGGGAAAGCAGAAAGCAGGAAAGTCCCGGCTCGTTCGAGAATAAAATGAAACAGTTTCTTCAGGACAGTGAAGAACGGCTGACTGCATTGAACAAAAAAACTAAAGACAGACGAAAATAACGCAATAGGAAAGCATAAAAAGCAGTACCGGCAAAAGATGTGACCAGCCCTTTCTGTCAGGGAGGCACATCTTTTCTTATGGGCAGAATGCAGAAGAAAGGAGAAAACCGGATGGGAGCAAAAGCAGATAAAGTTATGGATGTATGCCTGCGGGCGGGAGAAATAATGCTTACATACGGGGCAGAGACTTATCGGGTAGAAGAAACGCTCGAACGAATGGCCCGCGCCGCCGGGTTTACGAATGTTCATTGTTTCACAACAACCACCGGGATTTTTCTTTCTTTTGAAGAAAGAAAGGGACGCGGGGATCTGATGCAGATGGTCAGGGTGGATGACCGGATGCAGGATTTAAACAAAGTGACGGAAGTCAATCAGGTGTCGAGGGAATTTACGAGCGGCATGCTGACTGTGCAGGAGGCGGAACGCCGCCTGGAAGAAATATACGAAGCAAAAATCCAGTACCCGATCTGGATTATTCACCTTGGTGCAGGGGTAGCGGGTTCCGGCTTTTCCTACCTTTTCGGCGGGGGGCTGTTTGACCTGATTCCGGCCTTTTTTGCCGCGTTTATTTCCAGTTTCGCCCTCGTGCAGATCGAAGGATATTTAAAAGTCCGCTTTGCGTCAGAGCTTGCTGCGGCTTTTATCGGAAGTGCCTCCGCGATTGCGTTTGTCATGCTCGGACTGGGTAACAATATGGATCAGATTATTATCGGGTCCCTCATGCCGCTCGTGCCGGGTGTTCCTCTGACGAACGCTGTACGGGATCTGCTTTCCGGAGATCTGCTTGCCGGGATGAGCCGGGGGGTGGAGGCACTTCTCACGTCTCTCTCTATCGCAAGCGGGGTGGCACTTTCTATTTCCATTTTTCTATAGAAGCATTATGGAAAGGGAAGGCGCTCTTTGTCAGAGGATGATTCAGAAAATTTCTGCCGCTGATGCGTTTAGTTAAATAACAGACCGTATTTCTACATTATTTTTATTAAGGAGGACGCTGATGGATCTTCTGCTGGAAGTTGTTATTACTTTTTTTGCTATTCTCGGCTTCGGTATTATTTTCAGTGTGCCGAAGCGGGTGCTGTTTATTGGAGGCGCTGTCGGGGGATGGACCTGGTTTGCGCTGCAGATGAGTCTTCAGTTGGGCATTACAAACGTTGTGGCGACGGTCATCGCTTCGTTCACTGCTGCAGCTATGGCCCATTT
>REBZ01000015.1 GCA_007692495.1 Alkalicoccus sp.
AACGGAAAACTTACTTTCCGTCTCTGCGGTCTTTTTTCAGTTTTTCCACGAGTTTTTCCATTTCCTTGACGAGTTCGTCGCTGGAGCCGGAATCCTGCGTGTCTTTCGTTTCGTTCATTTCCGGACGTTCCGCTTCGAGAAGCGCTCCTTCTTCCGGTTCGTCTTCTTCGAATGCCGGAAGCATGTAGGCTTCCACTTCAAACGGCTCATCGGAGTCGTCCGTCGGATCTTCTGTCCGGCGCCGGTCGAGATCGCGCTGGTAGACGACCCCGCCGTCCGGCGTCACGTATTTTTTGTTCATGTTTCTCGTTGTTTTATCAAATAAGCTGTACAGCACGGGTATGACAAACAGTGTGAGCAGCGTACTGCTGATGAGTCCGCCGATAATAACGATACCCATAGGCTGGATCAGCTCCGTTCCTTCGCCGAATCCTAAGGCGAGCGGCACCACACCGAAGATCGTCGTAAGCGCGGTAATCAGAATAGGACGGGACCGGTCCTGCACGCCTCGGACGATGGAATCGGCTGTCGGGATGCCTTTTTCTTTCTGCTGGTTAATGTAGTCGACAAGCACGATGGCGTTGTTGACGACAATACCTGCGAGGACGATAATCCCGATAAATACCATCACGCTGAGCGGATTCTGCGTCACAGTTAAGGAAAGCATGACCCCGATAATAAACAGCGGTACAGTAAACATGACGATTAATGGGTATTTAAACGATTCAAACTGGGCCACCATGACAAGGTAAATAAAGGCGAGTCCGAGCATGAAGGCAAGCACCATGTCGGCGATGACGTCATCGAGAAGCTCCTGGTCCCCTCCGATGACCACTTCCGTGTCGGAGGCAAGATCCGCTTCGTCAATGGCATCTTCCACGAGCACCCCTGCTTCCTGCAGGGAAAGGTCCGAGGCGTAGCGGACATCAATATCGATCGTCCGCTCCTGATCGGCGCGGTTGATCATGCCCGGTGTTTCGCCTTCTTCCGACTCCGTCACTTCCGAAAGCTCGATAAAGCCGCCTTCCTGATCCGGAATCAGAATATTGTTGAATTCCTCAATACTGCTCAGTACTTCGCCCGGGTAGCGGACGATGACCGGCAGCGCACTGTCCCCTTCCAGTTCCAGCGTCCCGGCGTTCACCCCGCCGGTTGCATCCGTCACAGCGGTTCCGATCTGGGAGGGAGCCATGCCTTCATCCGCTGCGGCATCCCGGTCCACAATGACCTGCAGCTCCGGTGCTGTTTCATCTTCTGAAGAATCGACCTGACGCACGTCGGTTTCGTTCTCCAGAATGTCGATCACTTCTTCTGATCCTTCAACGAGACGCTCATCGTCATCATCCTGCAGGCTGAAGGAGTACGTGTTCGGGTCCCCGCCGAAGCCGGCCTGGGCAAACGCCGCAACGTTAATATCCGCTTCACTGTCCGCTGCTTCAATATCTCCTTCAATGTTTTCAATAAATTCAAACGAGGTGACGTCCCGGTCCGGGGCGTCGACCATCGTGACGATGATTTCCCCGATGTGGCTCGATGTCGTCATGCCGCCTTCCACGGCAGAACTTCCGGCCGTACTCAAGTACGTATCCACTTCGGCGTAGTCGTCGAGCTCGTCTTCGATCGCTTCCATCGTTTCCTGCGTTCTGGCGAGAAGCGTTCCTTCCTCATGCTCCACCTCTACGAGGAACGTGCCCTCGTCGGAATCAGGAAGAAAATCAACCCCGGTCGTCATCAGGCCGAGCACCCCGGCAGCAAGCGTTGCGAGTGTAATGAGAAGTACAGCGACACGGTGTTTCAGTGTCCACCACGAAGCGGCGGCAAGTCGCTTCATGTACGGCTTTTCCTTCCGCCTTGCCTCAATGTCTTCATCCGGCGCTGTCAGAATACGGCTTGCGATCATCGGTACGATCGTCACAGCCGAGAACAGCGAAGCAAGAAGGCTGAAGGCGACGGTAATCGCGAGCGGTGCAAACAGATCCCCGACGATCCCGGTAACGAAAACGATCGGCAGGAACACGGAAGCAGTCGTAAGTGTCGACGCAGTGATCGCTCCGGCGACTTCCTTCGTTCCTTCCGCTGCCGCCTGTTTTGGTTTTTTACCCATCGACAGGTGGCGGTAAATGTTCTCTATAACAACGACGGCGTTATCGACGAGCATCCCGATACCGAGAGCTAGTCCACCGATCGTCATAATATTTAAGCTGATATTCGTAAAGAAAAACAGAGCAAACGTCGTGATTACGGAAAACGGTATCGCAATGCCGATAATGAGCGGCGTTTTCAAATTTCTTAAAAACGCGAACAGAAGCACCATCGCGAGAATTCCCCCGCCGATCAGGGACAGCATGACGCTGTTTATGGCTTCATCGATAAATTCTCCTTCATCGTAAAGCACGGCAGCCGTCAAGTCCTCGAACTCATCTTCTTCCAGCTGGGCGTCCAGTTCGTCCCGGACGTCTGCGGCGGTGGCGGACGTATCCGCTTCCGACTCAAACATGACGTCGAGCTGAATGGAATCATCCTGGTTCAGTCGTGTAATGACGTCCCGGTCTTCTTCTGTGAGAGCGACCTCGGCTGTGTCATCGATCGTAATCGTTTCTTCCGTCTCCGGATTCTCCATTACTTCGATTTCTTCCAGTTCTTCAATGGAGGAAATTTCACTAAGAAGACGCGTCGTGATCGTTTCTTCCTCTTCTTCGTCAACGATCGTACCGCCCGGCATCGACATGTCGCTTCCCTGAATCGCATCGACAATGTCCTGCTGGGTGAGACCGTTGTCTTCGAGCGTATCGAGGTCAAGTACGACTTCGTACTCTTCATCGATCGTGCCGGATTCATCCACGGAAGCTACGCCTTCCACGCGCTCCATCTCCCGCTGCAGGTCCGATACATCGCCCTGAAAATCGGTAATGTCCTCATCCTGGGAAGAAACGGCGAGCTGCATGCTCGGGAACATCGACGGGTCAAACTTCAAAAAGTTCGGCTGGCCGGCATCATCCGGAAGCTCCGTCTGGTTGATCGTCGTAATAATATCGTTTTCCACGTCTTCAATCGACGTATCAAAAGAAAACTCCATAATAACGATCGACGACCCTTCCTGTGTCTGGGAAGTCAGCTGATTCAGCCCGGAAATATTGGACAGATCATCCTCCAGCGGCTCCGTCACGTCATCGAGTACTTCGTTCGGTCCGGCTCCCGGATAGTTAGTGACGACAGCTGCCGCCGGTGCCTCCACGTCCGGCAGAAGCTGCACCGGCAGCCTCGTCAAGGACACGGTGCCTAAAAGCAGAAGTACTGCCATAATTACAATTGTAAACTTCGGTCGTTTAATCGAAAAATCCCATATCCTCATCTATTCGTAACCGCTCCTTCTCGTCTATGTATACCCAACAACGTGTTGTATAAGCTATAACTTACCACAGGCTTTTTTTCGTTTCAATCAACAATGACCGTCTGTTTGTTCGGTAAAAAGACCACTTTTTTCTTCGTTTACTTTATCCAACAACGTGTTGTATACTGGTCACGATACATTCCCGCTCTCCAGCGGTCAACATATATGACTTACGAGGAGGAACACCGATGGGACGACGACCTGTGCCCGAGGAAACAAAGCAGACGCTTCTGAATCATTTTTGGGAGATTTACTGCCGAAAGCCGATTGAAAAAATGACCGTCCGCGAAATTACCGACGCCGCCGGATTCAACCGGGGAACGTTTTACGTCTATTTCACAGACGTCTACGATGCCCTGCAGGCAATTGAAGATTCGATTCTCCCCGGGGAGGAACAGTTTGAGGAAATGATCAAAGACCACCATAAAGGACTCGACCGGCATCAGAGTCTGAAGGAATTCATGGAATTTTACGAGCAGCACGGCGATAAGCTGCAGGTGCTGCTCGGGCCGAACGGGGACCCGATGTTTGTCTCCCGGATCAAGGCGCGGGTCCGAAGACTGCTTATCCCCCACAGCAGCGAGCTGCATAAGCTGAATGAAAGGGACCGTATGAAGTTTGAATACCTGGTGGAGGCAGAGATTTCTTCAAGACTCGGTATTTTCACCCTCTGGTTCAGCCGGGGAAAGGACCTGCCGCTTGAAGATCTGCACCAGCTTGTGTATGACATGGAGCAGAAAGGCTCCCACCAGGTCGGCCAGGAAATGCTCCACCGGAATGGTTCAGAGTAACACATAAAAAAGCTTCCCGGCTGTATAGAGCGGGAAGCTTTTTTTGTAATTATTTAAGACATTTTGGCTTCTTTCTTCAGACGCAGCTGAAGAGTTTTTTCCGTGCTTTCGTGAATTTCATGGATCATGTCCGGATGTTCCGAAAGCTTCACCCCGTAGGATGGAATCATTTCCTTCAGCTTCGGCGTCCATTCTTCGATACGGTCCGGGAAGCAGCGCTCCATCACATCAAGCATGACGGAAACGGCCGTAGAGGCACCTGGAGAAGCCCCGAGAAGGGCAGCGATCGAACCGTCGGCCGCGTTGATCACTTCGGTACCAAACTGGAGCGTGCCTTTGCCTTTATCGGTATCTTTAATGACCTGTACCCGCTGTCCGGAAACAACGACTCTCCAGTCGTCGCTTTCCGCCGTCGGAACAAATTCCCGGAGCGCTTCCATGCGCTGCTCCTTGGAAAGCATGACCTGGCCGATCAAATACTTTGTGAGCGGAATATTTTTCAGGCCGGCCGCAGACATCGTCAATAGATTATCCGCCCGGACCGACGTTATTAAATCGAGGTGCGAGCCTGTTTTTAAAAACTTCGGTGAAAAGCCGGCAAACGGTCCGAAAAAGAGCGTTTCCTTCCCTTCCATAAAGCGTGTGTCAAGATGCGGCACGGACATCGGCGGTGCACCGACCGGCGCCTTGCCGTACACTTTGCCGTAGTGCTGCTCCACGACGTCCGGTTTGTCGCAGACGAGGAACATGCCGCTGACCGGGAAGCCGCCGACACCTTTTCCTTCCGGGATACCGGATTTCTGCAGAAGGTGGAGACTGCCTCCGCCCCCGCCGACAAACACGAAGTCCGCCGTGTGGGTTTCGAGTCTGTCTTCCTGGTCGTTCTGTATTTTCAGTTCCCAGCTGCCGTCTTCCCGCTGATTCAGGTTCTCCACAGAATGGCGGTAGTTGACTGTGACGTCGGTGCTTTCCAGATGGCTGAACAGCTTACGCGTCAGCGCCCCGAAGTTTACGTCGGTTCCAACTTCCATCTTCGTCGCCGCAATCGGCTCGCTGACCGTGCGTCCTTTCATCATGAGAGGGATCCATTTTTCCAGCTGTTCCGGATCATCGGAAAATTCCATCCCTTCAAACAGCGCTGTCTGAGAGAGCGCTTCCAAACGCTTTTTAAGAAAATCAACGTTGGCTGCGCCCTGCACGAAACTCATGTGCGGCAGCGGGACGATAAAGTCGCGCGGGTTTTCCATGAGGCCTTTATTAACAAGATACGACCAGAACTGGAGCGACACCTGAAACTGTTCGTTAATCTTGACCGCCTTATCGGCATCCACCGTACCATCGGGTCTTTCGTTCGTATAATTCAGCTCGCAGAGGGCGGCGTGCCCTGTTCCGGCGTTGTTCCATTCGTTGGAGCTTTCTTCGCCGGGGCTTTTAAGTTTTTCGAATACGGTAATGTCCCAGTGCGGAGCCACTTCTCTCAGCATGGACCCTAATGTTGCACTCATTACTCCGGCACCAATTAAGATAACGTTATGTTTTGTCTGTCTGCTAGTCATATTTACCGTCCTTATCTTCTGAGATTTTCAGAAAGGATGCAGACGCACTGAATCAGCCCGCCCTGCAGGCCGGGAACTGCATCTTTTCTGAGCAGTTGTAACCTGTTACTAGTGTATCACTGTACAACACAGAATAAAATATTTACTTCCTTTTATATAATAGATGAGAATTAATTAACAGACTTATACAGGACTTATGCATTATTATTAGTGATTTTTAAACTTTTATGCGGGTATTTATGCCTTTGTATTACCGGGATTTATAATATTCATTCAGGAGAAAGAGCAGCAGTTTATTTCCTGTTTAAGCGGGAATAATAAAAAGTGGAGCCTTTTCAGCCGGGAAGGAAGGAAAACCCTTTATTAAATGGCTGAAAGTGGTAAAATTGTCTGTAGTAAGTGGTTCAAAATACATCTACAAAGGAGTGGAAGTATGAACGACAAGCATTTGGATATTATGAAAAACAAAGACGGATTTGTGGCAGCACTCGACCAGAGCGGGGGCAGTACACCGAAAGCCCTTGCTGCGTACGGTGTTTCTGAAGACGCCTACTCCGGTGAAAAAGAGATGTTCGATTTGGTGCATGAGATGAGAACGCGCATTATTACGTCTCCTGCTTTCAATTCCGAACAGATTCTCGGCGCGATTCTGTTTGAGCAGACGATGGACCGGCATATCGAAGGTAAATATACCGGGGACTATCTGGCGGACAAAGGCATTGTGCCATTTCTGAAGGTGGATAAAGGGCTTGCCGGTGAGGAAAACGGCGTGCAGCTCATGAAGCCGAACCACGATCTTGATGAAACGCTCAAGCGTGCAAACGAGCGCCATATTTTCGGTACGAAGATGCGTTCAGTTGTAAACGAGCCGAACAGAGAAGGCATTAAGGAAGTCGTGAAGCAGCAGTTTGACGTTGCAAAGCAGATTCTCGACGCCGATCTGATGCCGATTATCGAGCCGGAAGTAAGCATTAACAGTAAAAACAAGGAAGAGTGCGAGGACATTCTGAAAGAGGAGATCCTCAATCACTTAAACAACCTCGGCGATCGGAAGGTTATGCTGAAGCTGACGATTCCAACGAAGGCGAATCTTTACAAGGAGCTTATCGAACATGATAACGTGCTCCGCGTCGTGGCGCTTTCCGGAGGCTACTCTATTAAAGAGGCGAATGAAAAGCTGAAGGAAAACCACGGCCTGATCGCAAGCTTCTCACGTGCGCTCGTCGGTGACCTGAGTGCCAACCAGTCGGACGAAGAGTTCAACAAAAAGCTTCAGGAAGCCGTCGATGACATTTACGACGCTTC
>REBZ01000021.1 GCA_007692495.1 Alkalicoccus sp.
TTTACTCCCACTCAATTGTGGAAGGCGGCTTGGAAGTAATGTCATACACGACGCGGTTCACGTGCTTTACTTCGTTGACGATCCGTGTAGAAATTTTCTCCAGGACGTCATAAGGGATACGTGCCCAGTCGGACGTCATACCATCTACCGATGTTACTGCACGTACTCCTACCGTATAGTCATACGTCCGCTCATCTCCCATTACACCTACGCTGCGCATATCCGGAAGAGCGGTGAAGTACTGCCAGATTTCCCGGTCAAGTCCGGCTTTTTTAATCTCGTCCCGGAGCACGTGGTCGGATTCCCGCACGATTTCGAGTTTTTCTTCAGTAATTTCGCCCAGAACACGGATACCGAGCCCCGGTCCCGGGAAAGGCTGGCGCCAGACGATATCTTCCGGAAGACCAAGCTCTGTTCCTACTTTACGGACTTCATCTTTGAATAGTGTATTCAGAGGTTCGATCAGATCAAACTTCATATCTTCCGGAAGACCGCCGACGTTATGATGGGACTTTATCGTCTGCGCCGTATCCGTTCCACTTTCAATGATGTCTGTGTAGAGCGTGCCCTGCGCAAGAAAATCGACGTCTTCCAGCTTTCCTGCTTCTTCCTCAAACAGGTAAATAAATTCATTTCCGATAATTTTACGCTTCTGCTCCGGATCGCTTACTCCGGACAGCTTGGAAAGAAAACGTTCCTGGGCATCGATTTTCACGAGGTTCATATCGAAGCCTTCGCCAAACGTTTTCATGACACTGTCTGCTTCGCCTTTACGAAGAAGTCCGTGGTCAATAAACATACAGATCAGCTGATCGCCAATTGCTTTATGAACAAGCGCTGCCACGACAGAGGAATCGACTCCTCCGCTCAATGCACAGAGGACCTTTTGGTTTCCGACATTTTCACGGATTTTATCCACTTCCATGTCAATATAGTTCTCCATCGTCCAGTTTCCTTCGCATCGGCAGATTTCGTAAACAAAGTTATGAAGCATGTCCGTCCCGTACTCTGTATTTCTTACTTCCGGGTGAAACTGCACTCCATAAAGAGCGCGGCTTTCGCTGCTCATCGCAGCCACAGGACACGAAACGTTTGTAGCGTCTGTCTGAAAACCTTCCGGCGGCGCCTGCACAAGATCGCCGTGGCTCATCCACACAGACTGCTGAGCCGGCAGTTCTTTAAACAGTGGAGACTCCTGCTGAACGTCAATAGTAGCTTTTCCGTATTCCCGGTGATTCGACGCTTCGACCTTTCCGTTAAAATGGTGGGTCATCAGCTGCATACCATAGCAGATACCGAGAACTGGAATATCCAGGTCGAATATTTCCGGGTCGCACTGCGGCGCCCCTTCCGCATAAACACTTCCTGGTCCTCCGGAGAAAATAATTCCTTTAGGATTCATTTCTTTAATTTCAGCAGCTGTTATTTTGTGGGTTACGAGCTCACTGAATACCCCGAGGTCCCGGATACGGCGGGCGATAAGCTGGTTATACTGACCGCCGAAATCCAGTACGATCACTTTTTCATTAATTTCTATCATTGTTACTATCTCCTTTCTTCCCTTCCGGAGAAGGGGTACAAAAAAAGCTGGAACGCTGACTCCGCATAAAAAAATACGAAGGCAGAATTTCCAGCTGAATTATCTGAGAAAAACCACCTTCATAGTCAGACCATTTAAGGTGGTCCGGTAGAGACTCTTGAGCCGTATTCTCAAGTATATATGAAGTGCTCATTTTGTTTTAAATACTGCATTATTGTATCAGCAGCTTTTCTGAAGGTCAAGCCTGCAGTAGTCTGACAATTTCTTCCCAGTCTTTTTTTCGTTTCTCCCATTCATCTGCCGGCGTCCGGCCTCCGTAATAAACTTTCTCATAGGAGGACGTCAGCTTGGTCATCGCTTGGGAGCTGAGGGCGAGATCGACACGCCTGGAATATTCCCGGAGTGTTTCTCCTTCTGCCCGCGGGATGCCTTCGTTTGCGAGCATCCACAGCAGACGCTGATAAGCAGCACTGAAAGAAGCACTTTTTCCGGAAAGTCTGTACCGGTAAAAGAAAAACTTGTTCTGCAGTCTATTCTGCTTCTGGTAGAGAATCATTACGCCGATAACGAGCGGTATGGAAATAAGCAGATTTTTCAGTGTGAAAACAGCAGATCCTTCGTCGCCGTCTTCATCTGTTCCTCCCTGCTCCCCTCCTTCTTCCAGGAGGTCATCCACTCCGCCTTCCGGTTCGGGGATATTCGGATCCTCTCCGGAAGTATCCTCCCCTAAGTCAATGCCCGGATCACTACTCTCCGGTTCCTCAAAATCTGCATAGTTTGTAAAGCCTCTCGTCGGTTCAAACGGGACCCATCCTACTTCTGGAAAATATACTTCCACCCACGAATGAGCATTCGCGTTGGCGATTTCGTAAAGATTTCTTCCGTCTTCGAGCTCTTCTATTTCCTCGCCCGCGGTAAAGCCTTTAACCCAGCGGGCCGGAATATCGAGTGCCCGCAGCATGACGACCATCGATGTGGAGAAATTATCACAGTAGCCTTCCTGTGTTTCAAATAAAAACTGATCAACGTAGTCTTCACCGTCGTCCGGGACCGCCACGTTTTCTGTTTCGTATTCAAAATCATTTTCAGAAAAATAATTTTCTACTGCAGCAGCCGTTTCATAGCGGGACTCATGGTCTTCCGCTATTTCTTCTGCAAGCAACGTTACCCGTTCCGGAAGTTCCTCCGGAAGCTGCAGATAATATTCCTGAATATCCTCCGGGTCCTCTTCTGAGCTGTTCCGGAGTTCTTCCATCGGGAAGACAGGCTCCTCGTAAGTAAGATCATAGCTGTCGAGCCGCACACTTTGTGCATTCCCTGATTCTGCCTGAATACGTCCTCCCTGTGCGTCGGTATAATACTGGATTTCGTTTTCCGATATCGTATTCCCCCCGGAATCCGCTGCTGTGTTTTGTACATTTACGGGCTGACCGGGATAGAAAATCAGCTCGAAGTCCGCTGCTTCATCCATTTCAATAGAAGTCTCCCCTTCTTCCAGTTCCGCTCCTTCTTCAAACATCCGGTAATCGATACCGCTGCCAAAAATCTGCTCCGATTCTACATACGTCGGATCAGATGTCCAGCCGTGACCGGTATATATATCCTTCGACTCCCCGCGCCAGTACTTTTCACCGTCTGCAGCTGCGAGGAAAGCAGTGCCTTCCTCTTTTTCAAATCCACCGCCGAGACGTTCATCGTTCACTCCATAGCCGATTCGGCTTGCCCGGGCGCCTCCCGATCCTTCAATTCCGGCAAATTCCCGCATAAACGGGACCGGGTCCTCCCACTGAGGTTCAGGCTTCGGAAGCAATATTCCAGCCACAACTGCAGCTCCGGCCATCGTAACGAGTGTATACATCCAGGCCGGGGAAATAAATGAACCGGGTCTCCGGCCGATCGCCCTCTCCTCATCCTGCACATTCAGCATATGAAGCAGCGCCAGTATAAAAAAGCCTATAATAACAATACGAATAACAGCCTGGGAAGCATCAACTACTGTAAATGTATCAAGAATGGTAATATACGCTACAGTACAGATAAGAAAAAAGAAGACTCTTCTTGTATACAACACCCAGTAGTAAAGCAGATAACATACAAGAGCCAGCAGCGTAAACAGCAGAAAAGTACGAAAGAAATCAGTCAGCGCGGCGAAATTCCCGTCAAAAATCATCCCGGTATTCACTGTAAATTCAGCGGCAAAAGTTCGCAGAAGTGTTCCTGCTCCTTCTCCGCTGAAGAAGGGCCCTTCCATGAAGATCAGGTGCAGGCCATATAAGCTTCCTGCAAATAAAGCAGGCATTGTAATGTAAAAAGGAAACCGGAGATAAATCAGTGCGGCGCTCGCCAGTGTAAACCATACAAAAATTTCAATCTGACCGGTGTTCGTTACGGCAGGAACCGGCCGCAGCCATTCCCATATCAGCAAAAAAGCCAGAATATATATTAACAAATGCGTAATGGAGGCCATTGACTTTAACTGGAAATGCTTCACTTAACCACCCTTATTCATAAAAGTATCCTTGGACCATTTCCCCTCACGGATCAAATACGCCTCCGCTCCAGCGCTCCGGAGCTCTTTAAGCCTTTTATGCTCCCAGGCGTCGACTTCTTTTCCTTTATCCATGAGAGCAAAGAAAATACGTACCTTCCTCGAAAGCAGCACTTTGATCCGCTCCATAATTTCATCTGTCAGTTCAAGTGATACGAATACGAGCGTCACTCCTGAAGGAAGATCGGCTTCGCACTGCTTTATTTCGCTGTAAAAAGACCCTGTGCCAGCCGGAGCAGTCTGTGCCAGATAAGTAACGACGGCTTTATTATTCTCTCCGCCGGCTCCTGAAGGGAAGCGCTTCACACCGGAACCGCACGATATAAAGCCCATCTGCAGGTGTTCTTTTGAAGCAAACATCAGTATAGAGGCAACTAGTTCGATACCTTTTTCGTAGGCATCGGAAACGGCAAAGGAAGATCCCGGCATACGATTGTTCAGTACGACGAGAAAATTCTGACCGGCATAATCCTCAAATTCTTTCGTCATCAGACGCCCGGCTCTTGCAGAAGCCTTCCAGTCCATGCTTGTCATTTTGTCTCCCGGTACATACTCCCTCGCGCCCGAAAGAGACGTCTGATCCTCCAGATAATCCTTAAAAGAAAGGGCAGCTTCTTCATCCTGCTTTTCATAGGCCTTCCACTGGTCAATCTCATGATATTTCGGATAAACGAGGAGCTCAGAAGGTATAGATACAAATTTTTCTTTATGAATAAACCCGAACATATCACTCGTGGATAATTTCACCCCGTAAAAATGATATTTCCCCCTCTTTAAGTGGGGGATCGTATACCGGTACACAAGCTCTTTTCTCGTAGTCGGATAAAAAATCATCCGGGAAGCCTGATAAGGAAGCTGTTTCGTCAGTTTTTCCTCCGTTACATCCTCTACGGCAAGATAAAGAAAGGGAAAAAGCCACTTCCGTTCTATCCGGATTTCCGTTGTCAGCTCTGCTCCCGATGGCAGAGCCCCCTCCCCGGAGTGTCTTTCCACATGAAAGCGTCCGAGAGGGATCAAAGCATACAGCAGCATGAGAAACGTCATCGTCATTACACTGTAAAATAAAAACCAGCTGACAAAGTTCCCCTGAAACATCGCATAGCTGAAGAGGCCGGCAATAATTCCTGCCGCGGCAGTCACTTTGGCAGTTCTCTTCGTCCATGACCAGATTACTTTCATTGCGCCTGCTCGTTCCCAGCCGGCACGTGAACCTGTTCAAGAATATCCCTGATAATCCGTTCCGTAGTCAGATCGGAAAGCTTGGCATCGGAATTGAGCATCAGACGGTGCTGCAGCACAAAAGGTGCCAGGTACTTAATATCATCCGGGATTACATAGTCCCTTTCCTGCATGAACGCATAGGCCTGTCCTGCTTTCATCAGAGCGATCGATGCTCTTGGACTGGCTCCCAGGTAAACGGCGTGGTGCTGGCGTGTCGCATTGACGATACTTATAATATATTCTTTTACTTGACGGCCGGCGAAAACATTCTTTACGTCTGTCTGCATTTTCAGCAGTTTTTCCAGTGCAAGCACCGGCTGGAGTGAGTCTATCGGCGGTTCCTTTTCTGCCCGGTTCAATACTTCCATTTCCTCTGTTTTTGTCGGGTAGCCGATACGGAATTTAAATAAAAACCGGTCGAGCTGCGCTTCTGGCAGCGGATAGGTACCCCCGTACTCTATTGGATTCTGTGTCGCCATAACAAAAAAAGGTTTCTGCAGCTGTCTTGTTTCCCCATCCGTCGTGACGCTGCCTTCTTCGAGAGCCTCCAGCAGTGCTGCCTGCGTTTTTGGCGACGTCCGGTTGATTTCGTCCGCCAGCACGATGTTGGCCATCACCGGACCGGGACGAAAATGGAATTCCATCGTTTTTTGATTAAAGACAGAAACTCCTGTTACATCGGACGGAAGCAGATCCGGTGTAAATTGAATCCTTTTAAAGTCTGCACCGAGAGAACGGGCGATTGCCCGTACCATCATTGTCTTGCCGACACCCGGAACATCCTCAAGCAGAACGTGCCCTCCGGAGAGAATTGCGATAAGACTAAGCTCAATTTCCCGACGTTTACCAACTACTACTTTTTCCACATTCTCAATCAGTTCGTATATTAACGGCTGTTTAACTGCCGGCTGTTCTTTTTTTCCCCGCATGATAAGCCCCCTCTTCTAAATACTGGTACTTATACTGTTCCATCTTCTATTTTATCATGATTAAAGGGAAATATCGCTGTCCGGCTGATTTCAGAACATCAAAAAGGCGCCCGGATTTTTATCCGGGCACTCTCATGCTGTTGATAAAGTGTTTTTTATGTATAGATAGACGATTCCCTGCTTCCGCTTTCCGGGCGGGCCGGGCTCAGCTAATTTCTTCCTAAACGGATCTTCGCCTCGTCCTTGATGTCCCAGGAGTCCCTCCTGCGGGTGCAGCAGAAAAATAGGAAGGAATTTCCTACCATGATCCCCCCCATATTTAAGCTGTTTTCTTTGATAAAGAGTTGACTTTCCCTCCGTAACGGCGGAGACGCCGGCGGGATGAAGCGCAGTCAGATCACGGCGGAGGCTAAACAGCTGAAGCCCCGCCCCATGGCAGGCTTCAGCCAAGAGAAAGAGCTTATACACGGACTGGGATAAAAATTCTGGAACGATGATAACTTAATTAACAAACTGAAAGCGCCCGGATAAAAAATCCGGGCGCTCTTCTGCAGTCTTAAATTTCAGCAGGAACGTGAAAATGCACTGTTCCGCTTCTATCGGTGTATTTATAACCCCTGTTTCATCTGATGATGAGGCATATGGTGATGGCCTTTCGGTGTCCGGTGTTCGTCAATCAAGTCTTCATCTTCCACCGGAATATGACCGATATCTTTTTCGGACTCCACGACGACTACGTAATCCCCCTGTTCAAAATACCCGCTGAACCGGGAAGCTTCTTTGTCCTCTTTATGAATCAGTTCAATATTTTCCTCGGAAACACCTTTTAATTCCAGTTCGCGGTAGACTCCGTCTTTTTTGTCCAGATCTTTCAGTACAGCTACGACCTGTTTATTCATCTCCAGCACCTCCGTCCTGATTACGTCCTGTTTTTTCTTTACCCTTCTCTCATGAGCCTGAAACGCGCCGTGGCAGTTCCCTGTGCCGAGGTGGTCGATGCACCCGGTCTTCTGTTTGACAAACTATATCAGCGGCAGTAAAATACGCTTAATTCCGATTTTTTCACTTTGTTTAGGAGGTTTTTAATATATGTCTACAGCATATGTTCATTCCACAGGGGCTCAGGAGGATATAGAAAAAAGATCTACTGTCTCCCTGAATCCGCCCCAGATGAAGCTGATTGGAGGCGGTCTTGCTGTTACAGCTGTTCTTGCCGTCTTCCTGCTTCTTACTCAGGAACCGGTACAGCCGCTGTTACTGCTAATCGGTCTCCTGCTCGGCTACACTTTATTTCATGCCCGGTTCGGCTTCACTTCCGCTTTCCGGAGGTTTATGGCTGTTGGTAACGGTCAGGCGATCCGCTCCCACATGGTGATGCTTGCGGCGGCCGTTACGCTGTTTGCTCCGATTCTTGCATTCGGCATTTCCTTTTTCGGCACCGGGGCGAGCGGTTATGTATCGCCTATCGGGACGAGCGTCATCGTCGGTGCCTTTATTTTCGGTATCGGGATGCAGCTCGGAGGCGGTTGTGCCTCCGGTACACTGTTTGCCGTCGGCGGAGGAAGAACCGTTATGTTTATTACACTTCTTTTCTTTATTGTAGGTTCTGTGATCGGCGCAGCTCACCTTCCTTTCTGGACAGAGGATATGCCGAACGGCCAGTCGGTTTCCCTCGCGGAAACAACAGGTCTCGGCTACGGGGGAGCATGGCTGATTTCTATCGTTCTTTTCGGACTAATTGCGTGGATTACACTCGTTGTAGAGAAAAAACGCCGCGCTCCAAAAATGGCACCCGTTCCGACAACTTCCGGATGGAAACGAATTCTCCGGGGTTCGTGGCCGCTGTTTGCAGCTGCCATTGTGCTCGCTGTGCTGAATGCTTTGACTTTGATGACGCGCGGCCAGCCGTGGGGAGTTACTTCCGCCTTTACCCTCTGGGGATCCAAAGCTGCAGAGTCTGTCGGCATTGACGTCGCAAGCTGGGGCTACTGGCAGGGCGAAAATGCTGCCATGCTGGAAGCGTCCATTTTTTCCGATACAACAACAATCCTTAATTTCGGGGTTATTATCGGAGCTTTTCTTGCCTCCGCAGCAGGTGGACTGTTTAAATTTTCTCCGCTGAAAGGAAAGCACGTAACAGCAGCTGTTATCGGAGGCCTGGCCATGGGCTACGGTGCCCGTCTTGCCTACGGCTGTAACATCGGAGCTTATTTCGGTGGCATTGCCTCTTTCAGCCTTCATGGATACTTGTGGGCCATTATGGCACTCCTTGGTACGTTTGCGGCTCTTTATATAAGGCCGCTGTTCGGGCTTTCGGTCCCGAAATCACGGGATACCTTCTGTTAGTAACATCCCGCTTCACTCCAGAACAGAGTGGAGCTTACCAACAAATTGAAAGACCTGCCCGGCTGTATTCCGGGCAGGTCTTTTCAGTTTATTGATTAAATGATCGGTGCAGAATATTTATTCCAGTCAGTGTATAAGCTCCTCCTCTTACTGGTGGAAGCTTGGGTAGTGACCCCTAAAAGTTAGAGTTTTTTTATGAAGCTGATTGGCCTGTGCCGTGGTCTGACTGCGCTTCATCCCACCGGCGTCTCCGCCGTTACGGAGGGAAAACTATCTCTTTATCGAAGAAAACGGCTTCGATAAAGGGGGGAATGGTAAAATACTTTTTCTTATTTCCCTGCGGCAGGCGCAAGGGCGACTCCGAGGCGATCAAGGACGAGGTGAAGATCCGTTTAGGAAGAAATTAGCTGAGCCCGGCCCGCCTGTCCACTATAGTTTACGGTAAAAACAGAGCAGGATCTTCCGTCTAAACAGGCTTCGTTCCCCCTGTTCAGATAGCAGGTTCCATTACGATAGAAGATCATTTCCGCCCATTATGGCGCAACTATTTTGCATGAGTGTCTCTGTTAAGTCCAGGGTTGATAAATGCAGAAAACTTCGCTTCAGCTCTACTCTGGAGGAGAGCTGAAGGATTTCTTCGCAGACATTCCAAAAACAGCTCAGAGCTTTAACAGAGACACGGATGCAGTTAAAAACGGCCCCATGAAAAATGAAAACATCCAACGCTGTCAAACGAAGGCGGGGAGACCCAAAGGATCAGCGCCGATCGGCAATCCATTTTGCCGGACTGTTCTCCCGCCAAAATTAGTCGGGAACACGCCCTCGGGTAAGCTCCGCCGGGAGTACAGCAGCGTTATGCCCAACTTATGAACGAGTTATTTTCAAGGGAGCCTTTAATATAGATGCGCTGCAGTGCTTAACTGCTTTTTAGTTTTTCCCTTTTAACCTATGACGGTAAAGCAGGTAGGAAACACCGAGAATAAATACGATAATAACAGAGGTTAAAATAATAAATACCGGTTCATACATAAATCATGGCACTCCTTTTAAAGAAGGTTCGTATCATTAACTAACAGGCTGAAAAATATTATATCAGATTCTGTTTAGATCAGCCGAAGTTTTCCGGAGTGACCGGCCCGTGCTGCTTCCAGAGCGCTGTATTTTCCAGCATGGCAGCGAGCCGGAGAAGGAGAATTTCCTCTCCTTTGGCAGCGGTTGCCTGAACGCCCAGGGGCATTCCGCTTTTTGTAACACCCAGCGGCATTGAGGCAGCCGGCTGGCCCGTTAAATTTGCCGATTGTGTAAACGGGGTATAAACAAGACTTGGAAGAAACATATCGTAAATGAGCTGCTGACTGTTCCTGCCGCTTTTCATTGCTTCCCGGTACGTATTCTCTCTTTCCTTATCCGGTGTCAGTTCTCCGGCTTTTGGTGCCGGCCAGGCAGCTGCCGGCGTCAGGTGGATATCGTACTTTTTATGAAAATTGTGTACAGTATCGGAAGCTTCGTCCCATGACTGCAGACTTCGGGAATACGAAGCAGCAGAAACATTTTTCCCTGCTTCTTTGAGCATCCAGGATTCAAGTTCGAGTTCCTCATCCGCAATTTTCCGGCCGAATGCTTCCTCCAGCTGCTGAATAACTGCCGCCATTTCTCCGCTGTTCATCAAATAATACTGCTCCATTAATGAAACTCCGTCCAGTTCTGGAGATGCTTCTTCTACTTCATGGCCCGCCCGTTCCAGCCAGAGAGCTGTTTCCCTCACAGCAGATGCCGCTTCTTCCGATACCGGAGTTCCCACAGGAGATACTGTCGAAAAAGCTATTTTCAGCTTGTAGTTGAACGGGCGGCCGATAAGATCAAACGCTGACTGCCCAATGAGAGGTGTCTGGAAGGCTGCTTCTACTTGGTGTGACTGCACTTCTTTAAGAAGAAGAGCGCTGTCACGCACTGTGCGGCTTACTGCGAAGTCCACCGCTGCCCCCTGCCATTTCCGTCCGCTTCCCGGGCCTACAGGCGTCCTTCCCCGCGTCGGCTTAAGACCGAAAATTCCTGTAAAAGAAGCCGGAATGCGTATAGATCCTCCTCCGTCACCTGCTCCGGCGGCAGGTACAATTCCTGCTGCTACGGCCGCTGCCGCTCCTCCGCTGGAGCCTCCGGCACTGAAGGCTGGGTCGTGGGGGTTACGGGTAACTCCCCACCTCCGCGGTTCGGTAATGTTTTTCAGGCCGAATTCCGGCGTATTCGACTGACCGCCGATACGCAGTCCTGCTTTTCGGAAAGCGGTAGTCATATGAGCATCACGGGGTGCTCTGCTGTTGAGCAGATGAGATCCCGCTGTCAGCAATTCCCCTTCCACTGCCTGCGAAGCGTCCTTTGTAACAAAAGGAACTCCTGCAAACAGCCCCGTTTTTGGCCATGATTCTGTTTCCGCTTTTTCAAAACGCGTTCTTACAACCGCATTGACCGCTGGATTCACCTTTTCAAGCCGCTTCTTAAATGCAGAAAAAACGTCCTCAGCCGCAACCTCTTTATTTTTGATCATTGCAGCAAGAGCGGCTGCATCACTTTTTAAATACGTACTTTCGTCCAGCATTTCACCCACTCCTCCTGCTCTGTCCACGAAGTCAACTGCCTCTATCCTGTCATAAACAATTCAGCTTCCGTCTGTTTCATTTTGTAGAAGACTCCTCGTTTTTTCATTAATTCACTGTAGGTGCCCTGTTCTGCGAGTTTTCCGTCTTCCATCACAAGAATTTGATCCATATCTTCCAGACCCTGCAGTCTATGGCTGACGTGAAGGAGAGTTTTACGTGAAGCGCTTTGGTATATTTCCTCGAGTACATGCTGTTCTGTTGATGCATCTACAGACGAGGTCGGCTCATCCAGCAGCCAGACCTGCGTGTCCCGCAGCAGAGCCCGGCTCAGTCCAAGGCGCTGTTTTTCCCCCCCGGATAAATCCGAAGCTTTCTCACGAAGTTCCAAATCCAGACTGAGGTAGGGAAGTTCCACGCGCTCCAGTACTTTTTCCAGCTTTTCGTCTGAGGCTGTTTCATCGGCAAGCTGCAGATTTTCTCTAACTGTACCATAGAAAAAATGCTGATCCTGGAGCACAGCATTCGTATGCTTCCAAATATCTTTTTCATCCAGCCTTCCTGTAGAGAGACCGTTGAATTTTACCTCTCCCGCTTCTGGAATATATATACCGAGAAGAAGCTGCAGGAGAGTGGATTTCCCTGAACCGCTCGCCCCTACAACAGCTGTCGCCGCTCCTTTCGGAAGATGAAAACTTACGTCCCGGAGCGCTGGTCTGTTTTCATCGGGAAAAGTGAAGGTGACGTTATTAAATTCAATCTCCGGAGCTGTTTCCGGAAACGGGTGCATTTCTTCTTTTTCGGGAATTTTAGACGCTTCATCCGCCATCACCTCATTCAGCCGGCCGGCTGCCTGCCGGCTCTCATGAGCGTAGGAAGGATAGGCGGCCATCGGTACAGCATTTTCAAATACTGTAAGACTGATCATGACGAGCATCGCGAGAAATACTCCGTCGAGCTGACCTGCAGCAGTCAAAGCTGCTCCTGAAGCGAGAACGAGCCAGGAAACTGCAAAAGCTGCAGTCTGATTCCACGTTCTGCTGGCCAGACGGCGGCGGGATGCTTCCGCCTGCTGCGAAACGTAGTGCTTCGACTGCATCAGCAGCTCTTCTTCTTTATGTCCCAGCCGCTGATGAAGTTTTAAATCCTGAAATCCGTAAAGAAACTCTGCTGCTTCAGTGGAGACCTTCCCTCTGGCCTCGCGGACATCCGCTGCATTTTTGCGCTGCCGGATGGCGTACCATGAAGGTATCAGCCATCCTGTAACGAGCAGTCCGGCGGCAAGAATCCCCGCCGTCACCGGAGAGAAATATACGGTGACAGCAATGGTAGCTGTAAAAACGGTGAGCATGACGACCGGTGGATAAAACACACGCAGAAAATAGTCCTGAAGACTTTCAACATCTCCGACAATCCGTGACAGAAGATCCCCGCTCCGGAATCTCTGGGAAATCCTCGGTGCCATCGGTTCTAATTTCTTGAAAAAATGCGTCCTGATATTACTTAGCATCGTAAATGTTGCCCGGTGAGAATACAGTCTTTCCCCGTAACGGCTGAGAGCCCGCGTAAAGCTGAAAAATTTCAGCAGGGCAATAGTGATGGTCAGTATAGACAACGCGGGCGTAATTGCCGCTTTGGAAATAAGGTACCCGCTGTTGGCAAAAAGAGCCACCGCTCCCATTCCGGCAAGAAACCCGAACATAATCGACAAAAACACATCTCTTTTTTCCCGGAGAACGAGCGAACGAACCTGCTTCACGCTTTCACCCCCTGCTGAACCTGTACCATCTTTCGGTACGATTCGTCTTTTTCCAGCAGCTGCCCGTGTGTTCCTGCAGCTGCGATTCTCCCATTTTCCAAAAGCAGAATCTGGTCGGCCTCCCGGATTGTATGCAGCCGGTGGGCTACGGTCAGCACTGTGGCATTTTCCGAGAGCTCCTTCATGCCCTGCTGCAGCAGCTGCTCTGTTTTTACATCCAGGCCGGTTGTCGGTTCATCAAATAATAAAAATCCCGGCTTTTTAATAAACGCACGCGCCAGGGCCACACGCTGTTTTTCACCGCCGGAAAGCCCTCTTCCACCTTCTCCGACCATCGTATCCAAGCCATGTGGAAGAACGGAAGCAACTTCTTTCAAGCCGGCTTTTTCCACTGCAGTATCCAGCTCCTCTTCCGAAACGCCCGGCTTTCCGAGCACAACGTTTTCTCTGAGGGTGCCGGAAAAAAGATACGGTTTCTGGGTAACGTAGGCGAGCTTATCATACCAGGAAGCCTCTTCGATCTCTGTCATCGGAGTGCCGTTTACTAGTATTTCTCCTTCCGCCGGCATGAGACCGGAAATGAGCTGCAGCAGCGTCGATTTCCCTGATCCGCTCCGCCCGATTACGGCCGTATGAGAGCCGGCCTCCAGATGGGCGTCGAGCGGCCCGAGTACAAAACGGTCCGTATCATATTGGAAATGCGTACCTCTGAATGTAACAGCAGGTACCGGCGGCGCTTCTTTCTCCCCCCATTTGACCGGCTGCTCTTCTTTATCCAGCTCTGCGTAAATCCGGTCAGCTGCTGCCATGCTCCCCCTTCCGGAATGAAAAGCACTGCCCATTTCTTTAAGGGAAGCAAAAAATTCCGGAACGAGAATTAACACGAAGAAAGCAGTAAAAAACGACAGCTGATCGTAAATAATCAGACGCAGGCCGACTTCAAGGGCAACTATAGAAACACTGAGCATAGAAATAAACTCGAGCATCAGAGAAGACAGGAAGGCAATTTTCAGCACGCTCATCGTGGCATCCCGGTAGTTCAGACTGCTTTTTTCAATTTCAATTTCCTGCTTCCGGGCTCGGCCGAAAAGTTTCAGCGTCGACAGTCCCTGCAGAATATCAAGAAATTTACCTGAAAATGCGTTCAGTTTTTCCATCTGTTCTTCAGATTTTTTCTGTGTGTTTTTTCCGATGACAATCATCATAATCGGTATAAACGGTGCCGTAATAAGCAGTATCAGTCCGGACACCCAGTTCATGTAGAAAACGGCTCCAAGCAGGATGAGCGGCACAAGAGAAGACTGCATCATCACTACATAATAGTGGCTGAAATAAGCATCCAGTTCATCAACGGCATCCAGCATGACACTGACTTTGGATCCGGCCCTTCCTTCTGCGGAGGCCTGCACCGGATTTCCGGTATATTTTTTCAGCAGCTTCCGCCGGAATTCCTGCTTTACTTCCGCAGCCATTTTTTCACCTGTTCGATTATTCACATATTGCAGTGCAGCTCGCAGCCCAAGCGATGCCATCACACCGGCAAGCTCCATGTATATATCGGAAACAGACGCTCCCTGCAGGAAAATCTGATCC
Source organism: Alkalicoccus sp. (assembly GCA_007692495.1). Classification (GTDB taxonomy): domain Bacteria; phylum Bacillota; class Bacilli; order Bacillales; family Salisediminibacteriaceae; genus Alkalicoccus. The sequence goes on from REBZ01000021.1 coordinate 14,531, forward strand.
ACGACAGCAACAATAAAATAAGCCTGCGCCACGATCGTCAGGCCGACTGCTGTTGAAATGAGCATCAGCAGATATCTGGACTTTTTATTCTGCTTCGAGAGCTCCTTCAATCTTTCTTTCGCTGTCATACAGGCTGGTCCCCTTTCCCGTAAACTATCTTTCCATTATAAATCATTTCTATCCATGACACACCCGCCGCGCTCAAAACTCCAGCTCCTCCGTTAAATTTTTTGGAGTTTTTGTGAAGATTTCCGCTATATTTCAAGAGCCTCCCTCTGACTGTAATAATCCGTCCGCACTATATGAATGAAATTCATCGTACACTTAATGAGAACACTGCTTTGAAAACAGCTCGTTTATGAGAGGGGGATAACGCTGCTCCTCTCTTGGCGGGGCTTACCCGTGGGCGTGTTCCCGACTAATTTTGGCGGGAGACGAGTCCGCCAAAATGGTTTCTCGAACGGCGCTGATCCTCCGGGTGTCCCCGCCTTCGCTGCACAGCGTTAGATGTTTTCATTTTTCATGGTACCGTTTTTAACTGCATCCATGTCTCTGTTAAAGCTGCTTGGTGATGAAGAGGCGCCTATGGAGGACATTCGCTGACAAAGCTGTATAACAAAAAAATGCCTCTATGACAGCTTTTGTCATAAAGGCATTTCCTTCTGTCAGGCAGAAGGGAAAGCTAATGAGTCATCCATTTAGGCGGAGTGTTTTTATCCCAGTAAATATCCCCCAGCTCATGATGCTCCTCAAAGCCGTCGTCTTTCAGATGATAGTGAAAATTAAAATAATATCCCTGCTTCGGCTTCATATCCCTGCGCACATGAAAACGAACTACATCCGTTGCAGCTTCTTCATCGTATATATGGAAAATTCGTTCTCCATAGCCTCCTGCAGGCTGTTCTGTTATGGATAAGTTAGGCACTGCTTCTTCCCCGGACTGTTCATAGATCGAGGATATAACTTCCTCCATCTGCGGCAGAATGTCTTCTGTAATGTCCCCTTCCACACGGCTTAAAATTTTAGGACCGAGCTTCGTCATCATCTGCTCTTTCGCCTGGGCAGTCATATCGTCAATATATTCATCCAGCGACCATAGGTCTTCTATTTCTTCTATTGAACTGTCGGTGATACTGTCAAACGCTCCGCCCGCCGGATTTTCCTCTTTATCCGGAAGCTCTCCTCCGTTGTCCCCGCTGTCGTCATCCCAATCCAGCGGAGGTACATAGGCTCCGAGAGTCATAATACTCATCATAATAATCGTCAGCCTGCGCAGCCAAAGCTTCATTTTCTTTCGCTCCTTTGCTTCATCTGCTTAATATTTTAGCATGTTTTGAAACGAAAGCCTATAGAGTTTCTCCGGCCGCCTGATTCCTTTGGACAGACAAAGACACGCTTCCCCGGCTGAACAAAAACCGGGAGACCGAACGGAAAATAGCCGTGGAAGTATGGAAAGATGTATATACCCCGGCATTCGTAAGAATTGCCCGGTCAGCCTTTCCTAATCTGCCCAGGACGCAGAACGCTGTCTTCACTGCTTTTGTTATGCGCATTGGTGCTGACTTTTGATATGATAGTATCAGCTGTTGAAAAATCCGTCTGCTTCATGCAGTATTATGAAAGAATCAAGCTTCAGGAAATGAGGGACCAATCACGCATGAGTGAAGAAAACATTACCCGTCTGCATATAAATGGTAAAGAAATTATTCTGATCGGCACCGCCCACGTATCTAAACAAAGTGCTGAACAGGTGAAAGAAGTAATCGACCGGGAAAAACCGGACACTGTCTGTGTAGAACTTGACGAACAGCGCTATGCTTCAGTGATGGATCACGAAAACTGGCAGAAGATGGACATCTTTAAAGTGATCCGGGAAAAAAAGACCACCCTTTTGTTTATGAATCTCGCAATTTCTTCTTTTCAGAACAGAATTGCCAAACAGTTCGGCATTAAGCCAGGGATGGAAATGATCCAGGGAATCCAGTCCGCAGAAGAAAATAATGCGGAGCTTGTGCTTGCCGACCGTCATATTCAGACGACGTTTTCCCGCATATGGGGAAATCTCGGCTTTCCTGGAAAAGCAAAGCTCATTACTTCCATTTTTGGAAGTATACTTGTTCAGGAAAAGATCTCCGAGCAGGAAATGGAGAAAATGAAACAGCAGGACACTTTGAATGCGGCCATGCATGAGTTTTCCAAAGCTTTCCCGCGGCTGAAGAAACCGCTGATCGACGAGCGGGACCAGTTTCTTGCCCAGAAAATTAAAGATGCCCCCGGGGAAAAAATCGTCGCTGTTCTCGGAGCGGCCCACGTGCCGGGAATTCTCGAAGAAATCAATCATGAACAGGATATGGATAAACTTATGGAAACGCCTCCGAAGTCAAAACTTCCAAAGCTTATCGGCTGGACGATTCCTATTCTTATTATCTCTGTAATTGCTTATACATTTATGAATAACCCTGCCGCAGGGCTTGAACAGACGATCAGCTGGCTATTATGGAACGGATCGTTTTCTGCTATCGGTGCGGCTATCGCCCTCGGCCATCCTCTGGCCGTTATTACAGCATTTGTGATCGCTCCGTTGAGTTCGTTGAATCCTCTGATGGCAGCCGGGTGGTTCGCCGGTTTTGTTCAGGCTTATATGCGCCGTCCGAATGTAGGAGATCTCGAAATGATTTCCGATGATGTTCAGACGATGAAAGGCTTCTGGCAGAATAAAGTAACACGCATTCTGCTCGTAGTCATTTTAACAAACATCGGCAGTACGATAGGTACAATGATAGGCGGGGCTGACGTACTGCGCGTCTTTTTCGAAAATCTTTAAATTATTTGTTCATCAAAAACGTCCTCCGAAGTGTTCGGAGGACGTTTTTTCAGCTTGTTGATTAAGTTATCGTTTTAGAATATTTATTCCAGTCCGTGTATAAGCTCCTTCTCTTACCGGTGGAAGCCTGCCGTGGGGCTGGCCTTCAGCTGTTTGGCCTGCGCCGTGATCAGACTGCGCTGAAATCCCACCGGCGTCTCCGCCGTTACGGAGGAAAGCCAACTCTTTATCAAAAAAAATGGCTTCAATAAGGGGGGTTGGTAAAAAACTTCTTCCGATTCCCCTGCTGCAGCCGCAGGGGCGACTCCGGGACGATGAAGGACGACGCGAAGATCCGTTTAGGAAGAAATTAGCTGAGGCCGGCCCGCCCGGAAAGCGTCCCCGGAAGGCGCAAGCAGGAAACCGTATATCTATACACCAAAAACACTTTATCAACAGCCTGAAAAACATGCTTCAGATAACTATTTCCCCAGAACGTCCGAAGCAAGCTTCTCAATTACTGCATCGTCCATCGGCGGGTTGTGAAGCCCCGCACGTATATCCCGGTGGTACCGCTGCAGCGGATTATCCTCTGATAGACTTCTTGCTCCTGCGGTGCGCATCGCAAGATCAACAATTTGAAGCCCGTTATTTATCACGGCATGCTTCGCTGCGGCCAGATCTCCGGCAACATTCACCCTTTCCTCTTTTGAGGCCTTTTCCCATTTTTCTGCCGTATAGTACAGCACTGCTTCACTTTCTTTAAGAAGCAGAGACATTTCTCCTATCTTCTGCCGGATGTGGGAAACAGATGAAATAGTGCCTTCGAGACTGTTCGGAGAATACGTAAGGCTGAAATCTACAGCGTAGTGAAAAGCCGCTTCCGCAATACCGAGATAACACGCCGGAATATGAAGAAGCCATCCTGTCCCTGGCTCAGCCGGCTGTGGTTTCATTTGAATCCGGTTCTCCCCGGGTATTTTAACATTTTGAAGCACGAGATCGTGGCTTCCCGTACTCCGCATCGCTGTGGAATTCCACGTTTCCTCCATTCGGATTCCCGGCAGATTCAGCGGAACGAAAAAATAGGCATGTTCTCCCGTCTCTTCTATTACTGCGGAAACTTGAGCGTAATCAAGTACAGGAAGCATTGTCGTAAAAGCCTTCCTTCCGCTTACAAACCAGTTCCCGTCCCTTTGGACAGCGTTCGTTTCGGGCATCCCTCCGCGGGTGGGACTGCCCGACGAACGTTCTGTTGAAGCTGCATTAAATAAAGCCCCTGAAGCTGCTTCTTTAAACAAAAATCCGGATAACTCCTCTTCCCACAGATCGTAGGCTCCAATATGATAAATGAGTCCATTATGCCACCCGAGCGACAAAGCACTTGCTCCGTCCACGGCTGCCAGGCGCTGCTGCATATGAAGAAATTCCATTAATGAAGCTCCCATCCCGCCGTACTGCTCCGGTACAGTAAGTCGTGTAAACCCCTGCTCACGCAGTTCATCGAAGGTTTCTGTCGGAAAAGTTCCTTCCCTGTCGTGAAAAAAGCCTCTTTCCCGCAGTTTATTTTCATTTTGATCGAGCCAGTCGTACAGCTGCTTCATGTGTCCGCTCCTCCTTAACCGTGCTAATTCGTATCTTAACGCAGGAAGGTCTGCTAAGCTAGAAAAGTGATATAAAGGAGGCTTAATTATGACTGAAAAAGAAAAAATGCTGAACGGTGAAATGTATAATCCGCAGGACGAAGAACTCCGCAGAGACCGCTATATTGCAAGAAGAATCGTGAAACAGCTGAATGAGCTGCACGAAGAACATGAAATTGACCGGGCCGAAATGCTCAGGGAGCTGCTTGGCAGCACTGGAGAGAACGTCTATGTAGAATCAAACTTCCGCGTCGACTACGGTGAAAATATACACGTCGGCGATAACTTCTTTGCAAACTTCGACTGCACAATTCTCGATCCTGCTCCGGTGACTATCGGAGACAACTGTTTTCTCGGTCCCGGTGTGCACATTTACACACCGCTTCACCCGCTTGATCCAACTGAACGGTCTTCCGGCCTGGAGTATGCCCTTCCGGTTACTGTCGAAAACGATGTATGGGTCGGCGGCAGAGCTGTAATAAATCCCGGGGTGACTATCGGAGAAGGGGCCGTTATTGCCTCAGGCTCTGTCGTTACAAAAGACGTTCCCCCGCGGACAGTCGTGGCCGGGTCTCCTGCCCGGGAAATTAAAAAGATTTAAACTGCAGACAGTCTTTCAGCTGAAAAGAAACATCATTTGTAAGCACCTGAGTGGTCAGGACAAACTTTGTACTGACCACTCAGGCTGTTTATAAAGTGTTTTTTATACAGGCGTAGACATTTCCCTGCTTTCGCCTCCGCAGGACGCTTTCCGGGCGGGCCGGCTTCAGCTAATTTCTTCCTCCCAATACTCGGAAGAAATGGATCTTCTGCTCGTCCTTCATCGTCCCGGAGTCGCCTGCTGCAGCTCCAGCAGGAAAATAAAAAGAAGTTTTCTCTTCTAAAAAACGTATTGATTCCGCCCTTTCTTCCATTCAGGAGAGGCTATTTCCTCCGGAACGTCCGACGGGGACGCCGGTGGGATAGAGCGAAGTCGGAAGATCCTTTTCAAAGCCGTCAGGGCAAACAGCTGACGACGAGCCCCACGGCAGGGCTGAGCGCAGGAGAAAGCTGTACGTTCAGAAGACTAATTATTCTGAAATCAAGACTTGATCAACACTCATAGTGGTCAGGACATACTTTGTCCTGACCACTTTTTTGTCACGTACCACTCGCTTTTATTTACAGATCCCGTTTCATCCTTCAGCTGACATCGATGGATCTTTACTGGTTAATGGTGAACAGCTTTGTATTTTTTCACCGGCTGTGCTGAAAGAATATGATCCAGGCGGAAAATTCTCTTTTCCTGCCGGGTATGGCAGTATACTTTTATATAATTCCCTTCGCATTCGTATACCGTTACCTTCCGCTGGGTAATCCGGCTGCGGCCATCCATATATATTACTTCCAGCGGCTCCGCTGTCTGCATATGACGGAGAAAAATATTTTTCATGAGATGCAGCTCCTTTCTTCCTCTTTGTGTTCTATACCTTTTATTATATACGAACAAACGTTCTTTTTTACTGATTTGTTTCTTTTTTGAATTTTTCAGGTATACACAACCATTACTGCCACGCATAAAAAAAAGCACCCTTTACAGGTGCTTTAACTGCCTCCATTACTTTGTTTCGCTTCCAATTACCTCGAGAGAGTGAAAATCCTCCATCGTGTTGAATATCTGCACCACATCACGCTCGCTCATTTTAGTGCTGTCACTCAGCGAAACAATCAGTGTCCCGTATTCAGTGTTTTCCATTTTATCTTCATCAACTGTTGTAATATCCGTGCGTTTTTTATCCGGACTGTATTCTATCCGTTCGATAGTTGTAAATCCACCCTGCTCTTCTGCTTTTTCTTTAAAAAGATTTTCAAATTCCTTCAGCGATGCTGCCGGAAAATATTTTACTTTAAGCAGTATTTCCATAATACGCCTCCTCTGTATATCAAATTCAGTATATATGAGGTTATTTATTCCACACCTGGGAAATTTCAAACCTGTATGCTCTGAATACGGAAGCCGGTCTTTAATGAACGCTGAATATCAGGGCTGTTCCTGATCCTGTGATATACTGTTTTCATTGTCTTAAAACAGGGTGTTTTTTACATATGCAGCAGAATGCTATTCGTAGCATAGCTTTTTAAAAAGGTGGGCTTATTTTGGAATTATCTTTATTCAGTCTTCTTATCGTTATCGGGTGTGCTTTTTTAATCGGCATTTCCAAAACCGGCCTGCCGACGCTCGGTATTTTTGTCGTAGCAGTGATGGCAGGTGTTTTTCCGGTACGGGAATCGATCGGTATCGTTCTGCCGATGCTTATCGCTGCGGATATTGTAGCTGTACTTTATTACCGTAAAAGTGCTGACTGGCCGACTTTAATCCGGCTGATTCCGTGGGTCAGCGGCGGTCTTATTATTGGATTTTTCTTTCTCTTTTTTGTAGAAGTGAACCGGCCGATCGAAATTTCACTCGGTCTCATTATTGTAGCTATGGCCTTTCTGCAGGTCTGGAGCAGGTTTCGTTCACCCGGAGCCCCCCGGGAAAACCGCTCTGCTTTTTTTACCGTCATTCTCGGTACACTCGCAGGCTTTTCAACAATGGTCGGGAACGCGGCTGGTCCAGTGATGGCTATTTTCCTTCTCTCTGCCGGGCTCCCGAAGCAGGCTTTTATCGGGACAGGCGCATGGTTTTTTCTTGCGGTGAATGTAATTAAGGTGCCGCTGTATGCCTCTCTCGGTCTGATTACGGCTGAAACACTAACCCTGAATGCATGGATGATTCCTGCCATTCTTGCCGGAACATTTGTTGGAATCAAAACACTTCAGAAAATTCCTCAGCACTGGTTTAACTATATTATTCTTGCACTTGCTGTTTTTGGCGGCCTTCGTCTTTTAATGGGTGCCTGACAGTTGCTTTTCCTGTCAGCTGCCGATATTATCAGTCTAGAAACTTCACATAGGAGGAATAATCATGCCGGAAGGACCGGAAATACGAAAAGCGGCTGACGAGGTGGAAAAAGCCGTAAAGGACCGGGATGTTCTGGAAGTCCATTTTGGTCTCGAGCGTCTGCAGGGCTATGAAGATCTTCTTCAGGGAGCCGTTGTAACAGGCGTGGATACGAAAGGAAAAGCTATGCTCACCCGCTTCAACAACGGCTATACCGTTTACTCGCATAATCAGCTGTACGGAAAGTGGATCATCCGAAACGTGTACAATTATCCGAAAACAAACCGGCAGCTCCGCTTTGCCATACACAACGAAAAAAAATCAGCTCTTCTCTACAGCGCCTCTGATATCGAAGTGCTCCCTGATGAGGAAGTCGCCCTTCATCCTTTCATTGCAAAAGCCGGTCCGGATATTTTGAGTGAGCAGGTGACTCCCGATATGCTTGTGAAACGGCTGGAAAGTAAAAAGTTTCACCGGCGCAAATGGTCCTCTCTCCTGCTTGATCAGGGATTCGTGGCAGGAATTGGGAATTATCTGCGGAGTGAAATCCTTTTCACCGCCGGTATATCTCCTTTGATCCGGCCTGCAGATACATCCCCCGAAAAACTTCAGCTCGCTGCAGAGAAGACGATTGAACTGATAGAACAGTCCTACCGCCATAAAGGAATTACCAATGATCTTGAGCTGGCTGAACAGCTTAAAGCACAAGGAAAAACGAGACGTCAGTACCGCCACTGGGTGTTTGCCCGTGAAGGACAAAGCTGCCGGCTCTGCGGAACCCCGGTTACAAAAATACAGGCCGCCTCCCGGAGGCTGTATTTCTGCAGGGACTGTCAAAAAGCCTGATTCGCATTGAAAAGCCTTTCCGGACAACCGAAAAGGCTTTTCAGCTTGTTGATTAAGTTATCGTTTCAGAATAGTTATTCCAGTCAGTGTATAAGCTCCTTCTCTTACCGGCGGAAGCAGGGAATCGTATATCTATAACATAAAAAACACTTTTCAGCAGCGTTATTCCGCAGGTTCCAGAAGTTCCGGGTCGTTTTCCTGCGGTTTGTTTACACGAACAGACACCGGATGCATCTTCAGCAGCCCGGAATCCGGAGGAACGAGCAGGTGTCGGACATCTTCTTTTGACGTATCCAGCCACTCCCGCTGATCCTCTTCATTGAGAAACAGCGGCATGCGGTGGTGAAGCTCCTCCATATCCTCATTGGCTTCTGCGGTGACGATGGCACATGTATATCCCCCATCGTCTTCTTTGCGCCAGAGTCCTGCGAAAGCAAGCAGTCTTCCGGATGCCGGATAAATGTAATACGGTTTCTTTCCATCCCCTGTTTTTTTCCATTCAAAAAATCCATCTGCTGGTACAATACACCGTTTCTGCCGGGCGGATTCCCGGAAAGCAGGCTTCTGGTAGAGCGATTCAGCCCGGGCATTGATCAGCCTTTTTCCGCCTCCCCATCCCGGAGTAAACCCCCAGGAGAGCATCCCAAGACGGCGCTGCTCCCCATCCCATATAACGGCCGGAATTTCCATCGACGGAGCAATATTGTAGCCCGGCTCCAGCTCCGGCACTTTAACTGCCTCCGTCTGAAACTGCTTCTTAATCTGTTCAAGGGACGATGTCAGAGTAAACCTCCCGCACATGCCGCCCCCTCCTCTCTATTTTTCTTCAAGAATCGTATCAAGCTCTTCCCGGTACCGCTCGTGTACATCGCCTTCTACTATGTAGAGAACGACAGGATGACCGAAAATTTTTGCTTTGAATATTCCTGTAAGAAAGTCCGTGTGAAGATGCTGATAGAAAATTCCTTCATGAGCTTCTCCGCGCGGCTGCTCGAGAGCTATTTTATACTGCTCCTCTTTTTTATACAGGTATCCGGATACTCCCTTATCGTAATGGGATTCTGCGGCCACTCGGTCCTTTTTGATTTTAAAAATCGTCACATCGACATTATCCAGTTCGTGAAACAGTTCATTGACAAGTGACCCGTGAATCAGCAGGTCCCAGCGGCTTCGGAAAGCCTGGCCTATAATGATATGGTGTACGTCATTTGCACGTGCTACCTCCCCAATTATTTCCCCGAGCTTTTTACTTCCCTGCCTCGGCTGGAGAATCATTGTTGCTTTATGAAAATCTGCCCATTTTTTAATTTCTTCCCTCTTTTCTTCTTCTTTCATATCGCTCGTATCATTTTCCGGATCATACACGTGCAAAACGATACATTCGCTTTGAAAAGCTTTCGTTTCCTTCATTCCGCGTTCGATCAGCTGCCCTGCACTTTCCGGATAGGATACACATACGAGAACATTTTCTTTACTCAAGGGAATCACGCTCCTGAACAACTTATTGTTATAATATTTCTTTCGACAAAATTACTGTTTTTCCTGCTTTTTATTACAGGAACAAAAAAGAAGCCGTACCTGGCTTCATTAATAAGCTATTCGGTACGGCTTTTACATGTCTAATGTGATTAATCGAAATTTCTTGTTTCTTCAACTTCCATTTTGTTGTTGTAAATGTGCAGCCGGCTCGGACTGTGTTCCTTAGCCATCTGTTCTGCGTGGGCAATAGCATCATCTTTTTGATCAAAAGAAGTTTCAGGAGCCACATCCTCAATTTTTACCATCCAGGCTGTAACATCTTTGTTTGGTCGTACGGAATATTCGCGCATAGTGTCATCTCCTTTATTGTCTGTTCTAAATTTCCTATTACCTGTTTTCTCTCTGCTCAAACAACTTTTTTTATTGTTTATTTTATAGGAAAAATGGTAATAAGAATCACAACATTCATTAGGAGGGATACAATGAAATACGAAGATATACAGAAACTGCAGACAGAAGGACAGCCGAAACAGATTCAGGACAGACAACCCGGAGTAGAGGACGGCGAAGTAACGCCGATGCCGATTTTTGATGACCCGAACTACAAAGGCAGTGAAAAAATGAAAGGTAAGGTAGTACTTGTAACCGGAGGCGACAGCGGAATCGGACGTGCTGTCTGTGTCGCCCTTGCTAAAGAAGAAGCAAAAGTGGCCCTTGCGTACCGGGATGAACACGAGGATGCAGAGACAACAAAAGCGCTTGTCGAAGAGTACGGCGGAGAATGTCTGCTTATTGATGGAGATATAGGAGAAGAAGAAACAGCGAAAAAAACAGTGGAAAAAGCTGTGGAACATTTCGGACGCCTCGACTCTCTCATTAATAATGCAGCCGAGCAGCACTATGCAGAGGATCTCCGGGATATTTCCAGTGACCAGATGGAACGGACATTTAAAACAAACATCTTCGGCGCTTTTCATGTAACAAAAGCAGCCCTCGACCACCTGCAGCCGGGAAGTTCCATTGTTAACTCTGTCTCGGTTGTTGCCTATAAAGGAATGCCGGTGTTAATGGATTACGCAGCGACGAAAGGTGCTCTTGTCGCACTGACCCGCTCCTTGTCGGAGAACCTTGTTTCAAAAGGTATCCGTGTCAACGGAGTAGCTCCGGGGCCGGTATGGACGCCGCTTATTCCCGCTTCTTTCCCTAAAGAGCAGGTGGAACAGTTCGGTACGTCCAGTCCAATGGGCCGTCCGGGGCAGCCGGCAGAACTTGCTCCAGCTTATATTTATCTTGCTTCCGATGATTCCTCCTTCGTATCCGGTGAAGTCATCCACGTAAACGGCGGACAGGTCCTGAACAATTAATAAGATTACAGGGACCTGTTTCGAAAAGGACCACAGATCTGCCTGAGCAGGTTTACGATGAAATGCTTACGTATGAGAGGGATATTGATGGAATCAGCGCAGTCAAAAAATCCTGGAAGTACGAGTGGAAAAGTTCATCGCGACAAAAAAAAGGCCCGGAAGGAATTTTTTCCTCCGGGGCTTTCCTTTATTCTTTGTCAGGATCTCCATAATTAAATGTTATTTCCTGCTTGTCTTCATCGTAGGCCACTTTCAGATTGTGCCCGTCGAAATACCAGAGGTCTCCTTCTTCAATAAAAAAGGTGATCCCTTCCCTTTCTGTGCTGGCTCCTGTCGTGATCGCAGAGCCGTATGGTTCAAATGCCAGAGAAAAACCGCTCTGTACCGTGCTGTCCCCGCCATACTGGGCAAAGAATTTAATTGTATCCCCATCATCGAGATCCACTTCGTTCTTAAACCATTTTACTGCTTCATCTGTAATTTCAAGCTTCACGTTTTACCTCCTTCACTGCTTCCCCTGAAAAAATTCTTCTGCCTGCTTTAAGTACTTTTCATCTCCAGGGGCGAGTTCGTGCTCATCCACTATTGCATCCACCGGACAGACAACTACGCAGGCACCACAGTCTATGCAGATATCCGGATCAATATAGTACTGATCTTTCCCTTCTTCAATGCAGTCGACCGGACAGACATCCACGCATTCTCCAGCTTTTTCACCGATACATGGACTTAAGATGACAAAGGCCATAAGCATTCCCTCCCTAAAGTATCTTATCCCTATATTCCTTTTTTCTACTTTTTTGAAACGTCTACTGAAACGTCAGCCGGAAACTTTGTAACTTTATCCGGAAGAAGCTATAGTGAAAAGAGAATAATTCTGGAGAGGAGACTAAGAATGGAAAAAATGCAGACACTGGATCAGACGGAGGAAATTATTGAAAATCACCCATTGACCCTGATCTACATTTCAAGGGAGCAGTGCTCCGTCTGCCACAGTTTTAAACCTCAGCTTGAATCTGTCCTGGAGAATTATCCGCGGATTAAAGCTGCTGCTGTTTCTGCCGATGATATACCGGAAGCTGCTTCCCGCTTTGAAGTGTTTACTGCTCCGGCAGTGCTCCTTTATATAGAAGGAACCGAGCGGTGGCGGGGCGCACGCTTCATCCGGCGCGAAGAGCTTGAGCACCAGTTTACCCAATGGAGTGAGGCCCTGGAAT
>REBZ01000147.1 GCA_007692495.1 Alkalicoccus sp.
GAAAGCGTCCCGGAAGGCGCAGGCAGGAAACCGTATATCTACATGAAAAACACTTTATCAACAACCTGGGACCGGCAAAAGCTTCCCATGGAAAATAAGCAGCCTTGCAAGCCTATATCCGCGGGCTGATCAGCTCTCTAGATTTCTGCCACCGCCTGGACTGCCTGATCTATGCAGTCCGGCAGTCCAATACCTCTGTAGCTGGCTCCAAGAAGTTTTACATGAGGGTATTCGGCTGCAAGCTTTTTCTCAATAGTCTGAAGCCTTTCCCGGTGTCCTACTTCATACTGAGGCATGGCATTTTTCCATCTTGTTACAAGATGAAGTTCAGGTTCCGCTTCAATCCCCATAATTCCTTTAAGATCACGGCGCACCGCTTCAACAATCTGTTTATCAGATTTTGAAACGATTTCCTCCTCGCCGGCCCGTCCGACATACGCACGAAGAAGAGCTTTACCTTCCGGGGCTGTATGTTCCCATTTATGGTGAGTCCATGTGCAGGCCGTTATCGTATAGCCTGCCATTTTCGGTATGACGAATCCGGTGCCGTCCAACGGTTTTTTCATCGCTGAACTGTCGTAGGCGAGAGCGACAGTGGCTACGGAAGTGGAAGGCACTTTTCCTATCGGCTCCATAAAGTCCAGCTCTTTAAACAATTCATATGCTTCGTGATGTCTCGTCGTCAGCAGCACTCTGTCTGCGTAGGCATCAGAACCGTCTTCAAAATGGAGTCGTGTTCCTCTTCCTTCTTTTTCAATACGACTCAACTTTTTGTTTTTCTGTACAGCTTTTTCGTCAAGTTCTTTCTCCAGCCTGTCCACCAGGGACTGAAGACCGCCTCTTAATGTCAAAAACATATTGGCCGGCTTCTTCATTTCTCCTAAAAACACCGGCTCCTGCGGTGTTTTACTTCCGGAAACGTTCCTCATGCCGAGTATCAGACTTCTATGTTTATTTTCTATCTCCTGGAACTGTGGAAAAGTAGCCTGAAGGCTTAAATTATCTATACGGCCGGCGTATATGCCCGATAGGAGCGGTTCAATTAAGTGATCCACGACTTCATTTCCGAGGCGCCGACGGAAAAAAGCACCGACGGATTGATCTTTCTGCCCTGCTTTTCCTCTCGGCAGAAACAGATCCATCCCGGCGCGGATCTTTCCTTTCATACTGAAAAGCCCCGTCGTAAGAAAAGGACGGAGTTTTGTCGGGATACCCATAACTGCTCCTTCAGGCATGCGCTGAAGTCCATTTTCGTGAAGAATGTAAGCCCCCGATTGATTTGTAACGAGCTCTTTCTCCAGACCAAGTTCGACGACCAGGTTATACATACTGCGCTTACGTGTTAAAAAAGAGTCCGGCCCCTGTTCAATAACAAATCCATCTGTATAGTCCGTCCGGATAACACCGCCCAGTCTTCCGCTTCCTTCATACAGTGTGTATTGCGCATCCAGATTACCGGACTGGATTTTTTTCTGCAGTTCATAGGAGGCAGCCAGTCCGGTAATGCCCCCTCCTATTACTGCAATTTGTTCTTTAGCCATTTTATGCTTCCTTAAATTGAAGCTGCTTTTCTACAACTGTCGCAAGTGCATCGATAAATTCCGGCCTTGCGTTCGGCATTGGCGGGCGGTAGTAGCCTGCTCCTACTTCATCAGTTACTACTCTGCATTCGTAGTCGTTATCGTAAAGTACTTCCAGGTGATCCGCTACAAAACCAACCGGGCAGTAAACGTAAGCTTTATATTCATGCTTCTCGTGCAGATCGCGCGTGAGATCCTGCACGTCCGGTCCAATCCACGGATCCGGGGTGTTGCCTTCACTCTGCCAGCCGATTTCGTAATTTTTAACGCCGGCTTCTTCTGCAATCAGACGTGCTGTTTCTTCAAGCTGCTGCGGGTAGGGATCTCCGCCGGCGAGGATTTTTTCAGGAAGGCTGTGTGCGGAAAAAATAACACAGTGGTGATTTTTTTCTTCCTCTGTCATTTTCGCTACCGTATTTTTAATGCCATCCGCCCATAACCGGATAAATTTTGGTTCGTCGTACCACTGTTCCACGCTCGTGATAGAAGGCCCTTTAATCAGGCCGGACTCTTCTTTTGCACGGCCGTTATAGGACTTCACGCTGAACGTGGAATAATGCGGAGCGAGAACAATACTGACCGCTTCTTCGATGCCGTCATTTTTCATCTGCAGTACAGCGTCTTCAATAAACGGATCGATATGCTTCAGCCCTTCATAAACGACAAACTCCACGTCTTTATACCGGCGGTTCAGCTCATCTTTCAGTTCCTGAGCCTGCTGAGTTGTAATCCTGGCAAGTGGAGAGATACCTCCAATATCCCGATATCGCTGTGTTAGATCGTCCAGCTGTTCCTGGGAAGGTTTCCGACCTCTCCGGATATGAGTATAGTAAGGTTCAATTTCGTCTTCTGATCTCGGCGTACCATAAGCCATAACTAATAAACCCATCTTTTTAGTCATTATCCATCATCCTTTTATAGTAGTAGGCGTACTGAAGTTCCCACCGGAGTCCGCTCCGTTTCGTGGCGAAGCAGCCCCCGGGACAGGGAGCTGAATTACTTTTCTGCTATTTTTTCCGCAGAATAATCGTGTACGAAGCTCGTAAGCTGCTTTAGTTTCGCTGGTTCGATCTCCGGGAAAACCCCGTGCCCCAGATTAAAGACAAAGCCCGGCTGTTCCAGACCCTGATCAATAATTTCTTTTGCTTTCTTCTCAATTACCGGCCATGGAGCCATTAAAACACTTGGATCCAGATTCCCCTGCACGGCCTTGGTAATTCCGTCGGCACGGGCTTCTTTAATAGGGTAGCGCCAGTCCAGTCCAACAACATCAAGATCAAGATCTGTCCAGTCTTTTGTCAGATGACGGGCTCCTACCCCATGCATTATGAGAGGGACATTTTCAGTCGAAAGCTCCGAAAAAATTCTTTTCATGACAGGCTTTACGTACTGTTGGTAGTCGCTCTGGCTCAGGGCCCCGATCCAGGAATCGAAAATCTGTATAGCCTGTGATCCTGCATTAATTTGAGCCCGGGCATATGTGATGACCATGTCAGCCAGTTTGTCCATGAGAGCTTCCCATGTGTCAGGCTGTCCATACATCATCGCCTTTGTTTTGTGATAGTTTTTTGAAGGTCCCCCTTCAACCATGTAGCTTGCCAGCGTAAAAGGCGCTCCGCTGAAACTGATCAATGGCACGGTAAGCTGCTTTCTTAATATACGGATCGTTTCAAGAACAAAATCCACATCTTTTTCCGGATGCAGTTCACCGAGACGTTGAACATCTTGTAAAGATGTTACCGGATTTGAAATAACCGGACCAATACCTGACTTGATTTCCACATCGACTCCCATTGCCGGCAGGGGGGTCATAATATCTTTGTATAGAATAGCTGCATCGTTATTATACTGGTCGACCGGGAGCTTGGTAACCCACGCACACGTTTCCGGCATCCGGGTAATTTGTTCCAGTCCGTACTTTTTTTTCAGTTCACGGTATTCCGGCTGGGAACGTCCTGCCTGACGCATGTACCAGACCGGCACGTGAGGAACTGCTTCTCGGCGGCAGGCTTTCAAAAATGTATCATTTGTTAATTGGGACAACACTTACACCTCATTTTTTCATCATAGTAGCCGGGTTTCTCTCTCCAGCTTATCAACTCTTATATTCGCTGTACATTTTAACGTTTTTTTGTTATCAAAGAAAGGAAAAAACACCTTGTTCACAAAAACGGTGCAATTTAACACATCCAAAGACCCGGCTGCACGTATGCTGCAGCCGGGTCTCTGCCTGTTTATGATTCTCGGGAGAAAATATTCCACTCTGCCGACACGGTTTCAGATGGTTCCCCTTCCTCGTTTGTCTGGGGATTATAAGGGACAACGACATACTCTCCACCGGAGAATACATTTGCCCGGCTGACCGTATAACTTGTTTCCCCTGCCACTTCATCTATCAGCGAGTTTCCACCTTCCTCCACCAGGTAAATTCTGTAATGAACACGGCTGTCTCCAGTACCGCTCCAGTCGAGCTCGACATTTGCACCAAACAGTCCTACTTTCATGTCCGCAGCCAAATCTTCCACTGCTGCCATTTCCACCGGCTCCTCCATTTCTTCTATGCCTTCCGGCTTTTCAAACGCAAGGCCGTCTTCAGAAGCGGGGAGAAGCTCTTTAAAAACAGCAGTCGGCAGGGAGCTCGATACATCATCATTGCCGCCTTCTCCGCCCCTTCCCATCCACATAGCTCCGCTTACTTCAGGTGTCCATCCGGCAAACCATACATCTCTTGCTTCGGACGTCGTACCAGTTTTCCCCGCAAGAGCACCCGGACTGCCGCCTGCCTGACCTGTTCCGTCGGTTACTACAGCTTCAAGCATTCTAGTCATATACCATGCTGTCTGAGGTGTCATGACTTCAATCTGCTCCGTTTCAGCCTCTGAAATAAGCTCTCCATGACGATCGTAAACTTTTTCCACAAAATACGGGTCGGAATAAACTCCGTTATTGGCAAAAGTACGGTAGGCTGCTGCCATCTGAAGTGGAGTCAGTCCTTCATCCAACCCCCCTAAAGCGATACTAAGTCCTTCTTCTTCCAGGGAAATATTCTGCTTTTCAAGCATTGCTTTAGATTCGTTAACTCCTATCTCGTTCAGAAGCCAGACAGCCGGAGCATTAACAGAATCCTTCAATGCATCATACATGCTTATTTCGCCTTCGTACTCACCGTTCATATTGCCTGGAGAGTACCCATCATAATCCAGCTGTTCATCTTTAAGCAGCGTATAGGGGTCATATTCTCCAGTTTCCAGCGCAGGTGCAAAAACCGCAAGCGGCTTCATTGTAGATCCCGGCTGTCTCTTGGCAGAAGCATAATTCAATCCCTTTTTTTCGTAGCTCCTGCCCCCCTGAACAGCAAGTACACCACCACTTTCATTATCCAGAAGTACGTAGCTTCCTTCCATCGCCTGGACAGGATATGTTTCATCGCTGCTCATTTTTTCGTAGGACCGTGTCTGCAGCTCCTCATCCATTGCAGCCTGAATTGTATACCCTCCCTCCAGCACTTCTTCTTCTGTCAGACCGTGCTTTTCCTCCATTTCCAAAAGAAGCAGATCGGTATAGGCATCGTACGCTTCGTTTGAACTTACGCTGTGACGTTCAGCGGGAAGCGTTCTGCCCTGGAGACGGACGGTTTCTTCAGCAGATAAATAATCCTGATCATTCATTAAACGGAGAACGAGATCGCGGCGCTCCTTGCTCCGTTCTTCATCAATAAATGGTGAAAAAAGGTTCGGCCCCTTCGGCAGGGCTGCCAGCATCGCTCCCTCCTCAATCGAAAGTTCATCGACTGTTTTACCAAAATATAAGCGTGAAGCAGCCTGGACACCATGTGCTCCATGCCCGAAATAAATCCGGTTCAGATACATCTCCAGAATTTCATCCTTTTCATAACGATGCTCCAGATTCAGGGCAATCAGTACTTCTTCCGTCTTCCTGAGTATGGATTTTTCAGGACTCAAAAAGGCATTTTTTGCAAGCTGCTGGGTAATTGTACTTCCACCTTCGGCCGCAGACCGGGTAATAATATCCCGGTAAAGTGCCCGTCCGATGGAACGGAAATCGATTCCTGTATGTTCATAAAAGCGCTGGTCCTCTACAGCAATAAAAGCTTCCTGGACATGATCAGGTATTTCACCCAGATCCACAGATTCCCTGTTTTCGCTGAACAGCCTCGTCAGCTCTTCACCGCTGCTGTCCACGACTGTTGTCGTTTCTTTCATTACTAAATCTTTTTCATCTATGGCATAGTTACCAAACAGAATTATTCCGAGATAAACTGTCACTCCCGCAATAGCAAGCAGAAGCAGTAATACAATGCCGACGGTTATTCTTTTGATCCACATTTTGCTCACTCCGTTCCCGGGCATTTTACCATCTCTTGATTAAAAACACTATCGTATATTGTATACGATTATGCATCCCCACCGGTTCCACAGTTGGGAAATGTGAAACTTGAGTGACACTTATTCCTCCTGCATATATTATCGTGTATAGTTAAAAGAGCATACTAGAAAGCTGGAGGTTATATTTTGTATACGCTCAGTATTTTCGTTATAAATGAAATAACTTTTCTTTCTCTCTGGGTCGCTTTGTTTGCCGGCGTTGTGTCTTTTTTCTCTCCCTGTGTTTTTCCTCTCGTCCCGGCCTATCTGGCCCAGCTGACCGGTGCAGAAATTTCACAGAATAAACTTATCGCAGACCGTAAGCTGATTTTGTCCCGGAGTCTCGGATTCATTTTTGGATTCACTTCCATCTTTCTTGCTCTCGGTGCTTCCACCTCGCTCCTCGGAGGCATGTTCCTGCAGAATCAGCAGCTTCTCGAACAGCTGGGTGGCATTGTGATTGTTTTATTCGGTCTCCAGCTTACCGGACTTTTTCAGCTGAACTTTTTAATGAGTGAAAAACGGATGAAAAATCCTGCCAGATCAACAAGCTTCGGCAGATCTGTTTTGTTCGGGCTGATATTTGCTGCCGGCTGGTCACCGTGCATTGGACTGGTCCTCGGTTCCATACTCGCGCTTGCTGCCCAGAATGATCCGGCAGGCGGGATGGTTCTGCTGTTATTTTATTCTGCAGGACTTGCCGTGCCATTTCTGCTTGCAGGGCTTCTCTTTGCCCGATCGCTCGACCGTATTCGCAGCATTAACCGCTTTCTGCCTGTTTTCCAGAAAGTCAGCGGGGTCATTATGATTGTGCTCGGTATTATGCTCTTCACCGGGCTTTTTGCAAGAATCGCCGGGTATCTTTCACAGTATTATATTATTTGATAGTTTTTCCTTCTCTGTATAGACGCCTATTTCCCAACCCAGGTTACGCCCTGAAGTGGAGCCCTGAACAAAATACATGTTCAGGGCTC
>REBZ01000148.1 GCA_007692495.1 Alkalicoccus sp.
ACAATATTATGGGAATCGTGGGCTACTGTAAGTGCAAATGCCCCCTCCAGGAAAGTCAGCCCACGGATAAATCCAAGACCTATATTTCCTGTGTATTTGTGCCGTTCTATTACAGCGAGCTTCATAACATCCCGGGAGACATCTGCCTGAAAAGCTCCGTCCTTCACGGGCAGTGGTATAGTCGTTTTATTAGTAACAATGCTGTTCGGCACGTAATCGATAACGAGTGCCTGTCCGTCTGTATTTTCCGGCACAATAAATGCATTTTCCGGCAGTTCGTTTACATGAACCGTCTGCGTAAGCGCCGGAGGGATCGGCTTTTGAGCTGTTTCCTGGAGTATTTTACCGTTTTCTGCTGCAGCTTTCCCCTGCTGATACACTGCTTCTACATTCATATCCTGCAGATTATCAATGATAAGCAGGTCAGCATCATACCCGGGAGCCACGGCACCTTTTTCCGTCAGCCCGAAGCATTCAGCGGCATTAAGTGATGCCATTTGGACCGCTGTTACAGGATCCATTCCCATTTCCACTGCCAGTCTGACATTGGCATCGATGCTTCCTTCAGCCATCAGTGCGTCCAGATGTTTATCGTCTGTACAGAAAAGAAAGCGGCGGGAGTTTTTTTCATTTACGGCCGGCAGAACTGCTTTTAAATCTTTTGCAGCGGAACCTTCCCGAATAATAACGTACATTCCGCGGCGTACCCGTTCTTCTGCCTCTTCTGCTGTTGTGCATTCATGGTCTGTGGTAATACCGGCGGCCCGGTAAACATTGACCTGGCCGTGAGTAAACCCTGCTCCATGACCATCGATATTCGCTTTTTGTTCCATAGCGTCAGTAAGCTTTGCTGTCATGTCCGGGGAAGCAGAAGCCACCGATGGATAATCCATGACTTCAGCCAGACCAATTACTCTCGGATGGCTGTAAAATGGTTTCAGGTCTTCAGCCTTCAGTACGGCCCCCGAATTCTCAAATGGGGTAGCCGGCACACAGGAAGGAAGCATAAAGAACGCATTCAATGGAGAGTCTTCAGAATCGTCGAGCATATACTGAATGCCTTCACTGCCTGCCACATTGGCAATTTCATGGGGGTCCGTAATTATAGTCGTAACTCCGCGGGGCACGACAACATCTGCAAATCGGCTCGGTGATACCATAGAGGATTCTATGTGTACGTGACCATCGATAAATCCAGGGGCGAGATATCTGCCTTCCATTTGTATTTCTTTTATCCCATCATAGGTTCCTATGCCGGCAATTTTCCCATTTTTCACAGCAACATCAGCTGTTTCTATTTCTTTTGTGAAAACATTAATGATTTTCGCCTGTTTAAAAACAAGGTCGGCTTTCTGCTCATGGCCGGCTGCATAAATTAAGTTCGGATCAAATTTTTTAGACATATTTTCCACTCCTTTTGAAAAAACGTGCAAGCTGGTTATTTTAATTATACTGAACCGGAAGTCTGACGTCTATACAGCCGGTGGAAATAGCAGATTTCCTGCGCTTATAAGTTGTTACCCCGGAGCGTGAATGATAAACTAAGCAAATTGTACATAGAAACCCGAAAGGAATTCGTCCTATGCCTAAACATCCCAATAAAAAACTCATTGCTGCCGTCCTGCTTACCGGCTCGTTTATTACAGTACTTAATCAGACATTGATGATTACTGCCATCCCTCCCATCATGCAGGAGATGAATATTACAGCCAATACCGCTCAGTGGCTTACCACTGTCTTCATGCTTGTGAACGGCATTATGATTCCTATTACTGCTTTTCTAATTGAAAAATTCACCACCCGTCAGCTGTTTATGACAGCGATGCTGACATTTACAGTCGGAACTATTATAGGAGGTCTCGCACAGAATTTTGAGGTGCTTATCGCAGGCCGGGTGATTCAGTCGGCCGGAGCCGGGATTATGCTGCCGCTCATGCAGACGGTTTTTCTGCTTATATTCCCTGTCGAAAAAAGAGGCACGGTCATGGGTTTTGTCGGGCTTACCATCTCGTTTGCTCCGGCGCTCGGGCCTGCTATTTCCGGATGGATTACAGAAACATTTGCCTGGCGCTATCTTTTCTGGTTTATCCTTCCTCTTATTCTTCTTATCATGCTTGTTGCTCATAAAATTCTCGAAAATGTAACAGAACTTAAAAATCCGAAAGTGGATCCTTTATCAATTATTCTTTCCTCCGTCGGTTTCGGCGGTCTGCTTTACGGATTTACGAGCGCAGGAAATCAGGGATGGACATCTCCGGTCACTCTTATTACCCTGACCGTAAGTGCCGTCGCCCTTTTCCTGTTCATCACCCGTCAGCTGAAGATGCATCATCCAATGCTCGAGTTCCGTGTCTTTAAACTGCGGACATTTACAATCGCCACGATTATCGGAATGATAGGATTTCTCGGACTTATCGGACTTGAAACACTTATTCCGCTGTATATGCAGGAAATGAGGGAATTTACCGCTCTCGATTCCGGGCTCGTTCTTCTGCCCGGGGCGCTTATATCCGGTTTGATGTCCCCTCTTACCGGGTACATTTTTGACCGGATCGGAGCCCGTGCGCTCGCTTTCACCGGCTTTACTATTATGACAATCGCCACGCTCGGCTTCGTGTTTATTGACATATACGCCACGATGGCTCTGCTCGCTTTTTTATTCGCTCTCCGGATGTTCGGTTTTTCGATGGTGATGATGCCGGTCACTACCTCCGGCCTGAACGAACTTCCACGTAAGCTGATACCGCACGGAGCCGCAATGAATAATACAATGCGCCAGATAGCAGCCTCCGTCGGGACCGCTTTGATCGTTACGATTATGACAACAACGGCCCAGACAGTGGAGACGGAAGCCGCCCACACAACACCTGACATTATCGGCCTGAATACGGCAATGGGAGCCATAACGATTCTTACATTCATCGGGTTCATTCTTACCTTTTTCCTGAAAAACACTTCGCCGATGACCGATGAAGAGTGGGACGAGCGGGAAAGAAAAGCTGCCGAACGAAAAAACTGACCTTTTCAGGACAGCTTCTGGCTGTAGAAAAGGTCAGCATAAAATCCATTTGTACGAAGGAGCTCTTCATGGCTGCCGGCTTCCATCACATTACCTTCATTCAGCACGATAATATGATCTGCTTCACGAATTGTATTGAGACGATGCGCAATAACGATACTTGTTCTTCCGTGCATCAGACGGCGGAGCGCCTCCTGAATTTTCAGCTCGGTAATCGTATCGATACTGCTCGTTGCTTCATCCAGAACGAGCACCGCCGGATCGGCAAGCAGTGCCCGTGCAATCGACAGGAGCTGCTTCTGGCCCTGACTGATGCCTCCGCCCTCCGCATCGATTTTCGTATCGTATCCTTCCGGCATTTTCGCAATGAAGGAGTGGGCGTTCGCAAGATGTGCTGCTTCCTCCACTTCACTGTCGGAAGCATGAAGTTTTCCGTAGCGGATATTTTCCCTGATACTTCCTTCAAACAAAAAGGAGTCCTGCAGCACAAACGCCATATGGCGGCGCAGCGACTCTTTTTTTATGTTCCGGATATCCTTGCCGTCCATGCGGATCGTTCCTTTATCCGGATCATAAAACCGGGAGAGAAGACTGATAATCGTCGTTTTCCCTGCTCCCGTTGGTCCAACAAACGCCACAGTTTCCCCTTTTTCCGCGGAGAAGGAAACATCGTCGATAGTAATCTCATCTTCGTAACCGAAGCGGATATTTTCAAACGCAATTTTCCCCTCCGAAAATTCCAGCTCTTCAGCGTCTGTTTCCTCTTCCAGTTCATCTTTTTCGTCCATAATCTGAAACACCCGCTCCGCACCTGCAATCGCGGAAAGCAGAACGTTGAACTGGTTGGCCAGATCGTTCAGCGGCCGGGTGAACTGACGCGCGTACTCTGCGAAAATAACAATTACCCCGATCGTCACCATCCCGTTAAGTGCAAGAAGGCCTCCGACACCGGCAATTACGGCAAAACTGACATTATTGAGCATGTTCATCAGCTTCGGAATAAATCCTGATATCGTTTGTGCCCAGAAACCTGACAGACGCAGCCGGGAATTTCTTTCCTCAAAATCTTTCATTACCCGCTCTTCCTGGGAGAAGGACTTGATAATAGGCTGCCCGCTCATCGTTTCCTGGACGTACCCGTTGACCGTACCGAGATTTTTCTGCTGGGCTTTAAACAGCGGCCCGGTGCGTTTCGTTATCCATTTCATTCCGAAATACATACCGGGTACGATGAGCAGCGTTATGACTGTGAGGAGCGGACTGAGGTAAAGCATAACAACGAGTATCCCGGTGAGCGTCAGTACACTTTGAAAAATTTGTATAATAGAGCTGTTCAAGGTGTTACTGATATTTTCTATATCATTTGTGAGGCGGCTCATTAATTCTCCGTGCTGCCTGCGGTCAAAGAATGGAATCGGGAGCTTCTGCAGATGGTCGAATAACCCGGTGCGGATCGTGTAAACTGTCTGCTGGGATATACTGACCATAAAAAAGTGCTGCAGAAACACCGTCAAAGAATGCATCAAGTAGACAGCTCCAAGAAGAATCAGCACGTAAAAAATGATGTCCGCATTTCCTTCCACAAGAAACGCATCGATGGACAACCCGACGATGAGCGGCCCTGCCAGGGCGAAAAGAGAGCTCAGAGCAATCATAAAAATAACTAGGTAAAGTTTTGCCCTGTGTGCCATCAAATAGTTCCACAGTCGTTTCAGTGTGCCTTTCCAGTCTTCCGCCCGCTTTTTATCCTCTTCTGTCCGGGCAGACTCCGTATCGAGCTTCGGCTGTTTGAACGGTTCAATCCAGTCTTTATGCATGATCTCCCTCCTCCCCGAACTGCGACACGTAAATGGCCTGATACAGCGGTGACGAAGCGAGAAGCTCTTCGTGCGTGCCTTCCGCTCTGATCTTTCCATCCTCCAGGAGCAGTACACGGTCGGCTTCCATCGTTGTACTCATTTTCTGGGTAATCATCAGCGTCGTACAGCGGTACTTTTTTAACGATTCCAGCAGGCGCTTTTCTGTTTTTACATCCAGAGCACTCGTACTGTCATCAAGCAGGAGGATGCGGGGCTTTCGGATCAGCGCCCTCGCAATGGAAATACGCTGTTTCTGGCCGCCCGACAAATTGACCCCCCGCTGCCCGATACGGGTTTTCAGCCCGTCCGGAAGTTCGGCGATCGTGTCGTATATCTGGGCATCCCTAAGAACATCCACCATTTCAGCTTCTTTTGCTTTTTCTTTTCCCCACCGGAGATTATCAGCGATTGACCCGGTAAAAAGCATAGCTTCCTGGGGAACGTAGCCGATCTGGGAGCGGAGGCTTTTCCACGTAAATTGATCTACCGGATGCCCGTCAATTGTGACAGATCCTTTATCCGCGTCGTAAAGTCTTGGAAGCAGCTGAAACAGTGATGTCTTTCCTGAGCCGGTAGCTCCAAGTATCGCAACCCTCTCTCCTGCCTTCACATGAAAATCAATACCTTCCAGCACCGGGGTTTCCTTCCCCGGATAGCGGAAGTGAACATCGTTAAACGTAATATCCCCCCGGAAGGAAGGAGCTTCTGTCGCATTCTCGTGCATGTCTTCTTCCGTTCCAAGTACTTCTCCGACCCTTTCTGCGGATGCTTTGGCACGGGAGAAAATAATAATAATCATGGAAAATATAGATAACGCCCCCGTCATCCGGGTGATATAGTTAATGATCGCCACCACTTCCCCGACAGATACGTTCCCGGTATTCACTCCGGTCGTCCCGAACCAGAGAACAGCCATAATACATACATTCATGATTAAAAGGATTAATGGCATCGTTGCTTCAACAATCCGGAGAGTGCGGACTGTTTTATGCTGAAGATCTTCAGAAGCCCCGTGGAAGCGTTCTGATTCATACGGTCTTCGGGAAAAGGATTTAATCAGACGGACCGCTTTTAAATTTTCCTGAACGACGTTGTTTACTCGGTCCACTCTTGCCTGTACTTCTTTAAACAACCGTCCGGCCGTCCGCATAATTATCAGGAGAATGACAAGAAGCAGCGGCACAGCAGCAACGAGAATCAGGGCAAGCTGCCAGTTGACGACAAGTGCCATAATAACCGAACCGGCTACTAAAAGCGGAGCCCGCAGCATAATACGAAGCGTCATAAAAATAGTGTTTTGAAGCTGCTGGATATCGTTGGTGATCCGGGTAAGCAGAGAAGAAGTAGGAAACTGCTGAAAATTTTTGAAGGAAAATGTCTGTATGCGGCGGTACAGATCCCCGCGAAGGTCATACCCTGTATTCTGACTCGCATATGCGGCATAAAAAGAATTTATAATACCTGCTGCAAAAGCAATCAGAGAAAGAAGAAGCATGATTCCTCCCCATGTGAGGACAACACTCATATCCTCCATCATAATACCGTCATCGATAATTCTTGCTATTAAAAGCGGCTGTATAAGTTCCACACCCAGCTCCAGCAGTGTAAGAACCAGTGCGATGGCGACTGCCAGCCTGTATTTTTTCAGGTAACTCCATATTAAGCGCATAATTTTCGCTGCCTTTCTCGCTTTTCTGTCATTTTATCACTTTACCATAACTATTTCCTGAATCGAAACGTTTGCACCGTCAGATTAGCTGACGGTCTTCTTGCTGCTGGTCCATTGTGTTTCCTTTGTGAATCCTTTATCATTATGAAATGGATGCGAAAGAAGCTTTCAGCTTTTTTCTTTTTACACGCATGTTAAATTGACTGCACAAGATTAAATTCCCGGATTCGTTACCACTCACCGGCCGTATTCGGGCTCTTTTATTTTAGCTCTGTTAAAGTCCAGTGTTGGTA
>REBZ01000066.1 GCA_007692495.1 Alkalicoccus sp.
TACTCTTCAACGTGATACGCCTGATACACATCCCTTTTCGGAAGTCTGCGGTCGACCGCCGCATCTTTTACTGCCTGCTTAGTCGGTTTTCCCTGCTCAATGTATACTTCCACATGCTCTTTTATCGTGAGCTGCTGCCACCAGCTTTCCTCTACTGCTTCCTCCTGCTCTTCAGCAGAAGCACCGGCTACAAGCACTACGCATTCCCCTTTCAGTTCTTCTGCTTCCGCCCACCTCTGCAGTTCCGACAGGGTACCTGTAATAATCGTTTCATACTGCTTTGTTATTTCTCTTGCTACAGCTGCTCTACGGTCTCCGAAAACGTCGAGAGCTGCTTTTAGAAAATCATCCACCCGGTGAGGTGACTCATAAAATATGAGTGTGGAAGGAACAAGGCGCCACGAATCGAGAATTTCTTTCCGCTGCTTCTTTTTCCGGTCGACAAAACCGATGAAGGTAAATACGTCTGTCGATAGACCGGAACCTATCAACGCCGTCAGAGCAGCGTTCGCCCCCGGCAGGGCAATAACCGTCAGACCTTCCTTCTTTGCCTCTGCAGCAAGATCCGCTCCAGGATCGGAAACAGCCGGCATACCTGCATCGCTGACGAGAGCGACTTTCTCCCCGTTTCTTATCCGCGTGAGCAGCTCCTCTCCTCTTGCCCGCTTATTGTGTTCATGGTAGCTGACGAGAGGAACGGTAATATCAAACACATGGCACAGTTTTTTCGTATGCCTCGTATCCTCCGCAGCAATCACATCTGCTTCCTGCAGTGTTTTGACGGCACGGTACGTCATGTCCTCCAAATTGCCGATCGGTGTCGGAACGAGAAGAAGTTTCCCCCTGCTCTCCAGATCTTTTGAAAAGCTTTTCTGTTCATGCATACGGTTTTTCCCCCTTAAAGTAATGCTCGTAAAACTCCGGAGTGTAATTTCCTTTTTTATCATAAACGATCCAGGGCGGCTCTGTTGTCATACCCGGGTTGCCGTCCTTGACCGCTTCGATCAGAAGAATGTTTGCCGGTCGGTCCTCTCTCGGATGAACAAAACAGAGGCGTTTTGGTTCCAGCTTTCGTTTCTGCATCGTCGTGATAATATCACCGAGCCTTTCTGGACGGTGGACAAAAGCGGTTCTTCCTTTAGACTTTACGAGAGCGGCCGCCGCTTTGACGGCGTCATCGAGCGTACAGGAAACTTCATGACGGGCGAGAGTTTTCGATGTATTCACGTTAACTCCCTTTTCCGCTGTGACCGGGAAGTAGGGCGGGTTGCAGGTTACAAGGTCATACTTTCCGAGCGCAAAACCCGAGAGATCCCGAAGATCGCGCTCCATCACGCGTACCTGCTTCTCCAGGTTATTCGTTTTTATGGAACGTTCCGTCAGTTCACAGAGCAGCGGCTGCAGCTCCAGCGCATCGATCACTGCCTCCGTTCTCATGCTCATAACGAGCGGTACGGCTCCTGTGCCGCTGCATAGATCAGCTGCTTTTTCTGTCCCGGTGACACGGGCGAACTTGGCGAGAAGCACCGCATCCATAGAATACGTAAATATATCACTGCGCTGATGAATCACCCGTTCATGACCCGGCAGGTAGTCCTGTCTTTCTTCTGCCTGTTTCACTTTTTCCCCTCCAAAAGAAAACGCCCCAGAGCAGGTCTGTGGACGTTTCCGCATTAATATTCGTTATTCCTGATCGGACCGGTTGAGAAAGGAGAGGCAGAAAAGGCAGTCGCCTTCTTTGCGGATGCTCCCATAATGAAGGTTGCATATGTGGAAGCCTTCCTGATAAAGCCTCGCCAGGTTATCATATCCTTCTCCGAACCCTGCTTTAATCCGTTTTCCGGATGTGCGTTCCTTCTGCTCCCCTGCTTCTGACTCCCGGTTCATCCGCTCCCGGAGATGATCATTTTCCATTTGCAGATGGGTGTTCTCTTCCAGCAGTTCCGCCAGCTGATCCTTCAGCTCCCCGAGCTCCTCATGAAGCCCGCCGATGCGTTCTTCCATCTGGCTGACGCGGGAAAAGAGTTCATTTTTGTTCACGATGCCTACACCTCATTATTTCGTGGTTTCTGCGGCGATCGCTCCTTCTTCCAGGAGTTCATCCAGCGTATATTCAATCACCTGTCCGGATTCGTAAATCTCTACCTGGACAAGCCGTTCCAGCATGTTCAGCCCCGTTACTTTTCCTTTTCCGTAGCTTGTATTCAGCTTTTGATACAGATCCGGAAGCTCTTTTTTCGCTGATTCATACATATCGTTCTCATATTTTAAACAGCACATGAGCCTTCCGCACAGTCCCGAAATTTTTGTCGGATTAAGCGACAGGTTTTGATCCTTCGCCATTTTAATAGATACAGGCTCAAAATCTCCGAGGAACGTCGAACAGCAGAGCATTCTGCCGCAGGGGCCGATTCCGCCGAGCATTTTGGCTTCGTCCCTTACCCCGATTTGACGGAGTTCGATTCTTGTGCGGAAAATGGAAGCAAGATCCTTTACCAGTGTCCGGAAGTCAATTCTTCCATCTGCTGTAAAATAAAACAAAATTTTGTTGCGATCAAACGTGAACTCTACGTCCACCAGCTTCATATCAAGGTTATGCTCTGTAATTTTCTTCAGGCAGACATCAAATGCCTTCTCAGCTTCCTTCTTATTCTGCTGAATAGTCATTTTGTCATTGTCTGTAGCGAGCCGAAGCACTTTCTTCAGTGGAAGAACAACATCCTGTTCCTCTACTTCTTTCATTCCGATAACCGTCTTGCCGAATTCCACCCCGCGGGCTGTTTCGACAATCACATAGTCATCCTTCTCTATCTCGAGATCCCCGGGAGAAAAATAATAAATCTTACCGGTTTTCTTAAATCGTACGCCAATTACTCGATGCACATTTATCCCTCCTGTAAACGAAGAAGCAGCTGCTCCATTAACAGCTGCGGAGACACGTTCGCATGTACGCGACGTTTTGCATCCATGACTGCCTGGAGGTTGTTACCGAGTTTTCCTTGAGAAAGCTGAAACGCCTGTTTGGCGAGCGTTTCTTCCTGATCTATATAAACAATCGCTTCCGACTGGCCGACCTGCATACGCAGCACATCCCTGTACCACAGCATCATCAGATCCAGTGCCGTCTGCACCGTTTCGCGTTCATTGAAAAAAGGTATGACTTTTTCATGAAGCGTAATGAACGCCTCGGCAGGACGCCGGATTTGATCATCAATTAATTGTATCACTTTCTCCCTTGCCTGTGAAATCCAATCTTCTTCAAACAGTTTCTCTGCCTCCGACAAATCGGAAGTCAGCCTCGCAGCAAGAGCTGCTTCTTTTTCCTGGAAACCTGCTTCTGCCAGTGCCCGCGTGACCCGTTCCGGAGAAAGCGGGGAAAACGTCATTACCTGCGCCCGGGAAAGAATAGTCGGAAGCATCTGATAGGAATTCCCTGTAAGCAGCACAGCCAGTGCTTCGCCGTCCGGTTCTTCCAGAAACTTCAGCAGGCTGTTGGCAGCACTTGCAGACATTTTATCTGCTTCCTCCACTACATACACTTTTTTCTGGGATTCCATTCCCCGCATGCTGAATTCTTTTTTCAGCCCGCGGATCTGGTCCACCTTAATGGAAGCACCTTCCGGCCGGATTACGTGCATATCCGGGTGGTTCCCTGATTCCGCACGCCGGCATTCCCGGCAGACGAGGCAGGGATCGGCCCCCTTCACTGCTTCACAGAAAAACGCTTTTGCAAGAAGTGTTGCGGCTGCTCTCTTTCCGGTGCCTCTTCCGCCTTCAAAAACATAGGCGTGAGCCAGCCGGTCTCTTATCAGACTGTTCTGCAGAACCCGGGCAATTGTAGGCTGCGTTTCTTCCAATTCATGCCATTTATCCATGCGTATTACCTCTTCCGCTAAAACTTCTCGAACTGATCGACTGGAAGAATAAAGACAGTTGCTCCCCCGACCTGTACTTCCACCGGGTAAGGAACGTAGGAATCTGCATTGCCTCCCATAGGAGAAATCGGTGCAACAAGCTGTTCTCTCGCCTGACAGTTTTCCTTAATGATTTCCAGCACACGCTCTACTTCCTCGTTTTGTACACCGATCATAAAGGTTGTACTGCCTGCTTTAAGAAAGCCGCCGGTACTGGCAAGTTTCGTAGCCTGAAAATCCTTTTCCACAAGGGCATCCGACAGGCGGTTGCTGTCTTTATCCTGAATTACTGCCACGATCAGCTTCATAGTCATCTCCTCCATTAAAATAGGGGTTATACATATTATAACAAGAATCTGCTCAGGAGACCCGGTCCCTGCAGGTATTTTGTCTTAAATTCTATATTTTCTCCTGCAGCAGGCTCCATGCAGCGTCTGTTACTTTCTCCAGTGTCTGCCCTGCATCGACGAGACGGATGCGCTCCGGTTCCTGATGCTGCAGCTGCAGGTACATTTCCCTTACAGATTCATGAAACGACAGCGACTCCTGATCGAGACGGTTGATTTCCCTGCCTTTATTGGCGGCAATTCGTTCCAGGCCCTCTTTCGGGTCAATGTCAAAATAGAGCGTGATATCCGGAAGTCTTCCTTCTGTTGCAAACATGTTCAGCTCACGCACGGCTTCGACACCAATTTTTCTTGCAAACCCCTGATACACAAGGCTGCTGTCCACAAACCGGTCACAGAGAACGACCCCTCCCCCTTCCAGATGCGGAATTACTTTCTCTACAAGGTGCTGCCTTCTCGCAGCGGCGTAAAGCAGCGCTTCTGTTCTGGCATCCATTTCCGTGTGGTTTGGATCAAGAATAACTTCCCTGATTTTTTCTGCAATATAACTGCCTCCGGGCTCCCTCGTTGCAAGCACCGGACGGCCGGTTTTTTCCAGCATTTTTTGAATTTCTTTCAGCACTGTCGTTTTACCGGCACCTTCTCCGCCTTCAAACGTTACGAATAATCCACTCACGATTTTTTGTCCTCCCCCGGATCAAATACTTTTAATTTTTCTCTATTGCCTTTAATGCGTACACCTTTTTTACGGAGCCGGTTTCTTTCCTTCAGATGCATGGAATGGATCCGTTCCCCCCGCAGCAGCAGAGGAATTCCGGGAGGATACGGGATGACCGTTTCTGCGGCAGTCAGCCCCTCACTTTCCTCCCATAAAACTTCACGCGTTTTTTTCGTGAACATCTCCCTGTACGTATAAACAAGGGAAGTCAGTCCTTTTCCCGGCACGGGCTCATGCACTTTTTCAGTACATGTTTCACGTGAAAAAACAGATACCAGCTTCTCCATTGTTTCTGAAATTTCCTCTTTATCCAATGAAAGTACGGCAAGCAGGTGTACCGGTGAAATCAGCTCCGGAAACATTCCCTGACTTTTCATCTGCTCCTGCCATTTTTCCGGACGCCCTTCCTCCTCCGTATAAAGATTAACTTTCAACGGATCAAGCCGGTAGGGTCCGATCGATTCCGGCAGAAGCCTTACTTTCGTTTCCAGCATCTTTCTATGTAAAGAAATCACTTCCGCCGTTTCTTTCCAGTCGTTTTTTTCTGCAGCATATGCTCTTGCCGTATCGAGTGAACCCATTATAGGATACGACGGGCTGCTCGATTGAATCATGCTCAGCCGGCGTTTCACTTCCGTTTTTTCCATTCTTTCTCCAAGATGCAGCCACGCCCCCATCGTCATGGCCGGGAGCGTTTTATGAGCCGACTGTACGACAGCATCAGCACCGGCACTCAAGGCGCTTTTCGGGAACCACGGACTGCTCCCGGGAAGGAAATGTGCCCCGTGGGCTTCATCTACAACCAGGAGAGTATCGTATGCCCTGCACACTGCCGCATGTTCTTTGAGCGGAAGAGTGTAGCCTTCGTACGTAGGGTTCGTTAAAAACACGGCCTTCGTCTCCGGATGGCTGCTGAGGGCCTGTTCAAGCTGCCCGGAAGAAATACCAAGTGCGAGGCCGGAGAGGCTGTCTGTTTCCGGAGCAAGAAAAACCGGGTTCTGGTCTGCCAGTTCAAGTCCGTGGAAAACAGACTGGTGGCTGTTTCTCTGAACAATAATTTTTTCTCCAGGGCCCGCCGCCAGCAGAAGCGCAAGATTGCCGGCCGTCGAGCCTCCTGTTAAAAAGAAGCTCGAACTGGAATCATACAGGCTGCTGAGAAGCTCTTCTGCTTCCCTGATAACTCCTTCCGGATCGTGCAGGTCATCGAGTCCTTCGATTTCTGTAGCATCCAGCCGAAGAATATCCTTGTAACAAGGGGCTGCTTCTTCAAAAAAAACGCGCCCGTTCTTATGGCCGGGAACATGACAGGAGACTGTTTCATTTTTATGCTTTAAAGCAGTAAAAAGTGGTGTTAAAGACTGGTTCATTCCCTGCCTCCTATCTTTTCTCCATTATAACGAAAATGATTGTTCTTTGCTTTTCTTCTGTACATCTGCTTCACTAAAGTTATCCTTACAGAAAATAGAAAGGAGAATCAGATGAAACGATATACTTCTGTTTTTGTTCTTCTTGTATTTTACGCTGTTTTTCTTGCCCCAGGATCGGAAAATGGAGACGAAATTCTCGGACACCTGCTCTCCGGACGCTTTGAAGAAGTGGACCCTCTCGTGACAGCAGTGTTTTCTCTCCTTGGTATCTACCCGATTATTTTCCTGCTGCTTTTAATTCCTAAAGACATGAACCGGACACCTGCCTGGCCTTTTGCACTTTTATCTTTCGGTCTTGGAGCTTTTGCTGTCCTTCCGTATCTTATCATTCAAGGCCGGAAAACAAAAAAGACACCCCGCGGGCCGGTATTTCTTCACGAGACGTTAAGAAGCCGATTCTTTCTTCTCATTCCCGGTGTCCTTTCTGT
>REBZ01000169.1 GCA_007692495.1 Alkalicoccus sp.
TTCCTCATCAAGAGGATAAGTCCAGAAACGCTCTGTCTGCAGCATATATTCAATCGTTTCATCCTGAGCTTCCATCCGGCTGTTTACCTGTTCCATCAGCCCGGCTGTCTGGGAAGCATGGGCTTCGATGACTTGA
Source organism: Alkalicoccus sp. (assembly GCA_007692495.1). Classification (GTDB taxonomy): domain Bacteria; phylum Bacillota; class Bacilli; order Bacillales; family Salisediminibacteriaceae; genus Alkalicoccus. The sequence continues at coordinate 137 of REBZ01000169.1, forward strand.
AGTTTTCTATCACGCAGGTCCCGGACATCATTAATAACATCCGGCTCACCGACAGCCTCCTCGCTTCCCTCTGCAAAAGCGATAGCGTGAATTTCGGGACGGCTGCCTTCAGGAAGTTTCCGTACAGCCTCCACGACGGCAGCGCCTGTTGCATTATGATCGGGATGGACGGCGTACCCCGGGTAGAAAGTAATAATCCGGCTTGGATTCACGTCCGTAATGACTCCTGAAATTCTTTCCGAGAGTGCTTCCTGATCGGTAAATTCCACCGTTTTATCACGCATTCCAAACCGGCGCAGGTCTTCAATACCGAGAAGTCTGCACGCTTCCTCCAGCTCTCTTTTTCTGATCTCAGGAAGGGTTTCCCGGTTGGCCATGACTGGTCTGCCCATGTTTCTGCCCATTTCTCCGAGAGTAAGGCACACATAGGTGACCGGCGTCCCTTCATCGGTAAGCGATATAATAGTACCCGACACGCCGAATGCTTCATCGTCGGGATGCGGGAATACAACTAGTACGTGCTGATCTGTCATACAAGGGGCTCCTTTCCTACTTTCGAAATGGTGTAGTGCTTAGTTCAAGTGCAACGGCAAGCCGTCCATCGGGGTCGTGACCGGCCAGAAGCAGGCGGCCTTCTGAGTCTATTTCCCAGTCTGTCAGTCCTTCACCGTACAGCCAGCCGATTTCGGTTTCAAGACCAATGCGGTACGGTCCTTCACCGGCAATGCGTCCGTGAATAAATTGAAGCTGGGCGTTACGGATAAAAGCACCTGCCGAAAAAAAACTTTTATCGTTATGACTTGCATAGGCTCCGTTCGTCGTTTCGAGGTGAATAAAAACCGGGGATCCGGCAAACTCCTCCAGAGCTTCCTGTACTTGATCGGGAATAATCGGTTTCAAAAGGCAGACTCCTTTCTTAATTGCCCATTCCGGATGAGAAAACATCCCAGAATTTTTAGAGCGGGTTGCTTGGTTTTCGTGCCAAAAGCTATGTTCACATTTTAACACAGGAATCGAATCTCCGGCATGAAAAACAGACCGGAGAAACATGTATTCTCTTTTAAAGGAGGAAGGATAAGGGTATAGGGAAAAAGAAATGCCGGCGCTGCCCCGGGTTGAGGGCGGGAGGTGCCATACGTATAATAGAGAAAAGCCTGGTATCATGAAGGCTTTATACATAAAAGGAGTGAAGAAACGATGAAGCAGGGAATTATATGCCTTGGAGAGGCACTGATTGATTTTATTCCGCTCGACGACCACAATGAAACTTTTCAAAAAAGCCCGGGGGGAGCTCCGGCTAATGTAGCAGTGGGGCTGGCTCGTCTCGGTGCGTCCACTGTCTTTCTCGGCAAAGTAGGGGACGACGTACTCGGACGTTTTTTAAAGGACACTCTGGAAAGCTATGGTGTCAATACTGACCATATGCTGTTTACGAAGGATACGAGGACAGGAGTTGTTTTTGTAACGCTCGGAGAAGGCGGGGAACGCAGCTTTGAGTTTTATATTGACCCGAGTGCCGACCGTTTTCTTGAAGAGGACGAAGTAAAAGAGCAGCTTTTTACTGAAAACAATCTGCTTCACTTTGGATCAATCAGCCTGATCAGCGAACCGGCGAAATCCGCTACAAAGAAAGCGGTGCGCCTTGCGAAGGATCAGGGGATGATCGTTTCCTACGATCCGAATCTCCGTCCCGGCCTGTGGCCTTCGGAAGAAACTGCCCGTACAGAAATCCGCAGTATGCTCGGTGAAGCCGACGTTTTAAAAATATCTGAGGAGGAGCTGGAATTTATAACGGGGGAAGAGGATATTGAAAACGGTGTGAGCCGGCTTGATGAATTTAACATTCCTCTCATTCTGATCACGCTTGGAGCAGAAGGCAGCTGGGTGTTTATTCAGGGAGAAGCCCCGGTCCATGTCCCTGCAATGAAAGTGAGTGCAGTGGACACGACCGGTGCAGGCGATGCTTTTGTTTCCGGCATGCTTTATCAGCTCCATCTGCTTGAGGAGCCGCTGCGCGCCCTCTCTCCGGAAAAAGCTGCGGAAATGGCTTCTTTTGCGGCCGTGTCGGGAGGTCTTGCAGCTGCTACAAAAGGTGCGATGACGGCGCTGCCGACAAAAGAAGAAGTATACAGCCGGCTGAAAAAGGAGGAGGAGCAGAATGACTGAACGTGAAAAGGAGCTCCACGCAGAAGCCTGGAAGGAAACAGACAAACAAAAAAACACGGTGGAAAAAGATCCATATCGCCAGCAGTACCATCTTATGCCGCCGTCAGGTCTTCTGAACGACCCGAACGGCTGGATTCAGTGGCAGGGCACCTATCACCTCTTTTTTCAATGGAATCCCTACAGCCCGGACCATCAGCATAAGTTCTGGGGCCACTACACGTCGGAAAACCTGGTCCAGTGGCAGCTGCAGCCGATCGCTCTTGCCCCGAGCGAATGGTACGAAAAAAACGGCTGCTACTCCGGAAGCAGTATAGACCTCAACGGTAAACTGGCCCTTCTTTATACCGGTAACGTAAAAGACGAAAATAACAACAGAGAATCCTACCAGTGTCTGGCTGTTTCTGAAAACGGAATCGATTTTGAAAAAAAGGGGCCCGTCGTTGATGAACTGCCGTCAGGCTATACTGCCCACTTCCGCGATCCGAAAGTATGGGAAGAAAACGGAAGCTATTATTTTGTTATCGGCGCACAGACAGAAAATCTGGAAGGAGAAGTGCTTCTTTACCGCTCGGAAGACTTTCACACCTGGGAATGCCTTGGACCAATCGCAGGCGCACAGAGGAACGGCCTGGGGGAATTTGGCTACATGTGGGAATGTCCGGACTATTTCCGGCTTGGCAGTACCGACGTTTTGATTGTTTCACCGCAGGGACTTGCCCAGGAAGGGATGAAATACGAAAACACGTATCAGGCAGGATATTTCCTGGGAAATGCGGATCTTCAGAAGGTCGATTTTCAGCACGGGGAATTTCAGGAGCTGGACGAAGGATTTGAATTTTACGCGCCCCAGACGACAGAAGACGAACACGGACGGCGCATTTTAATCGGATGGATGGGCGTGCCCGATTCCGACGAGGAATACCAGCCCACCGTGAAAGAAGGATGGGTCCACTGCATGACAATTCCGAGAGAGCTTCATTCGGATGGAAAGATCATTACCCAGTCCCCGGTTCAGGAGCTGGAAGAACTGCGGAAAGGAACACCGCTTGAGATGCGGATAGCACTTTCTTTTGGAGCCGAAGCTGTCGTTACACCTGCTTCAGAGATCATCCTCGATACGAAGGAAGCGGGAGATTTTCAGCTGAAGCTTCGGGACGAAGCAGATCTTTCCTACAATGCGGCTGATAAAATTCTGACGCTTTCCCGGCCGAGGTTCCGGGATGGAGAAAAAGAAACAAGAAAGTGCTCTGTAGAAAATCTGGAGGAACTCCGTCTTTACCTCGACAGTTCGTCACTGGAAGTGTTTATTAATCAGGGAGAAAAAGTAATGACCGCACGTTATTTCCCGGAACCGGAGGCAGACACGGTAAAGGTAAGTGGTACAGACGGAAGCGTTATCTGGAGATCCTGGGAGCTTAAATCATAACAGTGTGTCGATCGGCGTTACAGGTGTTATGCCCTTCGAACGCTGATGCATAAGGGTTTTAAGGCATATACTTTTTTCGGTGTTATAACGGCGTTCGCTTTGGACGTGCGCAAAATCCTTGCTGAAGCAGTAAAAGGAGGTGGGAAGTTGAAGCAGGCATTCTATAATGACTGGGAAAGTAAGATCGGAGATGAATTAGAAAAGGATTATTTTACAAAGCTCCGGTCTTTTTTGAAAGAGGAGTATCAAAAACATACCGTCTATCCTCCGAAGGATGATGTGATGAACGCCTTTCATGCTACGGCCTGGGAGGATACAAAAGTCGTTCTTCTCGGTCAGGACCCGTACCATGGGAGAAATCAGGCGCACGGACTCAGCTTTTCTGTCCGTCCCGGTGTGAAAGTTCCCCCCTCTCTTGTGAACATTTACAAAGAACTCCGGGATGATCTTGGATATGATATACCGAAGCACGGTTATCTGCAGAAATGGGCAGAGGAGGGTATTTTGATGCTTAACACCGTACTTACGGTACGTGCAGGAGAGCCGCAGTCTCATCAAGGCAAAGGCTGGGAACAGTTTACTAACGAAGTGATCGACAGACTGAACGAACGGTCCCGGCCGCTCATTTTCCTTTTGTGGGGAAAACCGGCCCAGAAGAAAATCGACAGAATCGACACAGAAAAACATGTAGTACTGAAATCCCCCCACCCGAGTCCTTTTTCAGCCAATCGGGGCTTTTTCGGCAGCAGACCGTTTTCAACAATTAATAAACAGCTCGAAGAATGGGGAGAAACACCGATCGACTGGCAGCTCCCGGTCGAACCGCCGGAGGAATCAAACTAAAAGGAGGGCTATGATGCATTCAATCGAGGATAAAGCCGTACTGTCCAACGGAGTGGAAATTCCGTGGCTCGGTCTCGGAGTCTACAAAGCAGATAATGAAGGAGAAGTGGAACAGGCTGTCAAAACAGCACTGGAAAACGGCTACCGGAGTATTGATACTGCTTCTTTCTATGGAAACGAAGAAGGCGTGGGTAAAGCTGTGAAAGAATCCGGTATCCCAAGGGAAGAAATTTTTATTACGACAAAAGTGTGGAACGACGACCAAGGCTACGATAACACAATGAAAGCTTTTGAAATCAGCCGCAGTAAACTTGGTGTGGATGTCATCGATCTGTATTTAATCCACTGGCCGGTGGACGGGCTGTATAAAGAAACGTGGCGGGCGCTGGAGGACCTGTATAAGCGCGGGCTCGTTCGGGCGATCGGTGTATGCAACTTCCTCCCACACCATTTTGAAAAGCTGAAAAGTACCGCTGAAGTGACTCCGATGCTGAACCAGGTGGAATTTCATCCGTGGCTGACACAGCCGGAGCTGATGGCATACTGCCAGGAGAACAATATTCAGCTGGAGGCGTGGAGCCCGCTCACAAGGGGGCGTAAGCTGGATGACCCGGTGCTGAACGTAATCGCTGCCAAGTATAATAAAACACCGGCTCAAGTAATTCTCCGCTGGAACGTGCAGGAGAAAGTCGTGACAATCCCGAAATCAGTTACTCCGGTCCGGATAAAGGAAAATGCGGATATTTATGATTTCGAACTGACAGATGAGGATGTACGCCAGCTGTATGATTTAAACCAGGAGCTGCGCTTCGGTCCGCACCCGGACGATTTTTAGCACCGGTTTAATACGTTGTCCACCGTCTCGTGAAAGGGAGGTTTCTATATGAAAAAAATAGGATTTATCGGTACGGGAGTCATGGGCAAAAGTATGGCACGCCATATTATGAAAGCCGGATATGACCTGCATATCCACACCCGGACAAAAGCAAAAGCGGAGGATCTCCTGGAGGAAGGGGCACACTGGCATGACAGTCCGGCAGACCTCGCACGGGAAGCGGACGCCGTTATAACGATGGTAGGCTGGCCTTCTGACGTGGAGGAAGTATTTTTAAAAGAGAAAGGTCTTCTTCTGAATGCGTGCAAAGGCACACTTTTAATTGATATGACGACGTCGAGTCCGCAGCTTGCAGAAAAACTGGCGAGGGAGGCAGAAAATGCAGAAATGCTGATTCTGGATGCTCCGGTATCCGGAGGCGATACAGGCGCGAGGAATGCAGAGCTTGCTGTTATGTGCGGGGGAAAAAAAGAAACGTTTGAAAAAGCACGTCCCCTGTTTGAAGTGATCGGGTCCAATATCCAGCATCTCGGACCGGCAGGGTCGGGACAGACGACAAAAATGGCCAACCAGATTGCCGTGGCCGGAACGATGATGGGTGTCAGTGAATCCCTTGCTTACGCGCAGAAAGCCGGACTGGATGTAAGCCGGGTGATCGAAACGATCGAGTCCGGAGCAGCAGGGAGCATTTCCATGTCCCGCCTCGGACGGCGGATGCTGCAGGAGGATTACGAACCCGGCTTTTACATTAAACACTTTATAAAAGATATGCGCATAGCCCTCGAATCTGCAGAAAATATGAGCCTGAACCTGCCGGGGCTTGAACTGGCTGAATCCCTTTATACGAAGCTCTCGGAGGAGGGGTGGGAGAACGCAGGAACGCAGGCGCTGATTAAATATTATTTCCGGGAAGGAAAGTAAGAATATTTCCAGGATGATCTCTCTGCCGGAAAGCGCGTTTTTCAGCCGTTCCAGAAACGAGCACTGAACAGCTTTTACGAAGGCTGCCTTGAAAATAAAGCATCTATGTAATGACCGGCCGCCTTCGTTTCCATGGGGACGCTTTCCGGGCGGGCCGGAGTCCCCCTGTCCACTACGGCTTAAGGTAAAAAAACAGAGCAGTATCTTCCGTCTAAACAGGCTTCGTTCCTCCTGTTCAGGCAGGAGGCTGCATTACGATAGAAGGGCATTTTCACCCATCATGGTGCAGGGAGGCTGCATAAGTGTCTCTGTTAAAGCTCCGAGTTGTTATTGGAGCGCCTGCGGCTTGCCTTCCGCAGGCGTCTCGAAAAATCTCCTTGTCGCCTTTTTTACTGAATGAAGAATATTGTTCCTAAAAAGCAGAATAATGTCTCTTTCATGGAAGAAAAAACGAAGCGGAAACCGGCGGACGCCAGTGGAAGAAGGAGGTCGGAAGATCCCGCAGG
>REBZ01000149.1 GCA_007692495.1 Alkalicoccus sp.
CACCGGCCTCTCCGCCGTTATGGAGGAAAGCCATCTCTTTATCGAAAAGCTCTGTGACAGTCCAGTGTTGGTATAGGCAGAAAACTTCGCTTCCACTCGGCAGGCTTGCCGTGGAGGAGATCTCCAGCTTCCTCAGGCTTACGCCCTGCGGGATCTTCCAATCTCCTTCTTCCACAGGCGTCCGCCGGTTTCCGCTTCGTTTCTACCGTGAAAGAGACGTCCTTCTGCTTTTTATGATTCCTATTTCTTCTTCCGTAAAACCGGTGACAGGGCAGAGACACCTGCGGAAAAAGAAAGCGGGAAGATCCCCCCGGCTGTCAGGGAAGCCTCATGTTTTCTCTGCGGCAAGCGAAGAAAAAAGCCGCAGGCACTCCAAAAATAACACGGAGCTTTAACAGAGCCTATCGAAAAAAACGGCTTCAATAAGGAAGTTTTTCATAATAGAAAACTTCTTCTTTCCCTGCTGCAGCCGAAGGGGCGACTCCAGGGCGATCAAGGCCGAGGCGAAGATCCGTTTAGGAAGAAATTAGCTGAGCCCGGCCCGCCCGGAAAGCGTCCCCGGAAGGCGCAGGCAGGAAGCCGTCTACCTATACATGAAAAACACTTAATCAACAAGTTGAAGCACCGGATCTTTTACAGACCCGGTGCTTCTTTACAGAAGGGCTTGGAATGAACTCCTACAGAAAGGTTTCTGTCAACGCTGAAAATCTTCGCGTACAAACCCGGAGTTTTTCAAAGTCTGTTAAAAAAGAGCGGGTTTCTGAGAGGCGTGTTAAATATTTGTGTGAATTCCTTATTTGGAAAAAAGAAACATTCCACCCTTTCGTTCTGCAGAAAAAACACTTTGAAATATAATTTCAATTACCTGTAAAAAAAATAGACTATTGTTTTATTTTACGAAATAATGTAAATTAAAGATGTACAATTTTGAGAAATTATGAAAGAACAAGGGGGAAATAAGAATGTTCAAAAGCAGGAAGATGCAGGCTTTACTCGCTTCTGTTGCTGGGGCAATGGTTCTCACGGCATGTGCCGGCGAGCCGGATAACGATGGGGGCACAAACAATGGTGCTGCGCCGGACAACACAGATAACACAGACAATGCAGACAATGCAGACAACGGCAATGCAGAAGGCGATGGAGAAGCGTCTGACGAAGACCTTGATCCGGATAACCTTGTTATTGCTACACTTTCCGACGCAGAAGCAATGGATCCGCACGGTTCCAACGACGTGCCGTCCAGCGCGGTTCAGACAAACATTTTTGAATCACTGCTGGCACAGGACGAAGACATGGAGCTTCAGCCGCTTCTTGCAACAGACTGGGAAGCAACAGAAGACGATGTCTGGACGTTCCAGCTTCGCGATGATGTGACTTTCCACGATGATTCTGAATTCAATGCCGACGTAGTTAAAGCAAACTTCGACCGTGTACTTGATGAGGACATCGGTTCTCCACGTGCTTTCCTATATGAAATGGTGGAAGAAGTAGTAGTAGTTGATGACTATACAGTTGAATTCCATACAGAATTCCCGTTTGCACCGCTTCCAGCCCATATTGCGCATTCCGGCGGAGGTATTATCAGCCAGGAAGTGATTGAAGAAGATTACGCGCAGATGGAAGACGGCGGCCAGCCGGGAGATTATATTAACGAAAACCCAGTCGGAACCGGCTTTTTCGAATTTGAAGAATGGAGCCCGGGGTCTGAAATCGTGCTTAACCGTAACGACGACTACTGGGGTGAGCCTGCAGGTGTAGAGCAGGTAACATTCAGTGTTTCCCCTGAGGATCTGACCCGTATCGGCGAACTTGAAACCGGAGCTGCGGATATCATTTTCCCTGTCAGCCCGAGTGATACAGAGCGCATTGAAGATACAGAAGGCGTCGACCTTTACACTCAGGAAAGTCTGAGCCTTTCTTATATCGGTTTTAACATGCAGAAAGAGCCGTTCGATGACCCGCAGGTCCGCCAGGCGCTTTCCATGGCGATTAACAAAGAAGACCTGCTTGAAGGGGTGCTTGACGGAACAGGATCGCCGGCTGTAGGACCGATCGGTGATAACGTATTCGGCTTCTCTGACGCAGTGGATGAGCTTGAGTATGATCCGGAACGTGCCCAGGAGCTTCTTGCGGAAGCAGGCTATGAAGATGGATTTGATACAACGATCTGGACGAACGACAGCCGTGAGCGTATGGACGTAGCAGAGCTCGTGCAGGCACAGCTTTCTGTTATCGGTGTTAACGCAGAGATCGAAGTACTTGAGTGGGGCGCGTACCTGGATAACACGGCAGAAGGCGAGCATGATATGTTCATTCTCGGCTGGGTTACTGTAACAGGTGATGCGGACTACGGCATGTATGCTCTCTTCCACTCCAGCCAGCATGGTGCAGCGGGTAACCGTTCATTCATGGATAACGCAGAACTTGACGAAATCCTGGATGAGGCACGACGTGAGCAGGACGAAGAAACACGGGAGCAGCTGTATGAGGACGCAATGGAAATTCTCGTAGAAGAAGCGCCGATGCTTTACCTTTACCACACAGACTACCTCGTCGGTGTGCGTGATGAAGTGCAGGGTTTCTGGAAGCATCCAAACGGCCTTTACCAGCTTCATGAAGTAACGATCGAGCAGGACTAATTTAAACAAAAGGAAGCTGTTCCTCAGGGGGCAGCTTCCTTTTTGCTTTCTTCCGATAAAATGCGCCCTTCATCTTGCCGGTGTATCTGAATTTTAGTATAATTTCGTTATTGTCTTTATAGAAAAGCTATTTGTGCACCTACAAAAAACAAAAGGAGATTTTTTAATGATAAAAGTAGTGAAGTTCGGCGGCAGCTCCCTGGCGGACGGGGGGCAGTTTACCAAAGTCGCATCGATTATCCGGGCGGAAAAAGAAAGACGCCTCGTTGTCGTTTCTGCTCCGGGGAAAAGATTCCCGGAAGACATTAAGACAACGGACCTGCTGATTGAGCTGGCGGAAACAGCGGCAGCAGGCGGGGAAACAAAAGAGCCTCTTCGTAAAGTAGTTGACCGGTTCGCTGCAATCGTGGATGAGCTCGACCTGGATAAAGAACTTCTCGACACGATCCATGCCCGCCTGCAGCACTTGATTGAAACGTATAAAGAAGATACCCCGCGGCTGTTTGACTCGCTGAAAGCAAGTGGAGAAAACGAGAATGCAAGGCTGATGGCGGCTTATCTCGAAAAACTGGGGGAAGAAGCCCATTTTGTACCGCCCGAGGAAGCAGGGATCGTTGTGACAGATGAACCGGGGGACGCACGGGTGCTTCCGGAAGCCTACGACCGGCTGAAGAAGCTCCGGGAACGAAGCGGCATTCTAGTTATTCCAGGATTTTTCGGAGTCTCCAAAACCGGTCATATCGTAACGTTTCCGCGCGGCGGTTCGGATATCACCGGCTCCATCGTGGCGGCAGGTATGGAGGCTTCTCTTTACGAGAATTTCACCGATGTGGATTCCGTCTACTCCGTTAATCCGTCTCTTGTAGAAAACCCCAACGAAATGAAAGAATTAACCTACCGGGAAATGCGGGAACTTGCATACGCCGGGTTTTCGGTGTTCCATGATGAAGCACTGCAGCCGGTAGTAGCCAAAAAGGTGCCGGTCAGCATTAAAAACACAAACCGCCCGGAAGCGGACGGGACGCTCATCGTAGCGGAAAGAGAGCAGAAAGGTCTTCCGGTTATCGGAATTGCTGCCGATAAAGGCTTTTTAACGATCAACCTGACGAAGTATTTAATGAACCGGGAAGTTGGATTCGGACAGCATCTGCTGCAAATACTGTCGGAAGAAGGCATTTCGTTTGAACATACGCCTTCCGGCATTGATAACATGTCCATCATTCTCCGGGAAGAATATTTGGAAAACGGCAAAGAGGAAAAAATTCTTCACCGCATCCGCACAGAGCTTCAAGTGGAAGAAGTGCACGTGGAACGAGAGCTCGCGATGGTAATGGTCGTCGGGGAAGGCATGGCAAGCACTGTTGGAGTTGCCGCCAAGGCTACAACTGCTCTGGCGGAAGCAGGCATCAATATTAAAATGATCAATCAGGGCTCCTCGGAAGTCAGCATGATGTTCGGTGTCAACGCCTCCCAGGCAGATGCCGCCGTAAAAAGTCTTTATAAAGCCTGTTTTGAAACAGCCGGTGCACGCTGAAGCAGCGTACGCGTAAAAAATAAGTGGAAGAGGCCGCCCGGGAATCCGGGGCGGCCTCTTCTTTAGTCTAACGGAATGGTTCATTCAGTCGACCTTCGGTGCGTACACGGACACACTTCCGCCTTCGACCGGGAAGTCGGCCCAGCCATCGTCTTCAATGGTAATCACGTCTTCTTTATTTCCTGTCAGGTCGTGCCAGTCTTCCCCGGCTCGTTCTTCCCCGACATACATTCGTTTGCCTCCGGGCTCTCCGTTGGTCAGTACGACGGCACAGCCGGAACCCGGTACTTCTTCCGTACCGAATCGGACCCAGCCGACTGTATTCATATGATCAAAATAATCCTCCTGGTCCCCGTAGCTGAAGTGGTACCTGGCGTGAAGGAGAGGTTCGAGCATTTCACGCTTTGCATCCATCGGTGCATCACCGTTAATTCCCGCATAGTCACCGTAAAAAACGCACGGATATCCGTCTTCTCTGAGAAGAACCATCGCATAAGCCATCGGTTTAAACCAGTCTTCCACCCAGGACTCCAGTGCTTCATGAGGCTGGGAATCATGGTTGTCCACAAATGTCACCGCATTTGCCGGGTGTTTCTGCACGAGCGTGCCGTCGAAAATAGCGCGCATGTCGTACGCGTCACCTTCGTTGGACGCTTCGAAAAAATTGTAGTGCAGTGCCACATCAAACATGTCAATGCTGTACTCGGTGTATTCCAGGAACGATTCAATCGCTTCCAGTTCGGGGTGCCAGAACTCTCCGACAAAGTAGAAATCTTCGCCCTGTTCCTCCCGCATTAAATAAAGAAACTCTTTAATGAAAAGGTGGTTGATATGCTTAATCGCATCAAGCCGAAACCCGTCGCAGTTTATTTCCTCTGCAAACCAGCGTCCCCAGTTGTTCATTTCTTCCCGCACTTCCGGGTGGTTGTAGTCGATGTTGGCAAACATTAAGTAGTCGTAGTTCCCAAACTCGTCATCCACATGTTCATTCCACTCTTTACCTTCACCGAGAATGTGAAAGATGCCCGTTTTTTCCGTAGCTGCATCGTAGTCTGTTCCGTTGAAATGGTAGAAACGCCACTCGAAATCCGAATATTCCCCGTCCCGCCCGGGGAACGTGAAGTGGGTCCACCCTTCAATGTCATGCGGTTCATTTACTTCTTCCTCCCGGTTATCGGGATCAACCTCGACTACTTCAAACAGCTCGGTGTCATCTGCACCGGCCCGGTGGTTCATAACGACATCGGCGTATACCCGAATGCCGTGTTCATGACAGACGTCAATCGCCTGAATCAGCTCCTCCTTGGTACCGTATTTCGTACGGACGGTTCCTTTTTGATCAAATTCTCCAAGGTCGTATGTATCATACACTCCATAGCCATTGTCATCCTGGGAAATAGCTTTTGTGGAAGGCGGTATCCAGACAGAGTCAATTCCCTGGCTTTTCAGCTCTTCCGCCATATCGCTCAGGCGGTTCCAATGGTCTCCGTCATTCGGCAGATGCCATTCGAAAAACTGCATCATCGTATTATTTCTTGGTATATCGGACATGGCGATTCCTCCTCTGTAAGCATAAGAATAAATACCCTTCCTGCAGAAAATGAAACAACTTCCTGCAGGAGAGAAGAGGTGCATCTCTTCGGGAGCAAGGAAACCGGCGAGTATGCAAAAGAGCTGTCCCATTGTTTGGAACAGCTCTTCGTGTAAAAGTATTCACATCAAATTCAGCGCCACTCGTATGGTGTCTGCTGGTACACGTAGTAGTTCAGCCAGTTGGAAAACAGCAGGTGAGCGTGGGAGCGCCAGCGGTTCATCGGTGCTTCTGTAGGATCGTTGTTAGGAAAGTAATGTGCAGGAATCTGCACGCTTAATCCCCGGTCCAGATCGCGTTCATACTCTTCCTTCAGCGTAACGGTGTCGTATTCCAGATGGCCTGTCGCCATAATGTGGCGGCCGTCTTTGGACATCATAAGAAACGGACCTGCTTCTTTGGAAGAGGCAAGCAGAAGCAGCTTATCATGCTCTTCCGGAGCTTCGATCGCAATGTTTGTATGGCGGGAGTGAGGAGCGATAAATTCGTCGTCAAAACCGCGCAGAAGTTCAATGTTGCGCATGATGGGATCGATACGGTGACGGAAAATGCCGGAGCATTTCTGTTCAAGCGGTACTTTATTAATCCCGTACAGGTGATAAAGAACAGCCTGTGCCCCCCAGCAGATGTGAAGGTTTGACGTGACATTTGTCTCTGCCCAGTCCATAATGCGCGTCATTTCCTCCCAGTAGATCACATCTTCAAACGCAATATGCTCAATGGGAGCTCCGGTAATAATCATTCCGTCAAATTTATGATCTTTAATACTGTCGAAATCCTGATAAAATGCTTCCAAATGGGAATGGCTGACGTTTTTCGGCTGATAGGTCGCTGTACGAAGAAAAGTGATATTCACCTGGAGTGGTGAATTTCCGAGAAGCCGCAGAAGGTGGGCTTCTGTTTTTTCTTTTTCCGGCATCAAATTTAAAATAACGATGTTCAGAGGGCGGATATCCTGCATTGTAGCCCGTTCATCTTCCATCACAAATATATTTTCCAGTTCCAGCACATCTTTTGCCGGCAGATTTTTCGGCACATTAATCGGCA
>REBZ01000150.1 GCA_007692495.1 Alkalicoccus sp.
GAAGTTTCCTTCACTATCCAACGACAAACAAAGTCTTTCTAAAATGCATTTCTTAGCCATTTAATGAATCCTGGAAGAAGGAAGGTTGACGGGGGAGGACTACCCCTGTAAACTAACATTTAGATCTTTATTACTCTATCACGTTAGCATACTAAAGTATTTACAAGGCAGAAAGGGCGGAAGGGCACATGTCAAAGTTATTTATGTTTGAAAAACCCCAGGGAATGCGGGATACACTGCCAGAACTTTACGAACTGAAACAGCAGGTGAAGCAGGCTGTTTCAAGTGAGGTCGAACAGTGGGGCTACAAATCGGTTCAGACACCGACGGTGGAGTTTAACGAAACGGTAGGAACAGCTTCCGCTATTCTTGACAGGCAGTTGTTTAAACTTCTCGATCAGGAAGGTAATACGCTTGTACTTCGTCCGGATATGACAGCTCCGATTGCACGGATTGCAGCTTCTACTTTAAAAGGTGCCGACAGGCCGCTCCGTCTCACCTACGACGCCCCGGTATTCCGGGCTCAGCAGTATGAGGGAGGAAAGCCGGCGGAATTCGAACAGGTAGGTGTGGAGCTCATCGGGGACGCTTCTGCCAGCGCGGATGCAGAAATGGTTTCATTAATGATTTCGTCTCTGGAAAAAGCGGGAATACCGTCCTATCAGACGGCGGTCGGACACGTTGGTTTTGTCAACGCACTCCTTATGGAAGTTCTGGGACAGGAAGCACGGGTGGAAGAATTCAAGCGCTACCTTTACGAGAAGAACTACGTCGGATTCCGCAAAGCTGTGGACGATCTGCCGCTTTCCTCCCTCGACAAACGCCGGTTGTATGAACTGCTCCGGCTGAAAGGCGGCACAGAAATTCTGGGAAAAGCTGAAACGCTGACCGAATCAGCGGAAGGCAGACAAGCTCTTTCGCAGCTGAAGCAGCTGCTGGAAATACTGGCTGACTACGATATGGATCAGAACGTAATGATCGATCTGAACCTCGTTATGCATATGAGTTACTATACCGGAACGGTCTTTGAAGCATACAGCGAAGGCCTCGGATATCCGCTGGGCGGCGGCGGCCGATACGATCAGCTGCTTGGACGCTTCCATCACGAAGAACCGGCTACAGGTTTCGGCCTGAGAGTGGACCGGCTGACGGAAGCCCTCGGGAAGAAAAAAAAGCCTCTTTCCTCGGACTTGTGCATTATTTTCAGCAAAGAACGCAGGAAAGAAGCGATGAATGAAGCCAGGAGCCACCGCAGCGGCGGTCGTTCGGTCGTGATGCAGGAAATTACAGGCATCCAGCAGGTCGATGCCTATTCTGCCCAGTTTCAGGAAGTGAAATATTTTATAGGATCAAATGGAAATGGAGGAAGCGGCTCATGAGCAGTGAACTCGTAACAGTAGCAATGCCTAAAGGAAGAATTTTTGAAGAAGCGGTCGATCTGCTTCGTAAAGCAGGCTATGATCTTCCTCCTGAATTTGAGGACTCGAGAAAATTGATTATCGATGTCCCACAGTCAGGAATGCGTTTTATTCTGGCAAAGCCGATGGATGTTCCGACCTACGTGGAGCACGGAGTAGCAGACGCTGGAGTGGCAGGAAAAGACGTCATGATTGAAGAAGAACGCGACGTGTATGAAGTGCTTGATCTGAAAATCAGCTCCTGCTACATGGCAGTGGCTGCTCTTCCAAGCTATGATCCAGGCCGGGATGTGGCACCGAAAATCGCCTCTAAATATCCAAAGCTCACTTCCGATTATTTTCGGGAGCAGGGGGAACAGGTGGAGATTATTAAACTGAACGGATCTATTGAACTGGCTCCGATCGTCGGCCTTGCAGACCGGATCGTGGATATTGTTTCCACCGGTCAGACACTGCGTGAAAATGGGCTGGTGGAACTCGAAACAATGATGCCGATTACTTCCCGCTTCATCGTGAATCCTGTCAGTTACCGGACAAAAGCTGCGCAGATTGACGAAATGGTCGACCGGCTCGCAGAGGTGGTCGGGAAGGAGGATGTTTCGTGAAAATCGTCCCTCTTACAGATTCCCCTTCCCTGAAACGTTCAATCGATCAGGGAACAGCAGAACAGCGCCGGAGCGTGCAGGAAATTCTTGAAAACGTAAAGCAGCGCGGAGATGAAGCAGTAGCAGAATATACGGAGAAGTTTGATGGTATTCGTCCAAAAGCCGTCCGTGTTACGGAAAAGGAACTGATGGAAGCTGAAGAAGCCGTGCCTGAAGAGACCCGTAAGGTGATTCGGGAAGCGGTAAGCAACGTACGGGATTTTCATGAAAGGCAGCGTCAGGAAACGTGGATTACGACGAAAAAGGATGGAACGATTCTCGGACAGAAAATCACTCCGCTGGAAGCAGCCGGCGTATACGTTCCGGGTGGACGTGCCGCCTATCCGTCTTCTATTATTATGAATGTGGTGCCGGCCCAGACAGCCGGTGTAGAAAGAATTGTGATGGTTTCCCCTCCGCAGAAGGATGGTACGCTGGAAAACATCGTGCTGTATACGGCAAAGGAACTCGGTGTGAAAGAAATTTATAAGGCAGGAGGAGCCCAGGCTGTGGCCGCTCTTGCCTACGGTACAGAGACAATTGCTCCTGTCGATAAAATTACCGGACCCGGCAATATTTTCGTCGCGCTCGCCAAGCAGCTCGTGTACGGTACAGTGGACATTGATATGATTGCCGGGCCGAGTGAAGTAGTCGTGCTGGCAGATGAAACCGGAAACGCGGAGTTTATTGCTGCCGACCTTCTCAGTCAGGCGGAGCATGATCCGATGTCTTCCTCTGTGCTCGTAACCACGAGCAGGGAGCTTGCAGAAAAAACCGCAGCAGAAATAGAAAAGCAGCTGGAAACTCTTCCGAAAAAGGAAATCGCTGGTGCCTCCGTACAGGATTATGGAGCTGTCTACACAGCGGAAACGATGGAGGAAGCTGTCCGGGCCGTCAATGAACTGGCGCCGGAGCATCTGGAAATCCATACGGAAAAGCCCTGGGATCTTGTCGGAGAAATCCGGCATGCCGGAGCCATCTTTCTTGGGGAAAACAGCTCGGAACCTGTCGGCGATTATTTTGCAGGACCAAATCACGTACTGCCGACGAATGGAACAGCCCGGTTTTCAAGTCCTTTGAACGTGGAGGATTTCACGAAAAAATCAAGTATCATTTCATACAGCAGACAGGCGCTGCAGGAAAACGGCAGAAAAATCGCTGCTTTTGCCCGTCTCGAAAATCTGGAGGCCCACGCACGTGCGGTGGAAATCCGGCTGGAGAAAGGAGAATCCAATGGAGAAACGTCAGGCAGATAAAGTAAGGGAAACGAAAGAGACGCAGATCCGCCTCGCTTTCAATATCGATGGTGATGGACGATCAGATTTGAAAACAGATGTGCCGTTTATGACACATATGCTCGATTTGTTCACACGCCACGGTTTGTTTGATATGACCCTGGAAGCCCGCGGTGATGTGGAAATTGATGATCATCATACAACAGAGGATGTCGGTATTGTACTCGGAACAGCCCTCCAGGAAGCTCTTGGCGATAAAAAAGGAATCCGCCGCTACGGCTCTGCCTTTGTCCCGATGGATGATGCGCTTGCCCACGTCGTGGTCGATTTGAGCAACCGTCCTCACTTCGTGCTGCGCGGGGAAATTCCCCACAGAAAGCTCGGCACATTTGATACGGAGCTGATCGAAGAATTTCTCTGGAAACTGGCGCTGGAAGCCCGGATAAACCTTCACGTGAACATCCACTACGGAACGAATGCACACCATGTAATAGAAGCAGTTTTTAAAGCACTCGGACGGGCTCTTGACGAAGCGACGCAGCTGGACCCGCGGGTGAAGGGTGTGCCGTCTACGAAAGGAAGTCTTTCATGATAGGAATAGTCGATTATGGGATGGGAAACCTTCACAGTGTAACGAAAGCGCTGGAGCGTCTCGGATACGAGCCGTTTCTTTCCGAACATGCTGAAGAGCTGGCAAAGGCAGATATGTTGATTCTCCCTGGAGTCGGTTCTTTTAAGGATGGCATGGAAGAACTTGAAAAGCGCGGCCTGGATACTTTTATTAAGCAGTGGGCGGAAAGCGGCAATCCTCTGCTGGGCATCTGTCTCGGGATGCAGCTGCTGTTTGAAGAAAGTGAGGAAAACGGCCGTACTTCCGGACTGTCACTTCTTCCCGGACAGGTCGTTCACTTTCCTGCCGGCAGGGACAAAGTTCCCCATATGGGATGGAATCAGCTGATTTTTCATAAACCGCAGCACCCGATGCTGGATCAGGTGGAGGAGGGACACGTTTACTTCGTTCATTCTTATTTCGTTAAGGCATCTGACAAAGGTATTTTAATTGCCTCCGCCGATTATGCAGATCAGGAAGTCGCGGCTGTCGTAGGGCGCGGGAAAATATGGGCGACCCAGTTTCATCCTGAAAAAAGCAGCTCTGTCGGCATGAGCATGCTTAAAAACTTTGTGGAGCAGAAAGGTGGCGTTCCGGTTGACTGATTTTACGATTTATCCGGCAATTGATATGAGGGGCGGAAAATGTGTCCGTCTGCTGCAGGGAGACTACAATCAGGAAACGGTGTATGGGGACTCTCCGTTTCATATGGCAGAAACGTTCGTCGAAAAAGGAGCGTCCTGGATTCACATGGTCGATCTGGACGGAGCGAAGGAAGGCCGTCCGGTAAACCACGGGCATGTCATCCGGGCAGCAAAAGAACTGCAGGCAGATATTCAGATTGGAGGAGGCATCCGGAGCGAAGCGGATGCGGCTTTGTATCTGGAAGCGGGTGTTTCCCGGATTATTCTCGGAAGCTCTGCCATATCCGATCCCGATTTTGTGCGCGGCATGCTGAAAAATTACGGCGGGCAAAAAATTGCGATCGGTATCGATGCCCGTGACGGGCTTGTAGCGACCCACGGATGGCTGCAGACGTCGGAAGTCAGGGCCGAAGAGCTGGGGCAGGAGCTGGCGGAGGCCGGGGCAGAAACATTCATTATGACAGACATCTCCCGTGACGGAATGATGAGCGGGCCGAACGTAGAAGCGATTGCCGGTCTCGGACAGGCAACGAAAAAGCAGGTTATCGCTTCCGGCGGCGTAAGCAGCATGGACGACCTTCGTCAGCTGGCCTCCTATAAAGACAGCGGCATTTCCGGTGCGATTATCGGCAAGGCTCTTTACACAGACAAAATCAGTCTGGAAGAAGCAGTCCGGGAGGTGGAAAAGTAGTATGCTCACAAAACGTATTATTCCCTGTCTGGACGTAAAAGAAGGACGTGTTGTGAAAGGAGTTCAGTTTGTAAATCTCCGTGACGCCGGAGATCCGGTGGAACTGGCCTCTTTTTATGATGAGCAGGGAGCCGATGAGCTCGTCTTCCTCGATATTTCAGCTTCTCATGAAGGTCGGGAAACGATGGTCGATGTAGTGGAGGAAGTCGCCGGAAAGCTGGCGATTCCTTTCACAGTTGGAGGCGGTATTAACTCCCTTGAGGACATGAAGCGCATCCTGCGGGCCGGGGCGGATAAAGTATCCTTAAATACAGCAGCACTGCTCCGGCCGGAGCTGATTCGGGAAGGAGCGGACTTTTTCGGTACACAGTGTATCGTTCTCGCAGTCGATGCTAAATGGGAGGATGAACTGGATTCCTGGAGGGTCTACACCCACGGCGGACGGAACCCGACAGACCGGGAAGTTGTGGAGTGGGTGCAGGAGGCCGTGAGCCTCGGTGCCGGAGAAATTCTTCTGACAAGCATGGATAAAGACGGTGAAAAAACCGGATTTGATGAAGCATTGACGAAAACGGTCAGTGAAGCTGTAACGGTACCTGTCATCGCTTCCGGCGGGGCAGGAGATAAACAGCATTTTGAAACGGTATTTCACCAGGGGAAAGCAGACGCTGCCCTGGCAGCATCCATCTTTCACTATCGGGAAACGTCGGTAGCAGAAGTGAAAGCCTACTTAAAAGAAAAGGGGATAGCCATCCGATGATATCTACAGACGAACTTTCTTTTGACGAAAAAGGGCTTATTCCTGCTGTGGTGCAGGACGAGGCGACAAAAGAAGTGCTGACACTTGCCTACATGAATAAAGAAGCCCTGAATAAAACGATCGAAACGGGCGAAACATGGTTTTACAGCCGCTCCCGTCAGGAACTCTGGCATAAGGGAGCCACTTCCGGTAATATCCAGAAAGTAACGGAAATCCGGGTCGACTGTGATCAGGATGCACTAACAGTATTTGTTGAGCCGGCAGGCCCTGCCTGCCATACCGGCGCAGTAAGCTGCTTCTTTGAAACGCTCTGGGAAAACGAAGAAAAGCCGGCAGAAAAAGAAGCGCGCTTTGCCATTATCGAAGAACTGGAAGCGCTGCTGGCTGTCCGGGAACAGGAAAAACCGGAAGGATCCTATACGACCTATCTTTTTGAAGAGGGAGTCGATAAGATTTTGAAAAAGGTAGGAGAAGAAGCTTCTGAAGTCATCATAGCTGCCAAAAACCGGGACAGGCAGGAATTGACGTGGGAAAGCGCTGACCTTCTCTATCACTGGCTGGTGCTGCTTCAGGAGCAGAAACTTCCGCTCGACGACGTGCTGAACAGGCTGAAAGAGCGCCACAGCGGCAAAAAAGGCGTATAATGACGAGTTCTCTCTGACAGCTTTTTTTAAACTGGCCGTAAGCAGAGGGAGAAATCCATTCCCTGGCCAAACAGCCCCCCGCTAAGGCAGCGGGGGGCTGTTCTAGAGTGTTGATTAAGTCTTGA
>REBZ01000151.1 GCA_007692495.1 Alkalicoccus sp.
GCGCTGATCCTCTGGGTGTCCCCGCCTTCGTTGCACAGCGTTAGATATTTTCATTTTTCATGATGCCGTTTTTAACTGCATCAATATCTCTGTTAAAGTATTCCTGTAGATCATTATTTTACACTTTGAAAAAACAGGGGCCCCTCGCTAAGATAAGAATAGAGACACGACTCTACTATTCCAGACCTTAGGAGGAACCTTACTATGAAGTTTAAAATGCAGGACCAACAAAATCAACGAATTGAACGTATTTCGACCAGCCATCTCCTCATTGGGTTGGATATTGCCCAGCACCTCCACGTGGCGCGGGCAGTTAATTACCGGGGAATCGCCATTGGAAAGCCGCTGGCACTCCAAAAACAACACAGAGCTTGGTTCTTACGTAAGTAAAGGGACTTCGCTTTTCTGCTGGTTTATCTGCGCAGGTTCATCTGATGAAAATACCGTTAGACAGGCTTTTTACAGAGGGACTTTAGTTGCTTAATTCGGTTTTTGTCGAATAAGCAGTTTGTTTTCCCTAAGTTTACGTAAAAGTCCGGAGCTTTAACAGAGCTATTTTGAAAACATTTCCAGGCGGAGCTATGTGCTTACTTTTCGGCTTTTTTTCCAGCCGGTAAGGGAATTGTCAACGTCAGAAAAGTCTGATATGTTTGTAACGCAAAGAACAGACAGGGAGCTGGGCATAGCAATGAAACATAAACGGACGGCAGCAGCTTTTATTATCAGCGGACTTTTTTTGTCCACTTCCGCGGCGGCGGAGGAAGAAAACGTATGGAGAGCCGCCTACGAACCGGAGCTCCCGCCATTTCATTACAGTGAAAATGGGAGAGTGCAGGGGTTTGCCGTGGATCTTCTGGAGGAAATTGCAGAAGAGGAAAATTTCCGCGTTATTTACGAACCGATGGCAGACTATGAAGCAGCAGAAGCTCTGGAGAACGAAGAAATCGATCTTATTATAGGGATGAGCTACAACCAGGACCGGGCAGAAAACATGGAATTTTCAAACGCGTATTATTCCACTTCCATCGGTCTGTTCGTAAGAGAGGAAGAAGCCGGAGACATTGACGGAGTGACAAGGCTTACTGGGAATACAGCGGCTGTGAAAGCAGGAAGTCTTGAACAGAACTATCTGGAAAATATCCGGGGCGTGCAGTTCAACGAAACAAGCACCCTGAAGCAGGCGGTTCAACTGGCATCTGCTGAACGGGCTGATGCACTGGCGGGGGAAATTACTTCTGTCGATCATCTGCTCGACAATCTCGGGGTAGAGGAAGACTTTCAGCTTGTGGACAGCTATATAGTACCGGTTGAGTATTCCTTTGCTGCAGCCGCAGAAAATTATGAGGTGCTGCGTGCCTTAAACAACGGAACACGGACATTGCAAAACAACGGAAAGTACCAGGAGATCTTCCAGGAATGGTTCCCGGAAGAAAGCGGCCCCGGGGAAAATCTTGTTCTGGCAATGCAGATTTTAGGAGGCGCCCTTCTTCTGGCACTCGGGGTGCTGGCTGCGGGGCTGAGAATTAACCGCCGTCTGCAAAAAGAAGTCGAGAAAAAAACCTACAGCCTTCATACAGCAAATAGTTCTTTAAAAAAGCAGATAGAAGCGACAAAAAACAGTAATGAATTTCAGAAACAGATTCTTCAGTCCAGTCCCCGCGGAATGATGACGCTGGATAAAGAAGGGAAAATTACTTCCTTCAGCCCGAAAGCTTCCTTTATGCTGAATACAGAAGGAAACAAAACCGGGAAATATTATTATGAAGATCCGCTGCTTCAATATTACTTAAAAGACAAACTGGAAGATGTTCTGCAGTACGGCCGGCAGTTTCTCGGGGAGGAAAGGGACTGGACGAGAGCCGATGGCATCCAGCTTCGTCTCCGGGCCTATATATACCCCCTGTATGATTTTGAACAGAAAATTGTAGGGGTTATGTTTACGTTTGAGGATATAAGTGAAGAAGTGAGGGTCCGTTACCAGGCGTTTGAAAACGAAAAAAATCAGGCGCTCAGCCGCGTCGTGGCCGGGATTGCCCACGAAATACGCAACCCTCTGACTTCGATTAAAACGTTCGCGGAGCTGATTCCGCTTAAATTTGAAAGTCCCCGTTTCCGGGAGAAAATTTCCACACTCGTTCCGCAGGAAATAGAAAGGCTGAACGAATTAATAGAAGGTCTCATGGATTACAGCAAATCCCGTCCGGCAAAAAAAGAAATGCTCGATACTTCAGACCTCCTGGAAAGCTGTTTTATTCTTTTTGAAAGAACAGCGGAAAACAAAGGCGTCTCTCTCACTACGGCGATCGAAAAAAATCTCGTGATTCTTGCAGACCGCCAGCAGCTGAAGCAGGCCGTTATCAACTTAATTATTAATGCGATTGATGCTCTGGCAGAATCAGAGGAAACAGAGGACAAGTGTATCCTCCTTAAAAATTACGTCTGCGACAATAAAGTATGTCTGGTGGTAGAAGATAACGGCCCGGGAATGAGCAGAAGGGTGCAAAAGCAGGCATTCGAACCTTTTTACACTACAAAGCCGGATGGTACAGGACTTGGCCTCGCTATTGCCAAACAGCATGTAGAAGAAAATAACGGAAGCTTCCACGTGGAAAGCCGGGCAGGATATGGGACAAGCATTCAGCTCCAGTTTCCGCCGTTTCATCCGGAAAGCTGGAAGAATAGTAATGAGGAGGGAAGATAATGAAAGGTACTGTTTTAATCATTGACGATGAACCGTCCATCTGTGCCTCTTTGGAGTTTGCGCTGGAAAATGACTTCGAAGTATGGAGTGCTACAGATCCGGAGGAAGGGTACGACATTCTGGAGAGGGAAACAGTTGATCTATGCCTGGTAGATTTGAAGATAGGGCGGGAAAGCGGAATTAACGTGCTTGAAAAAATTAAAGCTTCCCATCCTCGCACCGTTGTCGTAATGATTACAGCCTATGGAACGATTTCCTCCTCGGTGGAAGCCCTGCAGAAAGGTGCGTATTCCTATTTAACAAAACCGCTCAATATGGACGAACTTTACGCGGTGATTGAACGTGCTTTCCAGTATCAGCAGCTGCATAAAAAAGTGGACTATTTGACGAGCGAGCTGGAGAAAAAATATGACAGGGACGGCTTTCTTGCCAGAAGCGAAGCGATGAATAAAGTATTTAAACTGATGGAAAAAGTGAAGCAGGTAAATACAAACGTTCTAATTACCGGGGAAAGCGGAACCGGAAAAGAACTTGTCGCCCGTTCCCTGCATTTTTCCGGAGCACGCTGCCAGGAACATTTTGAAGTCGTCAACTGTGCGGCTATTCCGGAACAGCTTCTGGAGAGTGAGCTTTTTGGGTATGAAAAAGGAGCATTCACCGGTGCAGTCCAGGCTAAGAAAGGAAAATTTGAAGCGGCCCATAAAGGAACGATTTTCCTTGATGAAATCGGGGATATGCCGCTGAGTGTCCAGGTGAAGCTTCTTCGTGTCCTGCAGCGCAAGGAAGTAACGCGGCTTGGTTCCAATGAAACGCTCCACCTGGACGTACGAGTGATAGCGGCGACAAACAAAGATTTGAAAGAAGAAGTAAATAAAGGCACCTTCAGGGAAGATCTGTATTTCCGGCTGAACGTGATACAAATTCATCTGCCGCCGCTCCGGGAGCGGATGGATGATGTGCCGCTGCTTGCCCGTCATTTTATACAAACACTCAACGAAGAACTCGGCCTGCGCATCGAAGGGCTGACGAAAGAGGCGGAAGCGGCTCTCCGGACCTATGCCTTTCCAGGCAATATCCGTGAACTCCGGAATGTAATCGAGTCATCGATGGTCATTGCGGAAGGAAGTAAAATCGACAGGGATGACCTGCCGGAAACGGTAACCGGGGGGAAGGATCAAAATGTTCAATCCGGGGAAAACATTGGCTGGCGTTTAAAAGAAGTCGAGAAAAATCATATCTTCCGGGCGCTGGAGCACAATGGCTGGCACCGTAAACGGACAGCTGAAATGCTCGGTGTCAGTGAAAGAAGTCTGCGCGACAAAATCAAACTGTACGAACTTACTCCACAAAAACCGGCAGAATCTGCCGGTGGGGAATAATATGCCGGTTTTATGAAGCGGTTTAAATGTATGCGTTTTCAAGAAAGCCCTTTCCCACGGGCTTTTTTATTTTTGGCATGGACTTTGCATTAATAAAACAGCAAACATATATGAGGAGGAATAAGTAATGAAAAAATTCATGACGATTCTGGGCGGTTCCGCGCTCGTACTTACAGCATGCGGCGGCAACGACGGTGGGGGCAATGCTGCCGAAGGAAACAATAACGATGGCGGTGTGGAAGATGACATGTTTCTGACGATTGCCACCGGTGGAACGTCCGGTGTTTACTACCCAATCGGCGGGGCGCTGTCCAACCTGTTTGAAGAAGAGCTCGGGGCGGACAGCTCTGTTCAGTCAACAGGTGCATCAGTGGAAAACATTAACCTGCTCGGAGAGGACCGTGCGGAACTTGCTATTACGATGTCGGATGCGGTTTCCCAGGCTTACGAAGGCACAGGGCCTTTTGAAGATGAAGAACCAAACGAAGGACTAAAGGGCATGACGTCCCTTTACCCCAACTACGTGCAGCTCGTAACGACAGCTGATTCCGGAATCGAATCCGTGGAGGATCTTGCTGGAATGGATGTGGGAGTCGGAGCCCCAAACTCCGGAGTGGAACTGAACGCCCGCATGATTCTTGAAGCCCACGGTATGGATTACGAAGATATTAATGAAGACTTTCTATCCTACAGTGAAGCAATTGATCAGATGCAGAACGAAATGGTCGATGCAGCGTTTGTAACGAGCGGCCTCCCGAACTCCACAGTTATTGACCTTGCTACGCAGAACGATGTACATATCGTTCCAATCGACGGGGAAGAGCTCGATACCCTCCAGGAACAGTACGACTTCTTTGGCGAAGGAACGATTCCGGCAGACGTTTATGACACAGAAGAAGATGTGCAGACGGCTACGATTATGAACGTGATGCTCGTAAACGAAAACCTGAGTGAAGAAGAAGTATACGACCTGACGAAGACGATGTTTGAAAATATTGATTCGATCCAGGGCTCCCACAACGCTGCCCAGGAAATTGACCTGGATACCGCGGCAGAAGGTATGCCTGTACCGTTTCATCCGGGAGCGGAACGCTACCTGGAAGAAGAAGGGGCTCTGAATGAATAAAGGAGGATAGAAGGGGGACTCCCCTTCTACGGTATTATGAAACGTTTAATAGTTTATATTTTTTCAGTCCTTCTTCTTGCAGGGTGCATGGAAGAAGAGCAGATTATACAAATTCAGCACGCAGAAACCGGGAACGTGCTGGAGGAATTTTCGGCAGAAACAAACGACGAAATTGCTCTCTCCTGGGTCCATTCTGTGGAAAAAACTCCCTGGACGGACGTTTTTACCATAACAGAAAACTGTCAGCTTCTTCTGACAGAAACCAGGTTCCAGTCGTTCGGAGCAGGAGTAGAGCATCAATATGAAGACATCAGCCATGAGGACGGAACATACACTGCCCGTGGATTGAACGAATGCCATGACTCTGTTAACTGGATTCACTCCCACGACGCAGAGCATACTATAACCATTAACCGGGTGGAGGAAGTAGATACAGCGTCTCTTCCACATCATGAACCGCTGCGGATTACAATTGAAGAGAGGTGATGTTATGAGCTCTCAAAAAGAGGCCAGGGAGGAAAAACCCCCTCTGGTAGAAGAGCCTGACACGGAAGCACAACAGAAAGTTCTTGAAAAGTACGACAATGAATCCCGTTTTCGGATTTTCCGCAGCCGCAGAACAGCCTGGCTCGTATCTCTTACTGCGGTGGCGCTGTCTCTTTACCACCTTTACACGTCCTATTTTGGCACTCCTGTTACGCTGCAGCACCGTTCGCTGCACGTAGCAGTAATACTTATGCTCGTCTTTTTCCTTTATCCACCGCTGAAAACAGCGAAACGGAATGTTCTGCCATGGTATGATGCCCTGCTGGCATTAATGGCCCTTTCAACTACCGTCTATATATTTGTTGGATATGAAGGAATTATACAGCGGGGGGGCATTCCGAATAACTGGGATCTTTTATTCGGCGGTATTCTCGTCCTGCTCGTCCTGGAAGCTGCCAGACGGGTAACCGGCTGGGGACTGCCGGTGCTTGCTTCGCTGTTCCTTGTGTACGGTCTTTTCGGGCGGGAGCTCGGAGGTATTTTCCGCCACCGGGGTTACGAGTGGCAGGAAATTGTAGGGTACATGTATCAGACGACCGAAGGAGTCTACAGTACGGCCATCGGGGTTTCTGCTACATACATTTTCCTGTTTATTCTTTTCGGTGCGTTCCTTCAGAAATCAGGCATGGGACAGTTTTTTAACGATCTGGCACTGGCTATTGCCGGTCAGACGCGCGGAGGACCGGCCAAAGTTTCTGTTATTGCCAGCGGGTTTCTTGGAAGCATCAATGGAGCGGCAGTAGCAAACGTTGTTACGACCGGTTCTTTCACCATTCCCCTCATGAAAAAAATCGGCTACAAGCGGGATTTCGCCGGGGCAGTAGAAGCGTCGGCTTCGGTAGGCGGGCAGATTCTGCCGCCGATCATGGGGGCTGCAGCATTTATTATGGCCGAAATTCTCGGTATGCCCTATAGTGAAATAGCTCTGGCAGCTCTTCTTCCGGCACTTCTTTTCTATATTGGTGTAATCACGCAGATTCATCTGCGTGCTTCGAAGGAAGGGCT
>REBZ01000108.1 GCA_007692495.1 Alkalicoccus sp.
AGAAAGACGTCTCTTTCACGGCAAAAACGAAGCGGAAACCGGCCCGTGGCGAAGGTGATTGGAAGATCCCGCAGGGCGTAAGCACAAGGAAGCTGAAAATCTCCTCCACGGCAGGCCTGCCGGTTGGAAGCGAAATGTTTCTCCAGCCGTCAGCGAACTTTAACATAGCTAAAACAATAAGGAGGCATCCCATCCGGGACACCCCCTGTTTCTGTATATTTAATTGACTTTTACCCAGCCGTTTTTAATTGCTTCCACAACTGCCTGCGTGCGGTCATTCATTCCCATTTTCTGCAGAATGTTGCTTACGTGGTTTTTAACCGTTTTTTCACTGATGTACAGAGCTTCACCGATCGCCCGGTTACTCTTGCCGTCGGTCATCAGCTGAAGGACTTCACACTCCCTGCGCGTCAGCAGGTGAAGCGGGCGCCTGTATTCCACTTCTCTAAAGCCTACTTCCGTTTCTCCGCCGCCGTCTGTAGCGAGACGTCTGTATTCTTTAATGAGGTTGTACGTCACTTTAGGATGAACGTACGCTCCTCCCTGGCCGACAACCTTTACCGCTTCAATCAGCGTTTCTGTGTCCATTTCTTTCAGAAGATACCCGGAGGCTCCCGATTTCAGCACCTGCGTCACATACGCTTCATCATCGTGAATAGAGAGGATCAGCACTTTAACGTTCGGGAAGGTTTCCACGAGCGACTTTGTCGCATCGATTCCATTCACTTCCGGCATGTTAACGTCCATCAGCACAACATCCGGCTGATTTTGACGTACGAGATCAATGACTTCCCCGCCGTCATTTCCTTCCGCTACTACTTCCAGATTATCCTCCATGGAAAGAATTCGTTTAACACCCTCCCGGAAAAGCTGATGATCATCTATTAAAACAATTCGCAGTTTATTATCCATGATATCTTCCTCCTGAGTAATTTTATCCATCATTACGGTCTACGGGAATACTGGCAGTAATTACCGTCCCGCTGCCCGGTTGCGATTGAATAACTGTCGTACCGCCAAAGAGCTGCATTCTTTCCTTCAGGCCTTCCAGACCGAAAGAGTAATCATTAAACATTGCATCGTCAAAACCTGTTCCATCATCCCGGACGCTTATCGTTATCTGCTGTTTTTCCATCCTTATGGTAATATCAATATGGTGTGGATCACCGTGTTTCACAGCATTGCGAACGGTTTCCTGAATAAACCGGTAAACTGCTGTTTCGATTTCCTCCCGCAGACGGAAAACTTCTTCGGAGATTCGAAAAGTCACAGCTGTGCCTGTCTGCTCTTCCACCTCCCGAAGAAAAACCGCGGCAGCTTCTGTAAGCCCGCGCTTCTCCAAATCGGCAGGCTGCAGATCATAAACCAGCCGGCGCATTTCCACAAGCGCTTTTTTTACGGATTTTTTTGTTTCCTTAAGTTCTTCCCCTGCTTCCTTATAATCCCCTTTTTCAAAGAAGCGTTCTGTAATTTCTGTCCTCATGAGCGCATGGGCTGCAAGCTGGGCAGGCCCGTCATGAATCTCTCTGGCAAGCCGTTTCTTTTCAGCTTCCTGCATATGCAGCAATTTTCCCTCCTGTCCGGTTTCCTCAGAAAAATCCACTTCCTCCAAATACTGTTTTACCGTATTACATTGATGAAGCAGATTTTCTGCTGCCGCCTTCTCCTCCGGCAGTACGGAAGGAGCCTCTTCTACTGCTTCCTGCAACTCTTTTCGGGCTTGATGAACTGCTTCTGACAGTCTATCTTTAATATCCTGAATCATGTCAAATGAGTTCATTTTCACCCTTCTTTCTATCTAAACAGCCCACCCGTCTGAAACAATGATATACTGAGGGAAGTATTGTTTTTCAGCCGTCTTCTGCGTTTTATTTTCAAACCCTAAGTAAATAATTCCAAAAATAGGTATACCTTCCCCGATTTTTTCATATTTTTTCTTCCAGAAAGAAAAAAATGACAAAGTATATGAAGATATTTTCCTATTTCATCTTAACATATTATACAGGGTAAATATACGCATATTTGTTCGGAGACGACGAAATCAAATGTTATTTAAAAGCACATTATTACTCATCATACCCCAAAAGTCAGAAAGTCTATCTTGTTTATTCCATTTTTCTATATTTTTTTAGAATCCTACTTAAGCTCTAGACAATCAGGGAATTTTATTAAAAGGAGTTTATCTCTATGCTCACTTCGTACTTAACCGTAAATCCTCAGGGAAAATCAGAACTGACCGTACAAAAGTCACGATTCATTACATATGTAAAACGGACGGAAACCGAAGAGGAAGCCAGGACTTTTATCGCTGAAATCAAAAAAGAACACTGGGATGCTTCCCATAACTGTTCGGCCTATATGATAGGAGAAAACGATCTCATACAAAAAGCCGATGATGACGGGGAACCTTCCGGTACAGCAGGCGTACCAATGCTGGAAGTACTCAAGAAACGGAAACTCAAAGATACGTGCGTTGTAGTTACACGGTACTTCGGAGGTATTAAGCTCGGCGGCGGAGGTCTGATCCGTGCCTACAGCTCCGCTGCATCGGCAGGGATAAAAGAAACCGGTGTCGTGGAACGGCGTCTGGCTTCAATAGGAACGGCCGTTTTTGACTATACACTTCTCGGCAAAATCGAAAACGAAATCCGCTCCTCCTCCTATATTTTAAAAGATATTTCCTACGGCGAAAAAGCCGCCGTAACCTGCTGGATAAATGCAGGGGAAGAGAATGACTTTGAACAATGGCTGATGAACCTGTCCGGCGGCAGAGTCAAGATCACCTGGAATGGCAGCGGCTATTTGGAAACCAGCGTACCCTCTGCTGAAAATCAGCGGGAATAACCATTTAGTGTGTAACTTTTTGCAGAAGGTACCGTCTATTAAAGCACCGGAATAATTTATTGTATAATTATTACATCTGAAATAGAAGGAGCCCTCTAATGGTACAATCCCGACTTGAAGACAACCAGAAGCGCCGCCGTAAAACTCCCTTCCGACGCTTTATAAAAATTGCTGCTGTAGTATTTACGCTGCTGCTGCTGGCTGGTGGAGCTGCACTTATTTACGTTGTTGATCAGATGAGTAGTGTAACATCCAGTGCCGGCCAGGAACTGGACCGGGGCCGCCATTCAGAATACCGTGACAGTCCAGTCGATATCTCGAGCGAAAGCTTCTCGATTCTTTTCCTCGGTGTAGATGACCGTGGAGAGGATTTGAGCGGCAGGACAGACGCTAACATTCTTGCTACTTTCAATAAAGAAGAAGAGTCCGTTAAACTGCTCAGTATTCCCCGGGATTCCCTTGTTGAAATCCCGGATAGAGGAAATGATAAAATTAATCATGCACACGCCTATGGCGGGGTGGATAAAACAGTAGAAACAGTGGAAAACCTGTTTCAACTCCCTGTAGATTATTTTGTAACCATTAATTTTGTTGCCTTCATGGAAATAGTCGATGCTTTCGGAGGGGTGGAAGTTGATTCTCCAACAGCCTTTACGGAATCAGACAGCACGGATAAAAGTACCGTTCAAATAGAAGAAGGGGTCCAGACGCTCGACGGGGAGCAGGCGCTTGCCTATGCACGAATGCGCAAACACGATCCACGCGGGGACCTCGGCCGCGGAGAACGCCAGCAGGAAGTCATGGCCGGCCTCCTTGAAAAAGGTGCTTCTTTCCGTTCCATCACACGATTCGACGATATTATGGGAAGCCTGGAAAACTATATGAAGACCAACCTCGCTTTCCGCGACATTATCAGTATGCACAGCTACGCTTCAAGCCAGGATAACATCAAAACCCTAGGTCTCGAAGGAAGCGACCTCACCCGTGACGGCATCTATTACTACGACTTAGACCCCGAATCTCTTGAAGAAGTATCTGTGCTTCTCCGACAGCACCTCGACCTTGAACCTGGCCTTGAGGAGGAATAACAAGCATCCGGAAATAAGAACTTAGAGCTTTTGTAAAAAGTGTGATACCAGAATAACCCCCTGTCAGAAGAAAGACGACAGGGGGTTAAGCATGTTGATTAAGTTCTTTTACTGGAATAATTATTATCGGGCAGATTCAGGCGTTTTTAAATAAGCCGCCTTGAAAATAGCTCGTTTATGAGATGGATATAACGCTGCTGCACTCTCTGCGGGGCTTACCCGAGGGCTTGTTCCCGGCTGATTTTTACGGGAAAACAGTCCGCCAAAATGGATTCTCGAACGGCGCTGATCCTCTTGGTGCCCCCGCCTTCGTTACACAGCGTTGGATATTTTCATTTTTTATGGTGCAGTTTTAATTACATCAATATCTCTGTTAAAGTCCAGGGTCTTACGTAACTTGGGGAAAACAAGCTGTTCATACTACAAAAACCAAATTAATCAAATAAATCCCATCTTTTAAAAGGGGGTCTACCGGCATTTGCACCAGATGAATCTGCGTAGACAGACCAGGAGACAAGCGTAGTCCGTTTCCTTACATAAGAACAAAGTCCAGTGTTGATAAATGCAGAAAACTTCGCTTCAGCTCTGCCGTAGAGGAAACCTCCGGCTGGCACATCACGTCCTGCGGGATTTTCCAATCTCCTTCTTCCACAGGCCGGTTTTCACTTCGTTTTTTCTTCCATGAAAGAGACGTCCTTCAGCTTCGGAGAACGCTTAAAGGAGGAAACTTCTTCATTTCTGCTTGTAATACTCCATGGTTTTTTCCAATCCTTCCGTGAGCGATACTTCAGGACTCCATCCCGTCTCTTTATGAAGCCGTTTGTACGAAAGAAAACTGTGGCGTATATCCCCTGCCCGGGGAGGACCGTACACCGGTGCAAACTCTCTTCCAGCTGTACGGCTCAGCTCCAGCAGCAGCTCGTTAATGCTCGTCTCTGTTTCGGAGCTGACGTTAAAAATGCCCTGTACAGACTCATTATTCAGTGATTCAATGACGGCCTCTGCGACGTCTTCCACATATACAAAGTCGCGCGTCTGCTCTCCGTCTCCCTGAATAGAGGGCTGCTTTCCTGCAAGAAGTGTTTCACAGAAAATCGTAATAACGCCTGCTTCTGTTTCCATCGTCTGCCTCGGTCCATATACATTGGCAAAGCGGAGTCCCACGGTGCGGATTGGATAAAGCCTTGCGTACGATTGAATATACTGCTCCGCGGCAAGCTTGGACGTACCGTATGGAGATAGAGGTTCTGTATCCGATGATTCCGTGATCGGAAGAGTTTCCGAATGTCCATAAACAGCCGCAGAAGAAGCGGAAACAAAATGGCTGCTATTGTTTTTTCTGGCTGCTTCAAGAAGATGAACGGTACCGAGAATATTCACTTCCAAATCCTCTTCTGGTCTTTCGAGAGAAGGTCCGACCTTGCTTTGTGCTGCCAGATGAATAATTCCGTCCGGCTGGTGGCGTACAACAGCTTCTTCTATACTCTCCTTATCACGGATATCACCTTCCACGACCACCGCTTTTTCCGGAACATTGCTGGGTAATCCGGTCGTGAAGTTATCATAGACGACAACCTGGTCCCCACGTGCGAGCAGCCGCTCAACGACATGGGAACCGATAAAACCGGCTCCACCTGTTACAAAAATAGTCTGCATATGAAAAGCCCTTCCTTCATACGGGATCTAAAAATTCAGCGATGAGTTTTTTCTATCCGAAGTATCATCCTTCTTTTTTTCTTCCGGACGTTCCGTTGTTTCCGCTTGGTTTTCCTCCGCTCCTTCTGATTTTGTTTTATCAAAAATAACGAGGCATGTTTTCAGAAGAATAATAATATCAAGCCATAGACTGTAGTTACGGATATAGTAGAGATCAAAGCGCAGCTTGTCCTCTGCGTCTGTCGTATATTTCCCCATTACCTGAGCATAGCCGGTGATGCCCGGCTTTACGCGGTTGCGGTATCCGTAGTGGTAGTATCTCTCTGTAAGTTCCCGAATGAAAAACTCACGCTCCGGCCGCGGCCCCACGAGTGACATGTCTCCTTTTATCACGTTAAACAGTTGTGGCAGCTCATCGAGACGTGTTGCCCGGATAAACCGGCCGACTTTTGTGATCCGCTTGTCATCGGATGACGCGAGAACCGGGCCGGTCGTTTTTTCCGCTCCCTGGATCATAGAGCGGAATTTATAGATCGTAAACGGACGATTATTTTTTCCAAGCCGTTCCTGCGAGTAAATAATATCTGCCTTCGGATCTTCCAGCTTAACCATCACGGCGGTAATAAGAAGGGCTGGAAACGCAATAACAAGCAGCACGACTGCCGATAGGATATCAAACACGCGCTTGACGAAAACTTTATCCCACGTAAGCAGGAATGGACGTACACCCATAACGAGCGTATCTTCCATCGGGGAAGTCGTGGACTTCTGCAGAAGCAGTTCGTACAGTTCCGGAATAACATAGACGACTATATTCTCTTCCATCGCGTAGTAGATAATCTGCGATTTTTTCTCTTTGGAAATATCCGGTGCAAGTACAACAAAATCCACTTCGCTCAGAGAATAGTTAAGCTCTTCCATTGGGACATGCTCTGATACGTGCCGTACGGCCGTCCCTTTCAGCATTGGATGGCGGATTTTGTGCAGCAGTTTAGAGGTGTTTTCACCGTCACCTACGAGAAGCACCTTCCCGATTTTATTTCCTCTCGTTACTTTCAAATACAGAACTTTAAAGGTTACCAGGAGAAACACCGTAAAAACACTTGCAATCAAAACGACCGAACGAGGCATTGCAAACTCGCGGA
>REBZ01000155.1 GCA_007692495.1 Alkalicoccus sp.
TGTAATAAATAACTGCCAGATTTACGTTTGCCATGTTATCATTCTCCTTTTTTGATTGAAATAATTTTTCGAACAATCCCATACAGGACACCTTCTTTCAACTGCTGCTCCTCACACTATCATAAAGTAAGTAATAATTCAAATGATAATTACTTTATTTTTGTAAGTTAAAGGGCGCACATATGTCTGGTATTTTTCTCTGCGTATCGGGATATTGTAAAATTTCCCTTTATTACCTTATTTAAACCTTTTCTCTGAATTTTTTGAAAAGCACAGCCTCGGAGTAAACAGCATCCCGCTTTATATTTAAACCGGCTGCACAATAAAATAATGGAACAGAACAGCTTTTAATACTGTAACCATCCCTGCTGAAAAGCTTTATCTTCATTCATCATTTTTATGGTAAAATTCCGCCTGCTGCCTGAAATGAAGGAACTTCCCGGCTGGTTTTCTCTTCTGCAGCAACTTTGCACAGACCGGCTTCTGCTTTATTTTAGTGCGAATAATTGTTGAATTTCATCAACAGTGTTTTCGTTTATTAAAACCTGTTCGGAGAGAAGCACCTGTGAAAAAGAACGTTTAAGGATCACCACGGACGTCAGAAAGACCGCAGCCTCTCAAAAAACCATATGAGTTTTACGAAAAAAAGCTGTCCTGCACAGGTCAGGACAGGGGGAATACACTTATGTATCTTTTTTCTTTTGTTCGAGTACTTTTTTCAATATCGGCTGATCAGAAGCAGGCGCATGATCTTTTTTATATACCATCATCGTCCGTTTGAATTCGATAACTACTTTGCTGTCCTGATTGTAGCCGACGGTTTTTACTTTAATAATACCAATTCCGGGACGGGAAGCAGATTCGCGCTTTTCCAGCAGTTCACTGTAGGAATAAATCGTGTCCCCTTCGAATACTGGATTAGGCAGCCTGATTTCGTCCCAGCCAAGATTGGCCATAACGTTCTGCGAAATATCGGTCACGGACTGTCCGGTAACGAGAGCAACTGTAAACGTAGAGTCTACGAGAGGACGTCCAAATTCGGTTTTTTCCGAATAAACAGTATCAAAATGAATCGGATTGGTGTTTTGAGTAAGCAGGGTAAACCAGATGTTGTCTGTCTGCGTCACAGTCCTTCCCAGTGGATGAGAGTATATATCCCCTGTTGTAAAATCTTCGTAAAACCTTCCATTCCAGCCTTCCTGAATGTTCATTTGTCGATCCTCCCCTTTACCAGAAGTCCGGTCCCTTCCTATTTCCGTGGTTTAGTATACAGTACGCAACTATTTTTATGATCTGGCCTTCTGCAGAAAGCATCCGCTTCCTGTATTTCTCAGAAGCAGCTGAGAGGAGGCGCTCCTTGAGCTTCTTCGGGGAAACTGCGTAGTTCTGCAGAAACAGGAAAAGGCGGTAAACCTATTGAAAAATAACACGGTATACCTCCCTTCGTCATAAAAGGTATGTATACCGTAAATTCCAGATCCGCGTGTGTTTTACAGAGAAAGAATCTTTGTCATAGTTCTTTGATAAGTTCCGGACGGCGTTCGTTCAGCCGGACCTTCGTGACTGTAAACGTATACCATGTAAATTTACCCTCCGGGAGCATCCAGGACACGGCGATGCGGGACGGCATGCGGATACCGTCAACTTCCATGTGTTCGAACGCCTCTGCCATCCATTCCGTCGGCTCTTCATCTTCTTTATCCCGGAAGCGGTAAGCACTCAGGCGTACGAGATCCCCGTCTTCCGAAAAGTGAAATGTTCCTTCCCCTGTAGAACCGCAGTAGGACATCACTGCTTTCGCTGTCTTCTCATCCACCGTTTCCCACGACACAAAGGGACTCAGTGCTGCCGAAGGATACCAGGCCATTTCCAGTAGAAAACGCTGCAGTGTCGACTGGTTCGTTTTTTTATTGTTACGGACTGTTACAATAGGGAAGACGGACGCCGCTTTGATGAGCATTTCTCCCTGACCGAACCTGTACCAGTCTCGTCCCGCTACAGCGAACCCCGGCTGCATTTTCATTTTCACATTCCATATAAAGGAAGGATAATCAGTCGTAATAAACTGCTCTGCTTCAGCGGGAAAACTTTTCTCCTGATCGGGCTTCAGCCGCATGAACCCCTCCTGCTTTACGGCGGCTGTATGAATATTCGGGCGCCCGGTCATACCACTGTTTTTAAGCCACCGCTGTACGGGCTCCGGCAGATGTGCTGTCTTTTCTTCTGTGACAACCCATTCCTCAGGAGCCGGCTGGTACGTCAGCAGTTCTTTGATTTCTCTGGTCGTTTCCCTGTGAAAACGACGTCCGGCAAATCCAAAAATAAAAGCGGCAGCAGCAGCGATAATCCAGTAAATTTTCATATCCCGGCCTCCTGTAATTCTTTTTTTACAATACAGCGTATTGTACTTACTCTTCAAGATACTTCCTTAATCCCTTCTATAAGCGGCAGATTTCCTTTGGGCAGCCGCCCGGCGGACAACTGCATTCCGAGCGCAGCGCTTCCATATTCATAATCATTAATCTGCCTCCGTTCGTAGAAATAACCCCCGATTTTTTTCACCTGCTTAAGGACCAGTTGACGGTTTCTCTTGTAAGACCAATAAATTCAGCAAGTTCTGAATGAGTAAGAGAGATATCCCTTCCTCCGTTGTTTTGCCATGTGCAGTACTCAGCCGGATCAGGGTTGAAGCAAGAGCGACGTGGCGTCCATACAACAGCAGATCCCGGAATTTCGATTGATGCTGCTGGGACATAACGCCTGCCCACTTCATCAGGGAAACAGCGAGAGAAGAAGATTGTTCCATTAACTTTTCTACTTTCCGCACCGGTATCATACCGATTTCAGCAGCTTCAGTGATCCATCCTGTGCATTGATGTCCGTTCTTCAGCCCTCCACACTCCCCGGTGGGATCTCCCTGGCCTAGAAGAGACATCGTCAGTTCTTTTCCGTCATGCGTTGTTTTCTGAAGTTTAACTGCACCGCTGTAAACATAGTAAAAATAATCCACTGCTTCCCCATCCCAGTAGAGACAGGTTCCTTCTCGGCAGACGGATATGTCCATCTCTTTTTTCCATCGCATGAAAATCTTCCGCATTAATAAACTGATGAATAAATCCGGTGAGCGCAGTGGATTTACCGTTCGGCATATTACTTCAACTCCCGCCTATACATTTCTGGTTTTATTATACCAGCTTCATATAATAAACAGGAGATTTTCTGGAAATTTCAGTTTTCCGCTGGAGCAGGGTCCCTCCCACTGTGCTTCTTTCATCTAGGCTATGTTAAAGCTCCGTCTTGTTTTTAGAGTGCCTGCGGCTCTTTACACCTGCCGCGCACGCGGCTGTCCTTCCGTCCGGGAGGATCTTCCCGCTTTCTTTTTCCGCAGGCGTCTCTACCCTGGCACCGGTTTTTCGGAAAGAGCAATAGGAATCATAAAAAGCAGAAGAACGTCTCTTTCACGGCAGCAACGAAGTGGAAACCAGCCCGTGGAAGAAGGAGATTGGAAGATCCCGCAGGCCTGCCGAGTTGAAGCGAAGTTTTCTGCCTATACCAACACTGGACTTTAACATAGCTTTCATCTAAAAAACACTTCCGTCCAATTATTTACCTGGATTCTTCCAGGATAAAAAAACGCTTTAATTTTTTGGATTGCTCGTAAGGTTCCATCGTTTCCAGAATTTCTTCTTCTGAAGTGTTCAAGTAAAAAGATAGATCTTTTATACGAGCTTCTTTTCCAAGCCTGGCAGAAAGCATCTCATTGGTCTTTTTCACCGTCTTATTTTTCAGCTTTTTCCCTGCAGCAAATTCCACCCGTTTCATCTTCATCCGTGCAACTGCGTTTTCGAGAATCGTCCGTTCGGCACCGGCTCTCTGCACTTCTTCATCGGATAAAAACAGTCCGACAAAGCGGTACAGCGGAACCTCCGTTAACGTTCGTGCAAATTTTTCCGCCAAGTTCCCTATTTTTTCTTCCAGTCTGTACATATAAAAAAGCTTTCTTGTTTCAAGTTCTCCAATCATCACTGCCATTATAGTTCACTCCTTCATGCCTTATCGTGGCTTCTAAGACTGACTATAAATAATGAAATGTGCTCACGCAGAGATATATGTCACAGCTTTCAAAAAGGAACTGATCCGAAATGACTTTCAGAAACAGTTCCACTTTAAACCTTTAAGAATCATTTTTCGGTACGGCAAGCTCCTTAAAGCGTTCCGCCAGATCCTGCAGGCCCTCATGCAGAAACTCTCCTCTGACCGGCCATCCGTGACCTGTGCTGGCCGTTTCCGGCTCCAGATCTGCCAGTTTTTTCACGGATTTCTCAGCTTCCTCCCAGTCCGGGGTCAGGTAGCGCGGCGGTCCACTGATTTCTTTTTCCTGCTTGATTACTTTATAAAGGCTTTCCTGCTGCACCGTGACAAAAGCGTCTCCGGCAATCAGTGTTTTATCTTCCGGGCGGTAAAGAGAAATGTGACCAGGGGTGTGACCCGGTGTATGAATCCATTCCCACCCGGGCAGCGGAGGAATAGTCCCATCAGCAGGAAGCGTCTGTACATGATTCGAAATATCCACCGGTTCTGTCGGATACATTTTAGATATCTTTGCCATCATACCGCCTTCTACTGTTGGATCAGGATCCATATATTTTTCTCTTCCGGTAACGTAAGGAAGTTCTTTTTCATGAACATAAACCGGGACTCTCCATTTTTCTGCCAGTTCAACCAGTGCCCCGGTGTGATCAAAATGACCGTGGGTGAGAACAATCGCTTTCGGATGATTGTTTTTGCCGAACCGCTCCTCCGCTTCCTCAAGAATTTTCTGTTCCGACTCCGGCATTCCGGCATCGACAAGTACCCATTCCTCCGGTTCGTTCGGATCTCCTATGAAATAGACATTCACAATCTGCACAGGAAAGCAGTAAACATCCGGTACGACCGAATGCCCTTCCCCGCTCGCCGCGGAGGTTATCGGCATCATTTTTTTATTCTTTGGATCTTTGCTCATTTCCGCTCCTCCTCGCAATACAAAAGTTATCTTTCTCTTCCTTTTTTCCTATTTTGTAAAACCAGTGGTCAAAAAAAGGGAGAAAGGAAGGCAATTTTTCGAACCCCCCCACCCCATAACTTTTAACTTATTTTTCCATTATACAAGTCCTTGATCACATGCCTTAGGTCATCATCTTTCTTTTCTTTCTTCAGACTATTGAGAGCGCTATTCTTATCTTTTAGAATAGAATAGCATGTAAAACTATTTTCCTATAAAGGAGGAAGAATCAGTATGAAATTTCAGCGCAGTACAGCAGGTATTTTAGCTGCTGGTATTCTGCTGTCCACAGGAACTGTGGCAGCTGACGGACCTGGAAAAAGTGGTGACAAAGGAAATGGACCGAAGAGAGCTGTGGAAGACATTGACGTTATCGACGGAGAAAGCTTTGCCATCTCATTCGACAAAACTTATCCTGCCGGCCTTCCGTTGGAACGTATTGCAGACGTGGAAATTACAGATGAAGACGGAAACGTTCTCGATCCGGGCAATCTTGATGTAGAAGTGGACAGCAGCGACCGCTCCACCGTCACCGTTACACATAATGATCTGACCGGCGAAGCAGGGACAATTAAAGTAAATGACCTGGAAGCCGATTTTGACTATTCCTTATTCAGCTTGAATATATTCCATACGAATGATAACCACGGACGTACTGATGCCTTCCCACAGCTCGTGACTGCCTATGAACATGCTCAGGAGGTCTACGGAGAAGGACTTCTTCTGGACGCCGGAGATGTTTTTTCCGGCACGCTTTATTTCAATGAATACCGCGGTCAGGACGCAGCAGAATTTATGAACTATATGGAATACGATGCTTTCGTGCCGGGCAACCACGAATTTGATCTCGGAGATCCGGATGAAGGGCACCCGGAACTCGTGGAATTCTTTGAAGTTCTTGACTTCCCGGTGGTGGCATCAAACATTGACTTCTCCGGCGACAGCGGTTTTGACCATCTGAATCAGGGAGGCATCAGCTACGATCCGGAAGCCGGTAATATTTATGACGGCATCGTTCTCGAGCAGGACGGGGAAGAAATCGGTGTTTTCGGACTGGATACAGAAGATACAGAAAACATTTCCAGCCCGATAGATATTACATTCTCTGACTACGCAGAAACAGCGGAAAAAATGGTCAGCCAGTTTGAAGAGGAAGGTATAGACAAAATTATCGCTCTCACACACCTAGGCTATGACAGCAGTCCGGATATAGGCAGTGACCTTCTTCTAGCTGAGCAGGTGGAAGGCATTGACGTTATTATCGGCGGCCACAGCCATACAGAACTGGATCCTCCGACGCTCGTCACTGAAAATGCAGACGGCGAAGAAATCGAGCCGACGATTGTCGCTCAGGCTGGAGAATACGGCGAGTATCTCGGTGCTGTAAACGTCACATTTAATGCGGAAGGCACTATTGAAGAATTCGACGGCGAACTTTTTGCTTCCGAAGATTTTGATGCAGACCCGACAGCTGCAGAAATGCTCGAGCCGTATGCTGAAGGTGTGGAAGAACTGCAGAATGAACCGGCCGGTTCCACTGTGGTCAATGAACTGCCGAATCCGCGTCTTGGAGACGGATCCGATGTCAGTGTCCGCGCCAATGAAACAGCTCTCGGCAACCTGATTACCGATGCCCAGCTGGACGCTGCACTCACAGCCGATGACG
>REBZ01000153.1 GCA_007692495.1 Alkalicoccus sp.
GGAGCGGAAGCCTGCTATTTTCGCAAACAAAAGAGCAAATACGACTGCCCCGAGATGAAAAATGATTGAAAGGCCAAAAATAATGCCGACCTGCCGGAGCAGCTGGTCGGAAACGTCCGTATTGAACACCCCGTTTAAAATGACCGATGGAACAGCTATGTTTAATACGACAACAACGAGAAGCTGCTTTGTTTCGGTTGTAATATGTACTTTATAGGAGAGAAAAACACCTAAA
This sequence comes from Alkalicoccus sp., assembly GCA_007692495.1. Classification (GTDB taxonomy): domain Bacteria; phylum Bacillota; class Bacilli; order Bacillales; family Salisediminibacteriaceae; genus Alkalicoccus. Next base: position 236 of record REBZ01000153.1, read on the forward strand.
GCGACCATCAGCCCCATGACTGTGATCGCTGTGGCTACGACAGCAGTTTCCATAAGCAGGACCTCCACAAAAACATTTAAATCATAGACGTCAGAATACCGGAAAGGCAGTGACTTCCAGTTAAGGATAGCATGAATTCCAGGAAAAAAACGAGAGTCCGGGTGGGAATTATGTTTCGATTGGCGTACAATAAGCGGAGATAAGTAAATTACAGAAAGCCGGGTCGTATTTATGATAGAGCTGTTGATAGTGTTTCTCGTACTGCTTGCGGGCAGTTTTATTCAGGGCGTGAGTGGATTTGGCTTCGGTCTGATTGCTATGAGCTTCCTCCCGCTTATGTTTACCGTAATAGAAAGTACACTGCTTGTAATGTCTCTTTCACTGTTTGTCGCAGCAAGCATAGCTGTGCAGATGTGGAAGCACGTCCGGTGGAAGTCGCTCGTTGTGCTGCTGAGTGCGGCTTTTTTCGGACGGATTGGTGCTTTTTATGTTCTTTCCACATATGGAGAGCTGGATATTATGAGGGATTTCCTCGGCGTATTCCTTCTTCTGATTGTCGTTTATCTTTTTTACGGAGCAAATAAAATGCAGAAAATCGGCTCGACGGCTATATGGATTCCGATTCTCGCAGGACTGCTCGGTGGATTTGTCGGTGGTGTGTTTGCAATCGGTGGGCCGTTTTTTGTGTTTTTTCTGATGCTTGCCTTTGCTGACGACAAATACGCGTACAGTGCGAATCTGCAGATTACTTTTTTCTTTACGAATCTCATGACGGTAACGCTTCACGGGGTCAACGGGGACTATAATATGGACTTTCTTCTCTACTTTTTAGTCGGCATTGTGACGGTGCTTATCGGTACAAGGCTCGGAGTGGCGTGTCTGCGCCGGATTTCTCAGGAAAACATGAGGCGTCTGGCCGGAGCTGTTGTCGCTCTGGCTGCGATCAACCTTATTTTCCTGCAGTAGAGTCTATAATAAAAGCGCCTCTCCGGATAACCGGAAGAGGCGTTTTTGTGCTATTCAGAAGACCGTTCTTCCAGACTGACCGGACGTACAGCACCCCACGGGGCAACGTCTACGGTGACTTCGAGATCTCCTGTTTTCTCCAGCTCCGGTCCTTCTCCCTGCTCTACATAAAACTGCTCGAGCTGTGGAGCGGTAACGAACTCCTGGTAAGTATGACCTTCAATGGAACCGAAGAAAGGCTGGTCGTCAATTCTGTCTATGACAGCATATCCATCAGCGCCCTCCACCAGCGTGAAATACACTGTCTGGTTTTCCTGGCCGGCAGGCGGTTCCAGATCCGGATACTGCAGGAGGACGTATTCGCCTAAGAAGGGATCGAACGGATCATAAGGCTCGGCACGGAGCGTGAATTCTTCCCCCCACCAGCTGACAGCGTAAAAGCTGAGGACGACGAGTGCAGTAAACAGTGTCTGAACGAGAGGTAATATCCAGTTTTTCATGATGCGGCCTCCTCTTTCCGATGATTAAGCCACCAGGCTGTGCCGGAAAAAGCAAACAGAAGCAGGGCGCCGATAAGGAAGAACAAAGCCATATCCAGTCTTCCCCATGCAAAAATGACGTAGATGACAAGCTGCACGAGAATAAAATAAGTAAAGCCGGGAGCAAGCGGCAGGCTGCGGCGCTGGGAAACGAATAAATAGGCAAGTGCCGTAATTTCTGCTGTCACCGCGAGGGCGATGGCTGTTTCATCAAACATCATGAAGCCGAGCCCCCCAAGAACGGCAGTCCAGGCTGCTGCAGGGAATTTCCAAAGAGCCAGTGCAAGAACGAGTACGCCCGCAGCAGCTAAAGCGGAAGCCTCGGGCCAGTTAAGATCGACGAGCGTCAAACCAGCTTCACCGCGTACGGCGAGATAAATAACAAGCAGCAGGGCGCCGGTGCCGGTGTGAAGCGGCAGCAGCTTCTGTGCTCTCTCCTCCGGGATGAAAAACAGCAGCAGAAAAAGTACAAACAGTGTCCACACAGGCCAGAAAGGGCTGGCATATTCAGCTGCGCTCCAGAGCTTCAGACCTGATCCGAACAGGAGAAGCCAGCTGAAAAACATTGTTCTGTCTTTTCGGGCTGCAAGAAACCAGGCGAGTACGACCGCGGTAAAAAAGCTCCATTCCACCCAGCTTACTACCGGAAGAGAAGCTGTCAAGGTGAAGAAACCGAATATGAACGCTGCTGCAGCGTAGGCAGTGTGGCGCCATACAGCATAGTGGGCAAGTGCTGCCAGAAACAGTGCCCATGGAAGGAGAGCGCCTGTTGCAGAAAAGTGAAAGGCCTGGGCTGTGACGATGATCGAAGCTCCAAACATCGCCAGGCCGATAAGACGGAAAATAACAGGGCGGGCAAAATGTTTCTTTTCAGAAAAGTATCCAAGTACATAAAAGGCCCACATTAAGAAAAGTATGAGTCCTGTTTTAAGAAGTGCCGGCATAACCTGCCAGTTGGCAGCGATAAAGCTGAAGACAGCCAGGGTGAAAAAAATGAGACCGATAATCATGAGCAGAGGCAGGCGCTGTTTTCTCCTGTGTGATTGATGGTCCTTTTCGTATGAAAGTATACGGTTGACAGTGCCGCGGTCGAGAAGCTTCTCTTTTTCCCATTCCTGCAGTTTGTCTTCCCATTTCACAGCAGAACACCTCCCCGCGTATTACTTTCAGTATAATCTGGAAAGAGGGAAATAACTACAAATATTTCCTGTAATGGATGAGGATCGGGAAGGGAGATGAAAAGAAAGGGGGGATTTCTGCCGGGTCAGCAGGTTTCCATCGGGGAGTGGAGGAAAAAGACAGCCGCCCGGTTACTTAGTTCACAAGCTGAAAAACCTGCCGATTGTTTGAATGACAGGTTTTCGCAGGTATTCTACTTATACTGGTAAAGTTCTGTACGCCGGTCCTGAAAGACAGGAATATTTTCCCGGATCTCGTGCACATCGTCGGTTTCGATTTCGGCATAAAGAATCATCTCTTTTTCACCGGCATCCGCAATGATTTCTCCGAGCGGACTGATAACAAGGGAGCTGCCGCCGAAGGTGTTATTCGGGTCGGAGCCGATGCGGTTGCAGGCTACTACGAAGCACTGATTTTCAATCGCTCTCGCAATAAGAAGGGCACGCCATTGATCAACACGCGGCTTGGGCCATTCTGCGACTACGTATAATATGGACGGCGTGTGCTTCGGGTGAAGCATGTGCGTACGTACCCACTCAGGAAAACGGATGTCATAGCAGATAAAGCCGGCAGCGTAGCCGTGCTCCATTTTAAACAGCCCGCCTTCATTTCCTTCACTTAAATGCTTTTCTTCCTCCATCAGCCGGAAAAGGTGGGCTTTGCTGTACTCTTTAACGAAAGCACCGTGGCGGTTGAAAACGAGCATCGTGTTGAACAAACCATTCTCTGTCTGTTTTGGAACAGACCCTGCTATCAGGTTGACTCTGTGTCTGCGTGCCAGCTCCGACAGGAACTTTACAGCCTGATCTGCTTCTGTATCGGGATGTTCTTTCATATACTGAAAATCATATCCGGTCGGCCACAGCTCCGGAAGTACTACGACGTCTGCTTTTGCTTCGACGGCATCGGTAATGTTTTTTTCGACTTTTTTGTAATTCGTATCCGGATGCCCAAAGGCTACGTCCATCTGAACTACTGCTGTTTTTAAACGCATGAACGATTCCTCCTTTTTTATCCAGTATACAGGAAAGACCGGGAGGAAGCACAGTGTGTTTCTTAACGGTATAACAAGGGAATAGGACAATTATCATAAATACTGCAAAGGAGGGGGAGTTATGGAGTTTGTGTGGATAAGAAACGATGTGAGAGTGCATGATCACCTGCCTCTCGTTGAAGCACTGGCTTCTGAACAGCCGGTAATGGCAGGGTTCGTTTTTGACCGGAGAAATGAAGAAAAGACGGAAGTCGGTTTTAAGCGGATGGATGCAAAGAGACTCCGCTTTTTAATTGAAAATCTGCTCGAGCTGCACCAGCAGCTTGGACTTTTAGGTGTACCGCTCGTCGTCAGCAGTGGGGACCCCGTCCAGGAGCTGCGGCAGTGGATGAACGAATATCCGATAACGAATATTCGTGCCTACAGACTGCCTGGAGTAGAAGAAGCTGAAGACGAAACCGGACTTGAAGAAGCGGCCCGCGCAGCAGAAGCCGGAACGTCATGGTATTACGGAGATACAATGATTCACCCGGAAGATCTGCCCTTTTCACTGGAAGATCTCCCTGGGAGTTTTCATGAATTTGAAGAAAAACTGATGGAGGCAAAGGTCGAGCCCCGCCATGAAGTGGAAAGACCGAGAGAGCAGACTCCTATGTACTTAGAAGAACACGCGGCGACCGGCGAGGAACTGATGCGCCTTTTCCGGGACAGTCGGGCTGAAACGCTTGTGAATGGAGGAGAAAAAGAGGCGCTCCGCCGTCTGGACGACTATTTTTTCAAAAGCAGGCATGTACTGCACTACCGCCAGCGCCGGAACGAAATGCTTGAGTTTGATGCGGCTTCCAAGCTTTCTCCATGGATAGCCGGAGGAGCTCTTTCTCCAAGACATGTCGCAGGCAGGCTCGAGGAGCTGAGAAAAGAGGAAGACGCGGAAAGCAGCGTGCAGCGGCTTTATACTTCTCTTCTGAAACGGGACTATTTCCACTTTCTCCTTTATAAAGAAAAGGAAAATTGCTTTGCAGAAGGCGGACTCCGGAAGATTCCTATTGAGTGGAAAAAAGACAGGGAGCTGTTTGAAGCCTGGTGCAGCGGCAATACCGGTTACCCGCTCGTTGATGCGGGAATGAGACAGCTGAAAGCATGCGGACACACAGCTGACTGTGCCCGGCGGATTGCTGCAGCTTTCCTGACGAACGTCCTTGGAGTGGATTGGCGCTGGGGAGCTGCCTGGTTTGAAGCACACTTAATTGACCACGATGCTTCGATTAATTACGGAAGCTGGATGGAGCTTGCCGGGATCGGAACGGGGGACCGGGGGTTTCAGGAAGTCGGAGCAGTGGAGGAAGGCTACACGTATGATCCGGATGGAACGTTTGTGAAAAAGTGGGTGCCGGAACTTGAATTTGTCCTGATGGAACATCTTTTCTCTCCTTACTTAATGAGTGAAAAAGAGCGGAAAGAGGCGGCGCTTGACCTGGGGCATGACTACCCTTACCCGATTGTATCGCTGAAGGAGGCCACGAAGGAACGGCGCGAAATCTACAGCCGCTCTGTGAGAAAAAGCTCATAAAAAAGCTGCGGCTTTCTCGTCATAAGAGAATGCCGCAGCTTTTTATGTTTATTCTTCTTTTTCCTGCATCTTTTGTCCAATGGCTGTGAGAAAAAAAGCGCTTGGGATGAGAAGGCCGAGAGCAGCCTGTATCAGTGAAAAGAAGCGGGCTGACCCGACAGGAACAAGGTCGCCGTAGCCGACGGATAACATAGTGACACCGCTGAAATATAAGGCTTCCAGAAAAGTCGGATCCACCGCGGAGTCTGTCGGATCGTTCACGTGGAGAATCGTTTCCTGCATGGAAAGGAAATAATACAGCAGGGCGAAGCCGATCGTCAGTCCGGTAAGTGTAAAAAACATCTGCAGCAGAAGTCCGGTATGTATGCTGCTTTCTCGGAAACGCTTTTTACGGAAAAAATAAATAAGGTTCAGCAGAATAAAAATAATCGCTGCGCCTGTAAGAATTAGATTCACCTTCATCCCTCCTTCATAAAAACCTGTTTCCCTTCCACAGACCGGCTGTAACACAATAATGAAAAAATTTTCATATGAGTGAATGAATTTTACAGATATAAAATCTGCTTGAAAAACATCAATTCCAGATAAGGCCTGCGTTGCAAACGCATGCATTTATGGAATTAATAATTGGTTCCGTTTACATCGAAATACATTGTTTTCTTTTTTGAAACAGAGGCGTATAGTGAAAAAAGCAGCTATACGAAAAGGAGAAAACGAATGGAAACAAATTCACTGGAGCAGGTTGAAAAACTGGCTCTTAAAAAAGAAAAAATATTTAATACAGGAAAAATACGTTATATGATCCGGGCGATGATGGCCAGTATGTTTATAGGGTTCGGTGTTATCGTAGCTTTCCGGACAGGAAGCTTTTTTTATTTGGAGCAGTCTCCCTGGACGTATCCTATGGCGGGCATCACCTTTAGTGTCGCTATCATTTTAATTGCCTATGGAGGAGCGGACTTGTTTACAGGAGATACGTTTTATCACACCTACGCTGCCATCCGGAAGAAAATGAAATGGCTCGTAGTAGGAAAGCTGTGGATTTATACGTATATTGGCAACATTCTTGGTGCGGTGACGTTCGCTTTCTTAATATACACGACGGGTCTCTTTAACGATCCGGAAGTGAACGCCTTTCTTCTGACAGTTTCCGAACAGAAAATGACCGATCCGGTAATGGAGCTGTTTTTTCGGGCCATTCTATGTAACTGGCTGATCTG
>REBZ01000157.1 GCA_007692495.1 Alkalicoccus sp.
AGAAATAGGCATCATAAAAAAACAGAAGTACGTCTTCTCCACGGTAGAGCTGAAGCGAAGTTTTCTGCATACACCAACACTGGACTTTAACAGAGCTTAAAACAAAAGCTTGAATAATCTAACTATTTGCCGTATATTAAAAACATACCGACTGGTCAGTTAATAAAAATATCTGCAAAACAGCTCGCATGAAAGGCGTGGAAAACATGAATTTCGATTACTCCGATAAAGTGAAAAAGCTGCAGGATCAGCTGGAAACGTTCATGGAAACAACAGTTTATGAAAATGAACGATTATATGATGAGTTTGTTGAATCACAGGCAGACCCCTGGAAATCAGTGCCTCCTGTGATGGAGGAAATGAAGGAAAAAGCAAAGAAAGCGGGCCTTTGGAATTTATTTTTACCGGACGAAGAAAGAGGAGCAGGGCTGACAAACGTTGAATATGCCCCTCTTTGTGAAATCATGGGAAGATCGATGATTGGACCAGAAACTTTTAATTGCAGTGCACCAGATACTGGAAACATGGAAGTGCTCGTACGCTATGGTACAAAGGAGCAGCAGGATAAATGGCTTACGCCTCTGCTTAATGGTGAAATCCGTTCATGTTTCTCAATGACAGAACCTGATACAGCTTCATCAGACGCGGCTAATATCGATGCCAGCATTGTTCGTGACGGTGACGAATATGTGATTAATGGAAGGAAGTGGTGGTCTTCCGGTGGGGGAGATCCACGGTGTAAAGTAGCTGTATTTATGGGGAAAACAGATCCGGATGCGAATCGCTACGAGCAGCAGTCGATGGTTCTCGTTCCGCTGGATTCTCCTGGAGTATCAATTAATCGGAAAACACCTGTCTTTGGTTATTATCACGCTCCGCATGGGCACGCGGAAATCGACTACAATGATGTTCGAGTCCCTGTTTCAAATATATTATGGGGTGAAGGCAAAGGGTTTGCGATTGCGCAGGGAAGACTCGGTCCAGGAAGAATTCATCACTGCATGCGGCTCATTGGTTCTGCGGAAAGAGCATTGGAGGAAATGTGTAAACGCGTAACAGACCGGGTGGCTTTCGGTAAATCTTTAGCTGATCAGGGAGTGATCCGTGAGTGGATAGCTGAGTCACGAATCGATATTGAACAGGCGAGACTTTTAACATTAAAGGCAGCACATATGATGGATACGGTCGGAAACAAGGTTGCGAAAAAAGAAATTGCGATGATCAAAGTTGTCGCACCAAGCATGGCACTCCGCGTTATTGATCGGGCTATTCAAGCATTTGGTGGAGCAGGAGTAAGTAATGACACCCCGCTCGCTCATCACTGGGCAATGGCCCGGACGCTGCGAATTGCAGATGGACCTGATGAAGTGCACCGGCGGTCAGTGGCAAAGCAGGAATTAAAACAATATTCATAGAGTCGGAGGGTTAAAAGATGCATATACAGGAATTGTTTAATTTAAAAGATAAAACGGCAATTATTACAGGTGGTGGACGAGGGCTTGGTGAACAAATCGCAAAAGCGTATGCTGAAGCAGGAGCTAATATCGTTCTTTGTTCCCGGAAAGTAGACGCTTGTCAAACAGTAAGTGACGAGCTGCAAAAAAGTGGAACAAAAACGCTTGCCTTGTCCTGTGATGTGACAAAAGAAGAAGATGTGAAAAAGGTCGTAAGAAAAACAATGGAGACGTTCGGCAGAATCGATATTCTTGTAAACAATAGTGGAGCAACATGGGGAGCACCTGCCGTTGAAATGCCTTTGGAAGCCTGGGAAAAAGTAATCGATGTGAATGTCACAGGAACATTTTTAATGTCAAAAGCGGCAGGAGAAGTAATGATTGAACAAAAGGCTGGCAAAATCATTAACATAGCTTCAGTGGCAGGGTTCGGTGGAACAGACCCGAAGCTGATGGATACGATCGGTTATAATACGAGCAAAGGTGCAGTCATGACTTTCACAAAAGATTTAGCGGTAAAATGGGGCCGGTACAACATTAACGTCAATGCTATCGCTCCGGGATTCTTCCCGACAAAGCTATCGAAAGTTATTATCGAACAAGGAGGGGATCAGATACTGGAGAGAACACCGTTAAGCAGGTTTGGCTCGGAGGATGACCTGAAAGGTGCAGCCGTTTTTCTAGCGTCAAAGGCAGCTGATTTTGTTACAGGAGACACGGTAGTGGTAGATGGAGGAACGCATGCGCTGACCTAAACAGAGTGTCTCTCTATGTTATAATGTGTGAAAAACAGCAGATAAAGAGAGGGCTCCACTGTGAAAGAAAAAATACTTGAAAAAAGCATTGTTTTATTCGAAAAAAAAGGATTTAGTGAAACATCGATCCAGGATATCGTGGATGCACTCGGTGTTACTAAGGGAACGTTTTACTATTATTTTAAAAGTAAAGAAGAATTGCTGATGGATATTCACCTTGGCTATATTAATGATATTGTTCTTAGGCAAAAGAAAATTGTTGAAGACGATGAGAAAGATAGTAAAACAAAATTGTTTGAAGTAGTCTTCATGTTATTGAGCAGTATTAAAATACAGGGAACAAGTGCAAAGGTTTTTTATCGGGAAATGCGTAATTTAAGCGAAGAGCATTTGTCTCAGATCATACCTACGCGAGATAAATTTTTTTCTCAGTTGAATGGGATTATTGACGAGGGAATGAGCAAAGGCGAATTTCGGAACGATCTTCGTTCAGATATGATTACGTTTGCAGTATTGGGAGCGTGTAACTGGAGTTACCAGTGGTTCAATCCCAACGGGCCCGTTCCTGACTATGAAGTAGCAGAAATATATTTAGAGATCTTTTTAAATGGAATCAGTGCATAGTAATCTGTAAATGACAGCCGGAGGATCCCGGTGATCCTCCGGCTGTAAAATACTAACTGGTTAGTATGTAAAAGTTGTAGTGTAATAAAAATAAATTTCTAATAAGGAGAATGCCATGATGCAGGGAAATGATATGCAGAACGTGTGTGTAGTTGGAGCAGGCTCTATGGGGCACCAAATTGGGATGTTGTGTGCACTGGGGGGATGTGAGACGGTCATCCAGGATGTGAACGAATCATCACTTAAAAAAGCAAAAGAAGCATTAGTATATCAAATTGATAAATGGGTTCAAAAGGGCAAACTGACAGAATCGGAAAAGAAAGATGCATTTTCCCGCTTAGCCTTTACAACAAGTCTGCAAGATGCGGCATCGAACGCGGACTTTGTGATTGAAGCAGTCACAGAAAAATTAGACGTTAAAAGAAGCGTGTTTACTGAGCTTGACGAGATCGCACCGAAACATGCCATTTTGGCTACAAATAGTTCAACAATAGTCAGTTCTATGCTGGCTGATGTAACAAGCCGCCCGGAAAAAGTGTGTAACATGCATTTCTTCTTTCCTCCGCTCGTCATGGATTGTGTAGAGGTCGTTAGAAGTGAGCTGACATCAGATGAAACGGCACAGAAAACGATGGCCTTATGTGAAAAAATCAATCGTACGGCCGTTCTTTTAAACAAAGAAATTTCAGGATTTGTCGCAAATCGTATTCTCGGAGCGTTATCAAAAGAAGCGGTCAAGTTATATGAAGAAGGGTATGCTTCTTTCGAAGATATTGATCTTATTTGTACGAAAGCACTTAAACATCCGATTGGTCCGTTTGCTTTGATGGATTTATCAGGAATCGATGTTGCTTATTATGTGAATCAGCAGCGGTTTGCTGAAACAGGAGATCCGGAAGATAAACCAGCTAAATGTATCGAAGAAAAAGTCGAAGCAGGGATGCTCGGACGAAAAACGGGTCAAGGCTGGTATACGTACGAAAAGGTATAGAAAAGATGTGGATAACGCTGAAGGAGTACAAGGGAGAAGCAAGCCCTAACTGTTGATAAACCACTGTAACACATGAAGTTAACAAGGGTTTTTAAGACCTTTTCATCTTTGGAACATAACTATAAAGGGACGACAAAAGAAAAAGCATTTTCCATGGCAGAAGCAAAAGATATTTTTTGTTTTGAAAAGTTTCCGGTCAATGGCTGGAACTGAGTTTTACGAAGCGGTTGATATGGAGGCTGTTATAAAAAATATTTCATACAGGAAACGTGAAAAAAGATTATGAAAGCGTTTGCAAAAAACAAAGGTCTGTATTCCCATGAAACAGGCTGGCAGTGGGACGTAAAGGAGTGGATAAAATCGATGAAAGAGACGATGCAGGTAAGAAAAGGCGAAGAGCTTGATACGGTAAAGTTAGAAAGGTTCATAAGGGAAAATGTGAGAGGGATTCCTGAAAGCAGGATGACAGTGGAACAATTCTCATCGGGAGCATCCAACCTCACATATGAATTAACGATTGGCAGTTGGCAGGGGGTGCTTCGAAGACCACCTCATGGCCCAGTTGCTCCGAAAGCACATGATATGAAGCGCGAGTATACGATTTTACGTGAACTTCATCCTGTTTTTCCAATTGCTCCGAAACCGTTTGTCTACAGTGACGACGTTTCGATCGTCGGGAGTCCATTTTTTATAATGGAACGCCGGGAAGGAATAGTACTTGATACAGAGTTTCCAAAAGGAATGGAACCGACGGAAGAAAGGTGCAGGAAGGTGTCGGAAACGATGGTTGATACACTTGTCCGGCTCCATGATATTGATTACAAAAACACAGCTCTTACAGATATGACAAACCCGGATGGATTTATGGAGCGCCAGGTTCACGGGTGGATTAAACGGTATGAACGAGCAGAGACAGATAAAATTCCAAAGATAGAAAGTTTAAAAACATGGATGACAGCGAACATTCCAGCATCCCAGGAGGCAACTGTAATTCATTATGATTACAAACTGAACAATGCGATGTTTTCAGAGGATTTTTCTGAAATGGTTGGTTTATTTGATTGGGAAATGACAACTGTTGGAGATCCATTAGCGGATCTGGGAGCAGCAATGAGCTACTGGCTGCAGGAGGATGATCCGGATGTGCTGAAATATGCGCTGGGTAAGCCGCCTGTTACCGTTCTCCCCGGGTTTATGACAAGAGAAGAATTTGTTCAGGCCTACGCGGAAAAAAGCGGGCGGGACGTTTCTCAATTTCATTTCTATTTCACATTTGCGTTGTTTAAACTTGCTGTGATCTGCCAGCAGATTTACGCCCGCTGGAAAAAGGGCCAGACCCGGGATGAACGATTTGCCAAGTTAAACTATTTTGTTCAGCAATTGATCGAGCAGGCGGTAAAGGAAACGGAAAAAGGACGATAAAAGCAAGAAAAGGCTGAACTCTTTTATACGAACAGCAGGCCGGAATAGATATAAGGAGATTATCATGAAAAAAGTTCATCTTCTTTTTAAAAAAGAAGACATTGACGAAACAAAGATAGAAGGAAAAGTAGTGGTCGTTTTTGATATTTTACTAGCAACTTCTACGATTACTGCAGCTCTTCACGCCGGTGCCAAAGAAGTGATTCCTGTATCAACGATGGAAGAAGCAGCGACAGAGGCGGCCGGAAGAGAAAAAAACAGTTATTTACTCGTCGGGGAACATCAAGGGAAAAGCCTGGAAGACTTTCATGAGCCTAATCCTATGAAGCTGATAGAAGTGATCAACAAGAAAACGATGATTTTATTAACGACAAATGGAACCGTTGCCATCAATCAGACTGTGTCAGCAGAACAAGTGTATATCGCTTCTTTATTAAATGAAACAGCGGTTGCAAAAGAAATTATACAAAGGGGGAAAGATAATACAATCGTTCTGATCTGTTCCGGTTCTTCCGGGGAGTTTTGTATTGAAGATTTCTATGGAGCAGGTTCCTTTATAGCCAGTTTAAAGAAAGAAAGCAGTGAGCGATTAATATTTACAGAAGGGGCGTTTGCTGCTCATGAATTTTATAAAAACAGGGAACCGGAGCCGGTGCTTACAGAGTCACGTGTTGGTCAAATGCTTACTGATTCAGGTTTTGGTAAAGAAATCAGTTTTGTTTCACAAAGAGACAGCATGCCCGTTGTGCCGCAATTGGCTGGAAGTAAAAGAATCTGCCTGAATAATCAGGAGCAGGTTATTGAAAAAGAAGGAGGTAGTGACATTGGCGAAAGATCAAACAAAACAGCACATTAGTGGCGGAAGTTTTCTATTATCAACAATAGATGAAGAGCATATATTCACACCAGAAGATTTCACCGACGAACAGAGCATGATTCTCAGAACGGCAGGTCAATTTGTCGAAAAAGAAGTGGAACCCCACAGGGAAGCGATTGAAAACCAGGATTTTGACAGGGTCGTGAATATTCTCAGAAAAGCAGGTAGTGAAGGACTGCTCGGCCACAGTATACCTGAAGCATACGGAGGACTTGGCCTGGACAAAATTAGTAAAGGGCTTGTAGGAGAAGCCGTTGGTAAATCCGGAAGTTACGGTGTTGCCCATTCGAACCATACATGTATTGCAACACTGCCTATCACCTACTTCGGAACAAGTGAGCAGAAACAAAAGTATTTACCTAAACTGGCGTCCGGTGAATACGTTGGCGCTTATTGTTTAACAGAACCATCGGCGGGCTCGGATGCCTTATCGGCAAAAACAAAAGCAGAATTATCTTCAGATGGAAACCATTATTTGCTTAACGGAACCAAAATTTACATTACGAATGCACAATTCTCAGACACGTTTATCGTCTATG
>REBZ01000078.1 GCA_007692495.1 Alkalicoccus sp.
GCGGAAACCGGCCCGTGGAAGAAGGAGATTGGAAGATCCCGCAGAGCGTAAGCTCACCCGGAGATCTCTTCCACGGCAGAGCGGAAGCGAAGTTTTCTGCATATACCAACACCAGACTTTAACAGAGCTAAAGAAAAAGCGGAAAGGATCATTCCAGGGCCAGTACAAATATCGAATAAATTACATTCCTGTTCTCCCGCTGATCAAGCAGGGAAATTAAAACCACGAAAAATACAAAGGGCTTTCCCCTATGAGTCTCGGGGAAAGCCCTTCATCGTCTTTTTTGATAAGAAGCTGATAATAATTAAGTCTGGTCCACCATGTAGTGATCGAAATCAGTTGGCAATAACAGTCTTTTTATTTATATAAGCAGTTACGTCATTCACAGAAGAAGGCGGGAGGAAATAGTTTCCCTGCAGAAGGTAACAGTCTTCTTTTAAAGCAAGAGCGAGCTGATCTTCATCTTCGATACCTTCAATGACAGTTTTTATCTGCAGATCTTTGGCAAGGCCGCTGATGGATTTGATCACAGCCCGATTTTTGGCTCCGTCTGATTTATCTCTTAAAAATGACTGGTCAATTTTTATTGTATTGACCGGGAGATACTTCAATACGTTCATCGAAGAGTGTCCTGTACCAAAATCATCAATGGAAATTTGAATGCCGAGATCGGACAATTTTTCGACGACGACGAAGAGTGCTTCAATGTTTTCCATGAAGATAGTTTCAGTGATTTCAAGTTCCAGGTTTTCAGGTGATACACCCGTGTCTGTCAAAATTTCCTGAACCTTTTCGTAAAAGTTTTCCATTTTCTGAAGCTGGACGGTAGACACATTGACGGTAATATTGAAGCCTGTCAAACCTTGCTCCTGCCATTTCATCAACTGATTGCAGGCTTTTCTTAAGACCCACTCACCAAGTGGAACGATTAAGCCTGTTTTTTCGGCCAGCGAAATAAACTGAACAGGGTAAAGGGTGCCGATTGTCTCATGATCCCATCGGACAAGGGTTTCCAAACTCTTAATGCGATTGGTTTTTATATCAACGATAGGCTGGTATTCGAGGAAGAAGTCTTCTTCATTTAAGGCCTGCTGGATATCGCCGCCAATAGTTAGTTGATGCTGGATCATATGCTGCATTTCTTCTTTGTATACAACGTAATGATTCTTATAGCGTCTTTTCACCATGTACATTGCAAGCTCAGCCTGCTTCAGCAGCTCTTCCACCGACGTTTCTTCGCTGCCGTCATAATAAGTAATACCAATACTGCTTGTAAGATGATACGTGTGCTCGTTATAGTGAAACGGTTCTTCCAGACTTTTTATAATGGATTTCGCACAGGTGACTGCAGTTTCGTGCTGCGGAATATCCGAAATAAGGAGAGAAAAACCCTGGCTTCCTGTTCGCGCCAGCGTCTGATGGCCTTCAAAACACCCGTTAATCCGGGCGATAGCTTCAATTAAAAGTTGATCGACAGACGAAGAATGTCCTAAGTAATCATGCACGCTTTGAAAACCATCGACATAAATGTAAAGAAGAGCCGTCAAAGATTTTTTCTCTTTGGAAATATGGATAGAATGGGCGAGCCGGTTTTCCAACAAAGATTTATTAGGCAGGCTGGTTATAGGATCATTGTCTTCAAGAAACCTATTTTTTCTTTCCAGATGTTTTTCTTTCGTGACGTCTTTAGTAACAGCAAGGATATATTTTGAACCGTCTTTTGAACTTGTAATTAATGAAAGTTTTGTTTCTTCAACGCTCTTTTCTCTGTACTGGATAAAAACAACCGGCTTTTCTTTGGAAACGGCTTCCCTATAAAATCCCTGTATTTTTTCCCATTCGGGACCAGGCAGGGTTTCCTGAAGGGTTTTATTAATCGGGTTTTTCAGACTGTTTTTTTTAACAGCTTTGTCATTAAGGAACATAAATTGATAACAGTTCCGGTCTTCTACTTTTAAAATAGCTACCTCGTCATCTAATTGATTGGCGAGCTGCTGATAGTCAATTAAATTGTCCAAAACTTGCTCACTCCTTTTTTGAACGTATTGCTTTCGCGATGTAAAAATAGATTGAGCAGGAAAATTATTTAAAATATAAGTGAGTCAATTTCATAATAGAATTTAATAAGGTAAAAGCTGAATAAAAACCATGATTTACGCTTCAGGTGAAGACTTCCCCAAGGATATATCTTCAGCTGAATATTGCGAAAAATCCATTCGGAGAATTGGATCTTCAGGCTGCACTTAATCCTCCGGGCGGTACTGCCTTTTAATGTAATGCGCTCATTTATAAATGTGAACATAAAGGATAGAATTTTACTGAATATTCGTATATCTGTCTGGAAAAAACACTTAGGAAAGGAAATAGATTATTTCAGGATTCCGCCCACTTATCTAACATTAAATTATAAGTGAGAGAAGGAAGGGGGACAATGCAGTACAGGTGAATTACAGGTTTACGGGTCTGTAATGGGTGATTAAGTGTCTGAAATGTTTGTAAAAAATGGTTTGAAATGAAGAAGTATGGGAGAGGGGGATGATTTTATTGTTAAAGCAGGAAGTTGTTTGGGTAGTGAGGAGGAAGCGGGTCAGCTGTTACAGGCGTACTGACCCGTGATGAAATGTGTTATGAGATAAAAAATTGAAAAAGGAGGAGGGTAATTACTGGGTGATACCGTTTCATTAATGGAATAACTGTCGAGCTTGGTACCGGCGGTTTCGAGGTAATTTTACTGTTTTAATCTTTCCAGAAGTTCCAGGTATTTAAGCTTTGACACGTGTGCATATTTACTGAAATCATGAAAGTAAATAAAATAAGTTTCCCCATCACTGATTATTTTTGCAACGGAATTTAAATTTATAAGGTAGGAACGATGACTGAAAAAGAAGTTATCGTTAAGCATTTTCGAGTAATTTCCGAGTGTTTCATTACTTTCGTACGTTATCTCCCGTGTATGGATAAATGTTTTTCGGTTCATTTTTTCGATGAAAACAATCGTATCTGAATCTATAACCTGCAGGGCTGTACTTGTTTTAACAATTAATTTTTTATTTTTGTTTTCTCTGGACTCCACCGAGGATTCTTCGGAGGAAACAGGGAATTTTATTTTTTCCAGTGCTTCGTAAAGCCGTATCTTTTTTATAGGCTTCACGATGTAATCTGTGGCGGATATATCGAAGGCTTCCACTGCATATTCTTCGTAGGCTGTCGTAAATATATATTGAAGAGAAGGGTTTGTTTTAATACATTCTTTGATCGCTTTCATTCCATCGAGTACAGGAAGGCCGATATCAACGAGAGCTACATCCGGTTTAACGTTAAAATTCAATTCTATGAGTTCTTCTCCGTTTTCTGCCACTCCGACAATTTCGAAATCTGCAGCTTTCTTTAAAAATTCCTGCAGGATTTCTGATGAATTATTATCATCTTCCGCAATAATTACTCTTCTTTTATTCATCATTAAAAAACCTTTCCGCAAATTATTAACATGCTGATGGTGTATAACAATGGCTCCCGAATTTAAAACGTATTTAATTCAGCAGGGGAAACTTACATAGTTACCTGCCATTATAACAGATCAGATTTATCTTAGATCGGAATTCGACTTGTAAAAGCCTGTATGAATAGGAGTATACCTAAGTGAAATTAACGCTCGCAAATAGTCGGCCTCGTCATCGTCGATAACTCTGGTCCGTTAAGGGTCAAAGATATCGCTGCAAAACCAATGTTGTGGAAGTAATAACTGATGATATGTATGCTTCCTGTATTCCTGCGAAGCAGAAACACTTTGCCAATATGAAGATAAAAAAATAGAGAACCGAATTCAAATGACACATGATATGGTCTCGTCGTGCAGGTATATGGATATCAACCCTTTTGAAGAATTAAAGGAATAGCAGCGGAAGATTATTTTTCGCATCCTTTTGTCAGCCATTGCTCTGTTGAAGTTTTCAAAGTAAACTGTAAACAATAAGACACCCTAAAAAAAGGAAGTGATTCTACTGCCGGTTGGTGCTTGTATTAATTTCAATGGCGACTGCAGGGAAGCGGTGAAATTTTACGCTGACGTCGAAGAAGCCCCGCCCGATCCCGATTATTCCATAACGGAGGAAGTTCATGATTTAATCATGCACACAAGCCTCATTTATTGAGTACAGTACAGTCATGTTTTCAGATGTAATTCTGTCGATGCCTTATAAACATCAGCATTGCTGTTTTAAGTAAAGATGAAACGCAGCTGCGCAGCTACTTTGAGAAGCTGAAGGAAGGCGTAAGAGTGAATACGGAACTGCAGGAAACTTTCTGGAGTAAATGGTGCAGCAGCGTTACTGTTAAATTCGGGGTTGAATGGCAGATCGATCACGAAGCCGAAAATTTATAGAGCATAAATAAAAAAGCCTGAGCGGCAGGGATTGCATTCAACAGAATTACTGTCTTTTTGCAGGAGATACCGGGAAGGAACAGACAGATCAATTCTTTTACAAAGCACTCATTGTTAAGTATAATTTTTTGAAATCGCTGTCAAATATAGGTTTTTCTGTCTATTGGATCTCAGCTGTTATGTGATGTGTTGTACGAAAACTGCTGGTAGAGAGGAAGGGATCTGTTTGAATCATACGAACATTGTATTTATTGAAAGAACGTTCCCAAGTGCCAATATGGTTCTTATAAAGGGGGAGCGGCCGGTGCTGATTGATACAGGGTTTGGAAGTGATATCGAAAAAACGAAGAAGTTGATTACATACCGCGGCGTACTTCCGGAAGAAGTAGCACAAATCGTAAATACCCATTATCACAGTGACCACGCCGGAGGTAATTATTATTTTCAGCAGCATTATCAAACGCCGATCGCAGCACATAAATGGGAAGCGGGGGCGGTTAATGCAGTCGACCCGGAAGCCTGCAGCGCAGAATGGCTCGATCAGCCTGTTGAACCTTACTGCGTTCAGCGCAGTTTAAGTGACGGAGACGAAATAACGGCCGGAAGTACTGTGCTTCAGGTGGTGGAAACCCCAGGTCACACGCTCGGACACGTATCTCTATATGTCCCGGAAAATGAGGTGCTGATTGCAGGAGACTTGTTTCATCGGAATGATCTCGGCTGGTTGAACTCGTTCCGGGAAGGAACAGCCGCCATTCATCGATCCATGGAGAGTCTGGAGAAGCTTGCCGGGTTTCCGATCAAAACAGCCTATTCCGGTCACGGACCGGCGGTGGAGAACCCGGCTGAAGCGATAGATAACGCTAGAAAGCGAACGGAGAAATGGCTGTTAAAACCGGAAAAAGTATCATGGCACGCCTGCAAGCGGATTTTTGCGTACAGCCTGATTATTAAAGACGGACTGCATAAGGAGGAGATAAACAGCTATCTTTTGTCCTGCGGCTGGTTCCGCGACTTTGCCCGTTATGCTTTTTATGTAGAGCCGGAGGATTTTATACCGATGCTTATGGAAGAAATGATAAGATCTGGTGCCGCTTTATGGAGTGGGGATTATTTAACAGCTTCTGCTCCTTATAATGCCCCGGAAATATCCTGGATGAACAGGAATATTAAGCCGAAAGACTGGGAGAGGGTCGGACTGCCGCCTGCGAGGAAATAATGTGATGGGTAGAGGAGGAAAAGGAATGGCTTTAGAAACAGGAAACGTTATTACATTCGAACGAACATTTACTAAGGAAGACGTGGAACTTTTCACAAAAGTTTCCGGCGATGAAGGTATTCATCACCTGACACCGGATGAGCAGGGGAGACTCGTCGTACAGGGGCTTTTAACGGCAGTACTTCCGACTAAAGTTGGCGGGGATTATAATGTCCTTGCAAGGACGATGAATTTTGAGTTTCTGCGTCCGGTGTTTACAGAGGATACGATTGTCTGCCGCGTCACGATTGAACAATACGAAAAGCAGGAAAGAAACCGCACAGCGGTTACTGCCTCCTTCCGCTGTCACAACCAGCTGAAAAAAGAAGTGCTGACCGGCGGGTTTGCGGGTATTATTCTGGATAAGATTACATAGTTCAATTAACAGCTGAATAGGGCGTGACGCGTGCATATATTTACGATTGCCGCTGTTTAATCAGCACTGATAATTGCAGGCGCACTCATTGCAAATGTAACAATCTTAACCGGAAAAGAATTAAATGATTATCCATCGGAAAAAAATAAAACGAAAAAGGTCATCGCCGTATGTTTTGTTCTGCTTTTATTAATACTTGAAGCAGGCTGAATTGCCACTTAAAAAAATAAAGGATAAGCCGGATGCTCTTTCGTCCTGCCTGCCCGGCGTAATCTTCCTGAATAGATTAATTAGAATTTATTTCAATTTTTTCCTCTATTATGAAACAATTCAAATCTCTGTTCGTAACATATAGAAGAACCTGTGGAGGAGGTAACGAAATGAAGCGAAGAAAACAAATAGATGCCGATACACTTATGCCTTATGTTCTGACTGCGGGGCCGCTTCTTATTATCTCAGCTTTTTTTGTCCCGGTTATAGTTATCATGATGGTTCAGGACATGCTCTTCTTTTCATATGACCACTGGTCCTTTATCCGCCCCCAGGCTGCTTATCTCGGATTCGGAGGGGCGATGATCTGGCTCGCCGTCTGTCTGTTTTCTCTTTATGTCGTAAAAGCGGCTGCGGAGAGAAAAAATTGGAGCGATTGGTCACTGAGCGTTCATAGTTTACTTATGACAGCGGCATTCCCTGTTTTTATCTTATCGATCTATCATTACGCTTATCTCGATGAAGCAGGAGTGAAAGTGAATTCTTATTGGAGTGTTTCGGAAACTGATATTCACTGGGAAGACGTCGAAAATGTCTCGCGTACCGTAGAAGAGGACACTCAGCGGGTCACCTCCTATACATTCAGCAGCAACAGCAAGTCCCTGACTATCCCTTACGCCACGGAGGACTATCAGACAAGGCAGGCTGTAAACAGGGTATTGAGTGAGTATGAATGGGAAGTAGAAGATAAAACTTCGGAGGCTTCAGGGGATGCCGGTGACCGTCAGTTTATAGATTAACGTGGCTGAAAACGAGATACCGGCTTTAAAAAGTAAGCTACCTTGAAAATAGCTCATTTATGAGATGGACATAACGCTGCTTCACTCACGGCGGAGCTTACCCAAGGGCTTGTTACCAACTAATTTTGGCGGAAGAACAGTCCGCCAAAATGGATTCTCGAACGGCACTGATCCTCCGGGTGTCTCCGCCTTCGTTGTACAGCGTTGGATATTTTCATTTTTCATGGTGCCGTTTTGAACGGCATCAATGTCCCTGTTACAGTCCGGTGCTGGTATATGCAGAAAACTTCGCTTCCGCTCTGCCGTGGAAGAGATCTCCGGGTGAGCTTACGCCCTGCGGGATCTTCCAATCTCCTTCTTCCACGGGCTGGTTTCCGCTTCGTTGCTGCCGTGCAAGAGACGTCCTTCTGCTTTTTATGATTCCTATTTATCCTTCACTAAACCCGGTGACAGGGTAGAGACTCCTGCGGAAAAAGAAAGAATGAAAAAGCTTATACTGCGTAAATAAAAAGTATTCCTGTGACGAAAGCAATGGCCGCAGGGATACCAAACATGATTATGACCTGTTTCTTACCATCAATTCCACCTTCGAGCGCATGGGAGCCGGTGTATAGAGCACCGAGGAAAAAGAAAGCAGCACCGAGATGTCCTTCCTCAGGAAGCGGGTTCCAGTCTGTGGCCATTGCTGTAAGCAGCAGAGCGAATGAGGCATAGCAGGCATAATCAATAATCCGGAAAACCAGTTTCCGGTCTTTCTCTTTTTTAGCACCTTTGAATTCTGCGTACGAATTGATTTCCTTATCCTGATCGTGCATAACAACCCTCCTGTGATTGATTCCTGGTAATCAGGGTTTCTATCCCCTGATTATCTTTCAGGAAAACATACTTGGAGCTTGACGGGTTTAACAGTTATGGAGCGGGGTAGAAGTAACTAAGTCATTAAGGAGTAAGTTTTTCACTCCAGATGTGAAAGGGGAAGGGCTATGGAAATTATTCGGCACGCTGAGTGGAAGGATACGAAGTTCACGCTGCACCTTATTTCTCAAATCATGGGGAAGATCAAACTGGAAAGAGCGCACCAGGAGCCGCAGTGGGCTCACGTTACGCTGCCGCTGACGCCTTCTGGTTTTACGACAGGGCTGCTTTTTGAACAGGACCATGTGTTTCAGCTCGATGTAGATATAGCAAACAGTTTAATCCTTATTCATGTAGACGGTAAAACAGAGTCAGTTATCATCAAATCGTCGAAATCAATCCGGGACTACTTTGAAGAGATTTTTCAAAAGCTGCACATGCACGATGTGACTGTTTCGATTAATCCAAAGCCGCAGGAGATGGCTTACAAACAGCTTCTGAATGAAGACAGCACCCCTCTTTCCTTCCATAAAGAGAGCGCCTTAAAAGGGATACGGCTTTTTAAGGAAGCAGTGAGGGAGCAGTCGAAGTTTATCGCACCGCTGCGCTGTCGGAAAGTCAAACCGGCATTGTTCTGGGGAACATTCGACGTTTCCATGATAATCCTGCCCGGTATTATGGAACCTTTTACCGAAGACAAGGTTATCGAAAAGGCCGCGTTCGATGAGCAGATGATTGAGTTTGGTTTCTGGCTCGGGGACGAACAGGTGGATGTACCTTCCTATTTTGTGCTTCCATATCCCTTTATAAATAAAGAACTGGACGATACTTCCTTAAAGCCGGAAGGAGCCTTCTTTGACAGTACTTTAAGCGAATACTTTTTAAATATGGAAACTATCCGCGCAGACAGGGTGCCGGAAAAAGCGGTGCAGGATTTTTTCCATTCCACATTCGATATATTAAGCCGAGAACTCGGCTGGCAGGGATGTTCCGACTATTTTATTCCGCTGAATATGAAGCCGCAGAAATAGGGATTATAACCGGAGGTGGAACCTGGAGAACTTTTTTACGGTTGTTTTATTGAAGTTTTTGCAGTGGGGCCATGGGCAGGCTTCCTCCGGAGCAGGCAGGAGATACGTGTCCCGTAAAATTATTATTAAAGGCAGATAAATCAACTGACACGCAGAAAAAAGCAGAACCAGCTGCAGCCGGTTCTGCTTTTTCTCTTTATCTTCTTGCTTCTCTCGCTTTTAAATTCTTTCCTTTAACTTTGCGCTCCTGCATCTCCTGAAGAACCACGGATCCCTTGCCATTAAGAATATCGACATAAGTAGCCAGTGATTCTACAGTAATGATTCCAATATCATCTGCTTCTATACCGGGAATCGACGTAATGGTACCGACAAAATCGAAAGCCCGCAGCTTTTTCTTTTTACCCCCGTTAAAATAAAGCTTCGTAATGTTCTTTTCCAAAGGAGCACTCTTATCTTTTTTCAGCTGTGGAATTTCACCCATTTTTTGTTTGAAGGACTTTTCCTCCTCCGAAGTCGTGTAAGGGACCTTCTCCAGATCAACTTCTGATTTCAACCGGCGGCCGATAATCTCCGCATAACGTTTCTCCTGAGGTATAACAAAAGTCACTGCTTTTCCTTTTTTGCCAGCGCGTGCAGTCCTGCCGGTACGGTGGATAAATTTTTCTGTTTCAACAGGCACATCCACGTTAATAACGAGCGGCATATCGAGGACATCAATACCTCTTGCTGCTACATCAGAGGCAATAAGATAGCGGGTAGTACCACGCTTGAATTCTTCCATAACCTGCGTCCGTTCCTTCTGCTCCAGTCCCCCGTGAATTTTGTCACAGGAAAGCCCCCGGTCCTTCAGGTAGGAAGTCAGTTCATCTACCGTATCCTTCTGATTGCAGAACAGCACTGCGGACTCCGGCTGTTCTTTCACAAGAAATTTGTAAAGGTCTTCTATTTTCGTTTCCCGGGTCGTTTCAAGCCAGGTAAAATCAATGTCGGGCTTTTCTTCCAGCACGGTTTCGATAATTTCGGGCTGATTCATATGTCTTTCTGAAAGCTTAATTACCTTTTGTGGGAGCGTTGCTGAGAACAGAGAAGTTATCCTTTTTTCAGGTGCTTCCGCAAGAATCTGTTCGACCTGGTCGATAAAGCCCATATTCAGCATCTCATCGGCTTCATCAAGTACAACGTATTTAACGTTTTCCAGATTCAGTGTACCTTTTTCGATATGATCCAGCACTCTGCCCGGTGTACCGGTAACGATATGAACCTTTTGATTCAATTCCACCCGCTGAGGAGCTGCCGGCTGCTGTCCGACAAGCAGAGCTGCCTTTAAACGTTTAAATCGTCCAATGTTCTGAATATCTTCTTTAACCTGCATAGCAAGTTCACGTGTCGGTGTCAGTACAAGAGCCTGCGGTTTATTTTCCTCCCAGACTGCCTTCTCGCAGAGCGGGATACCGAAAGCAGCGGTTTTTCCGCTTCCTGTTTTCGCTTTTACAATAACATCGCTGCCTTTTAACAGCTTAGGTATAACCAGACTCTGCACTTCCGTTGCCTGTTCGTATTTCATTCCTGCCAGCGCTTCACGAATCTCTCCGCTGAGCTGAAACTGATCAAACGTATTACTCATTAATAAAACCTCTTCCTTTTATTACTCAAATGACTCTACCTATCATACTACGTTTTTATCTTTTATGCTTTCGAAAGTTTTCCGGAAGCGGCTGGTGATCTCGACATCTTCCCACTAACTTTTTTAAAGTAATTGTTGACACCATTTTATTTACCGTGATATATTTATCTCATATTAAAGAATCTTTAATTCGAGATAAAATTCTGGAAGGTGGTGCTCATGGAACCGGACAATAGAAATTTGAAGGCAGTCACCGTTCTCGTAAAAGCAGCGGATGCGGTTCACGGAGTGATTAAGAAAGACGCAGCAGATTATGGCCTGAACCCTACAGAGTTTTCCGTCATGGAGCTTCTTCATCATAGAGGAAGACATCCTATCCAGCTGATCGGTAAAAATGTACTTATTGCGAGCAGCAGTATTACCTACGTCATCGACAAGCTGACAAAAAAACAGTACGTAGTGCGTACAGCCTGCCCGGATGACCGCCGCGTAACGTATGCGGAACTTACCGAAGAGGGAACCTCATTAATGAATAAAATTTTTCCTGAACACGAAGTATCAGTAAATGAAGTATTTTCAGAGCTGGAAGAGGAGGAAGTAGAAACGCTTATCGAGAGTCTGAAAAAGATCGGCTTTAAAGCACAGAAAAGATAATAATTTTTTAATATGATATCTCGAAAACGAGATAATCTAAAGGAGAGAATTTTCATGAACGAACTTAAAGGTATTCACCATGTAACAGCTATAACGAGCAGTGCTGAAAAGAACTATGAATTTTTTACGTACGTACTCGGAATGCGTCTCGTCAAAAAATCGGTGAACCAGGATGATATTAAAACGTACCATTTATTTTTCGCAGACGATGAAGGTTCTGCCGGAACCGATATGACATTCTTTGATTTTCCGGGTATTCCAAAGGGAGCGCACGGAACAGATGAAATATATAAAACCGGTTTTCGTGTACCTGATAATAAAGCACTTGAGTACTGGGTAAAACGCTTTGATAAATACGAGGTATCACACTCAGGCATCAAAGAGCAGTTCGGCAGAAAAATCATTAATTTTTCGGATTTTGACGATCAGCAGTACATGCTCGTATCCGATGAACATAATGAAGGGGTGGCCCCGGGCATTCCGTGGCAGAACGGACCGGTGCCGCTGGAATTTGCTATTACCGGTCTCGGACCTCTTCATATCCGGATTTCTCAGTTTGATCATTTTAAGGAAGTACTTGAGAAGGTCATGTTTATGAAAGAAAAAGCGTCTGAAGGTTCGCTGCACTTATATGAGATGGGAGAAGGAGGCAGCGGGGCCCAGGTGATTGTAGAGTACAATGCAGTACTTCCAAAGGGCCGCCAAGGGTTCGGAACAGTACATCATGCTGCTTTTCGGGTGGCTGACCGAAGTGTGCTTGAAGAGTGGATCAGTCATATGCACCAGGCTGGCTTCCCTACTTCCGGTTACGTCGACCGGTTTTTCTTTGAATCACTGTATGCCAGAGTAGCCCAGGGTATTTTATTTGAATGGGCAACTGACGGCCCCGGTTTCATGGGGGATGAACCGTACGAAACGCTCGGGGAAAAACTTTCCCTGCCGCCGTTTTTTGAAGACCAGAGAGAGCAGATCGAAAACAAAGTACGTCCCATCGACACAGTACGCAGTACAAAAACTATTGAAAAAGAATATTTGTAGAATTTAAAGGAGGATATTAACAATGAGCAGATTAAATATTGGAATTGTGCTGGGATCCACGAGAGAAGGCAGAGTCAGCCCGCAGGTCGGAGAATGGGTAAAGAAAATTGCAGAGGAAAGAGGAGACGCAGACTACAGTGTGCTTGACATCGCAGATTATAAGCTTCCTTTTCTCGGAGAAGCGGAAGGGGACACTTCCGGTGTTACAGCTTGGTCGGACGATGTGGCCTCAAAAGATGGCTTTATTTTCATCGTACAGGAATATAACCACTCCATTACCGGCTCTTTAAAAAACGCGCTCGATCATTTAAGAAGCGAATGGAACAACAAAGCAGCAGGCATTGTATCCTACGGCTCGGTTGGTGGAGCGAGAGCAGCTGAACATCTCCGGGGAATTCTTGGAGAGCTGCTTATTGCAGACGTCCGCGTTCATCCAGCACTCTCCTTGTTCACAGATTTTGAAAACGGAACGACACTCCGTCCGGCAGACGTACAGGAAAAATCCGTCAGCGACATGCTTGACCAGCTTGTCAGCTGGTCGGAGGCGATGAAACCAATCAGAAAATAACAGCTGACTAAAGCTGATCGAAACCCCGGGGAGGGTGTTCTGCCCTCCGGGTCAATAAAAGGTGTGTTATATAAATGGAACATATTTTTAAAGAAGGAAATTTTGAAAGACCGGTACTGCTTCTGCTGCACGGGACTGGCGGCACAGAAAAGGATCTGCTGCCGCTTGCTTCCATGATTGATCCGGAGGCGCCGGTTCTAAGCGTCAGGGGTAAGGTCCTGGAAAACGGAATGCCAAGATTTTTTAAACGTCTGAGGGAAGGCGTCTTTGATGAAGAAGATCTCGTCTACCGCACGAAGGAGCTGAACTCCTTTCTGGATGAAGCTTCTGAAAAGTATGGCTTTGAACGCCATAATATTACCGCTGTGGGATACTCTAATGGTGCCAATATTGCAGCCAGCCTGCTTTACCACGATAAAGACGCCCTGAGTGCAGCTGTACTGCATCACGCCATGGTGCCGCTTAAAAATGTAGATCTGCCGGATCTGTCAGGAAAACGAGTATTTCTCGCAGCAGGGACGAATGATCCGCTTATTCCGAAAGAGGAGGCAGAAGAACTGGCAGCAGTTCTTGAAAAAGCCGGCGCTTCCGTAAAAACCCACTGGGAATCTGCCGGTCATCAGCTGACAGGCAGTGAGGTAAATGCCGCAGGTTTATGGTATAAAATAACGAATAAAAACAAAGAAAAATAAAAAGCTGCTTTACTGGTGCAATCATCAGTTAAGCAGTTTTTTTGGTGCAAAAACCTTCTCATATATCCGAAATTTTTATAAAAACAACAATTATACAGACAATTACCAATTTAATGATATATTAAATAAATATATTGACCTTCTCAAACAGCCGTGCTAAATTCTCCTAGGGTACACGGAGATCCAGCCGAAACAATTTCAATCGATAATTTCTTTTTAAAAAGCTATATGTAAGTATGGTATTGATTACTGGAGGAAATGTCGCTTCAGCTCTGCTGTGAAGGAGATTTCCGAATGGCACTGGCATTTCCCGGCCCTGCTTTGTTTTTATATTTATTTTTGTGGACACCTTTCGTTTTTCCTTAAGGTAATTCATGGCTTATTTTGCAGTATTTATTATCCGGAACCGCTGTGGCTCCGGAATTTTTTGGAGTGAATAAAATGGATAAGAAACACTATCTTTTTGCTGGTTTCATGCTTTTTTCGATGTTTTTCGGAGCAGGGAATTTAATTTTTCCTCCTCTGCTCGGGATGGAGGCCGGAGCAGCCTTTATTCCGGCAGTCACCGGGTTTATTTTGACGGCAGTATTTCTACCGCTTCTCGCTATACTTGCAGTCACTTTATCCAACAACGGACTGCTGGAGATCGGACAGAGGGTGCACCCGCTTTTCGGGCTTGTTTTTGCAATTATTATCTACATGTCGATCGGAGCTTTTTATGGTATCCCTCGTGCTTCGAACGTAGCGTATGAACTGGGGTTCGTACAGATGTTCAACGTGGAGGGAGCTTGGGCTCTATTCATATTTTCGGCAGGTTTTTTTATACTGACTTATTTGTTGAGTATCAACCCGAAAAAAGTAGTCGACTACGTAGGACGGATACTTACGCCGGCTCTGCTTGCTGTACTTGCTGTCCTGTTTATTCAGGCTTTCCGCACTTTTCAGTACAACGATGCGCCGGTTACAGATAAATATGAAGCTTCCCCGTTTTTAAGTGGTTTTCTTGAAGGCTACTTTACGATGGATGCAATCGCTGCCCTGGCTTTTGGGATTGTCATAATTAACGGACTGAAAAACAAGGGGGCAGCGGATAAAAAAACACTCGTTCAGGGGACGCTTACAGCAGGGCTGATCGCTTCTGCCGGACTCATGATAGTGTATCTTTCCCTCGGCTGGATCGGCCGGGTACTGCCGGTGGATCAGCCGGTTACAGACGGTGCCGAAATTATTGTTATCGCCTCCCAGCTGCTCTTCGGAAGCGGTGGAAGCATCGTTTTCGGTCTGATTGTTCTTCTTGCCTGCTTAACAACATGCGTCGGTTTGACAAGTGCTTGTGCAAGCTTTTTTCATGAAATATTTCCGAAGTTTTCCTACAGTTTTTTCACAACTGTTTTTGTCGGAACGGGCCTTGTTTTCACTAACTTCGGACTAGCTGTGATTCTGGATATTGCTGTTCCACTGCTGGTACTGATTTATCCGGTGGCTATCGTCCTTATTATGATCTCCCTGTTTCAGCATTTCTTCCAGGAAAGCAGAAAAATGTACGTCTATGCAGTAGCAGTTACTTCCGTTTTTGCAGTATATGAGTCACTGAATGCAGTCGGGATAGAGTCGGCTCCGCTGAACGCCGGACTTAGTTACATCCCGCTGTACGACAACGGTCTCGGCTGGGTTCTTCCTGCTCTTATCGCAGCGGCTTTCGGATATTTCACAGAAGAAAAAAGAGAAGAAGTGGAATACGAGTCAAAAGCAGGATAATTTCATCGAAAAAAAGAATATATAGTAATAATTGAAGACATCTGCTTTTAGAGCGGATGTTTTTCTTGTTTTAAGACTCTGCTGAAGCTTCGTATTGATGAAGAAGCGTCTGCGGCTCCTTTTTCTCCAGTCATCAACAGCGAACTTAAACATGGAAGGCATGGGCTATGCTTTGATTTACGAAGGAGGAACGCGTAATGATAGACTATCTGAAAAAATATGAGGATATCTTTCTCCAGTTGAAAAAGTCATTTAAATGGGAGATGGCGGATAGTAAACTGTTCATGAATGCCTCTTCCATGTACGTGCTGAAAGAAAAGGATTTTTCACTGGACAGGTACCGGGACCTTACAGAGCATATAAAGAAAGAGGCGACATTGTTTTCTCCACTCCGATCCACCCCGAGGCTGACTTTGGCAGCTGTACTGGATACGAATTATGAGGAGCCGAAGGAACGGCTGAAAGACGTTGAGCTGATTTATAAAGAGCTTCGGAGTCAAAAATTCAAAAAGGGAGCTGCCTCATATACCACAGCTCTTGTCCTGCTTTCTTCCGGTGACCGTACGGTGCCTTTTCATGAGCAGACAATTAAAACAATGGAAGTGCATCGGGCAATGAAAAAGGAACATCCGTTTATTACTTCCGAACATGACTATCCACTTGCTTCTCTTCTGGCGCAGAGAAAAGAGAATACGGAAGAACTGATGAACCGGATCGAATATTTTTACAAGGAGGCTTCCGGCCTCGACCTTCACAAAGGCAACGACCTGCAGTTTTTGAGTCATATTCTTTCCCTGGACGAAGATCATAAAAAAGAAGAGCTCGTTGAACGGTTGAAGGAAGCAGCGGTTGAATGGAAAAAGTCGGGGTTGAAGCTTAAACAGATGCATTATCCGGCACTTGCTCTTCTGGCACTTACCTCTCTGGAGAAAGAAACGTTCAATAAAATCAAGAAAACAGCAGATGATCTTAATCGAAAAAAGCCATTCCGCTGGCATAAGGACTGGAACAGTCTGTCGGCAGCAAATTTGGTTATGGTGACACTGTACGATCAGCAGAAAGCAATGGATGTACACTTGTTTGCAACAATGGAAACTGTGATGGAAGCTCAGAATGCTGCGATGATCGCTTCCATAGCGGGTGGAGCAGCGGTCTCCTCTTCCGGCAGCTAGTTTTAAAGAGGGTAACTTAATCGAAGGCTGCCTTGAAAATAAGTATATAAGCGATAAACACCCGCCTCCACGGGCGCGCAGGGCCGGCCTCAACTGATTCCGTTCCCCTGTGGCTGATCGGAGTGGGACTTGGCCTGAATAGCTCCGGAGTCGCTCTATTAACAGCTTTGAGGAGATGTTTCAAAGGATTTCTCCTTTCAGAAAGTGTAAGGAATAAACGCAGGAAATCAGTTGAGGGAAGGGGCTGAGTTGTGTTTAACAGGAATAAAAGCCCGTCTGCTTATATTCTTCGAGTATTTAAATTTGGCCGATTGCTCAGAACAGTATATACGTTTCAGTTAGAAACACAAATCAAGTAGTAATTAATGGGTTCAATTGGTGGGAAAAATAAATCAAGGAAGGAGCTGTGGAATGGTAGTTAATATAGGCATGCTCATAAATTTAGTTTTTTCTATCGGGCTCATTATTGTAATGTATTACTTATTATTCAAAATTAAAAGCAATTCCGAAGAACAGGTAAATCAGAATACACAAATAATCTATCTTTTAACTAAGCTGCGGGAAGAAGTAAAAGCAGACAAAGAGAAATGAAGTTTTTGAACCTGCTGCAGCTGAATATGAACAAGAACGTATTATGAAAATATTATCGCAGCTGCTAAGGAGGCATCATGTGCTTATACTTCGATCGTTTGAACCGGAAGATGACAAGAAACTCATTGAATGGATCAATTCCCCGGACCTGCTTGTTCAATGGGGTGGATCTGATTTTGACTACCCGCTGACAAAACGCCAGCTTGGGAAATACCGTAAAAGAATGCAGGAAGGCAGGCTGCGGATTTACAGTGCAGTGAATGAAGAAGGGGAGGTTATTGGTCATATCTCACTGGATTACATAGATAAAAAGAATGAATCCGCCCGTATCTGCCGTGTTCTTGTAGGAAGGCAAGCAGACAGGGGGCGGGGGACGGGGCAGGAAATGGTCCGTCAAATACTTCACACGGCTTTTGAAGAAATGCATCTTCACCGTGTAAGCCTTGGTGTGTTTGATTTTAATCTGCCTGCAGCTGCAGCCTATGAAAAAGTTGGATTTGTTACAGAAGGAAGGCTGAGAGATAAAGTGAAGGTCGGGGAGGAATTCTGGAGCCTTCTGGAAATGAGTATGCTTAAAAACGAGTGGAAGAAAAAAATTCAAGATGATGTTTAGGGGGAAAATATGTTTACGAACGAGATCGATGAAAAGACGTACTTGAAACTACTGGAGCCGCATCACGCCCGGCAGCTGTTTGACGTGACGGACATTTCGAGAAAGAGTCTCAGGACTTGGCTTCCATGGGTGGATTTTATAGAAACAGAAGGGCATTCTGAAGAGTTTATCACTGGTGCGATGAAACAGTACGGAGAAAACAATGGATTTCAGGCAGGGATCTGGCATAAGGAAGAACTTGCCGGAGTTATCGGGCTGCATAAAATCGACTGGCCGAACCGCTCCACATCCATCGGTTACTGGCTCGGGGAGGCGTTTACGGGCAGAGGGCTGATGACCAAAGCGTGCCGTGCAGTGGTGGACCACTGCTTTATCGAACTGGAGCTTCAGCGGGTGGAAATACGGGCCGCTTCGGGAAACGGAAAAAGTTCTGCCATCCCGAAGCGGCTCGGTTTTGAATACGAAGGATGTCTTAGAGGGAGTGAAAAACTGTACGATAAATATGTTGATCATTACGTATACGGTATGCTCCGGTCGGAATGGACAGATAAAGGATAATTATTAAAGCCTGAATGCAATGTAAAGGGCGAGAAGAAAAAGAGGATCGTCTTCTTCCGGATACAGCGTGACTTCCACTTTACTGAACCCTTTTTTCTTCAACTCGGCTGTTTTTTCACTTTGTTCATTCATCAGTGTAAGATGACGCCCTTTTTCTCCTTCGTTCAAAGTTAATGTACTCCCGTTAATTAAAAGCTGTGATGGTTCGTAATCCGGATTCCCCAGCGCAGATGGACGGCTTGGGACCGACAGCGTTCCAGCCTGCTCTTTCTGCTTATGAAGCGTCCAGTTTCTTCTATCCAGATTATTCTTTGATTCCAGTGCCTGATAAGATATACCGTTCCAGTCAAGCTTTAAAGAAAGCTCTTTTTGCTGAGCTGCCTTATTTTTTACGGATTTTAATTGACCTATTTGATTTTTCCCTTCATACACCTTAGAGACAGGATTCAGGCGGCGGGTATGAACAGTAACTTTTTTCATCAGCTTCAGCCCCTTCAAGATTTTGGTTTCTTATATTCTACCTTATTCCATAACAAATGATAGATAAAACAATAAAAGGAGGACAAACGATGATTACAGGAATTCATCATGCTCAGATTACTATTCCCAGGGAGGAAGAATTAAAGGCAAAAGATTTTTACTGCGGGATTCTTGGGCTGAAAGAAATTGATAAGCCGGACCCCCTTAAAAAACGCGGAGGATTCTGGCTGCAGGCCGGAAACTTGGAAGTTCACGCAGGAACGGAAGATGGATTTGACCGTTTTCAGACGAAAGCTCATCTTGCTTATGAGGTCACAGATCTTGATCTATGGAGAAAAAAACTTACAGATAACGGAATAACTATTTTGGAATCTGTACCGATTCCCGGGATGGAACGGTTTGAATTCCGCGATCCATTTGGAAACCGGGTGGAGATGCTTCAAAGGTTGGAAAAGGAAAAGAGTAAAAATGAATCCCTGGTTTAATAAAAAAGTTACCTCCGTAAATGAGCTGCATGAAACGGCAGGAAAAGCTGGTGAGCTCGCAGCGAATAAAACGATTAATTACCTGGATGACCACTGCAGAGAATTCATTCAAAAATCTCCATTTCTTTTATTGTCCACTGCTGCTCAATCCGGTACCTGTGACGTATCTCCCAGAGGAGATGAGCCCGGTTTTGTGCACATCCTGGACGATAAAACGCTTCTTATTCCGGAAAGACCCGGTAATAAAAGATTCGATTCCATGATAAATATTCTATCCAATCCCCGTGCCGGGCTGCTGTTTATAATACCGGGACTAGAAGAAACACTGCGTGTAAACGGAAAAGCAGCAGTTTTAAAAGATAAAAAGCTGATGGAAAGAATGGCAGTGAAGGGAAGGGTTCCCCTTTTCGGGATAGGGGTGGAAGTAGAAGAATGTTTCATTCACTGTGCAAAAGCATTTAAACGGTCCGGCTTATGGCAGACGGAGAAGTGGCCGGCGGAAGAAACACTTCCTTCTGCAGTAAAAATTTTAAAAAAGCACGCAGCTCTTCCCGGAAGAACAGAAGAATCAATTGAAAAAAGCTTGGAGGAAAGCTATACTAAAAGGCTTTATTAACAAAGCTATGTTCAGGATCAGCTGGAGAAAACTTCACTCCAGTCCTGCGGGAACTTCTGACCTCTTTCTTCCACTGGAGTCCGCCGGTTTTCTCTTCGTTTTTCTATCCATAATACGCTTTAACATTGTTATTGATAAAGGAGAAAGTGATGTGAGGAAAATGGAAATAAAAGAACTGAAAACAAAAGCAGAACTGCTCAGTGCCTTTCCAGTCATGAAACAGCTGAGGGCGCATCTGGATGAATCTTCTTACTTAGCACTGGTTAAGGAAGCCGCAGAAAAAGACAACTACCGTCTGTATGCCTTGCTGGAAGAAGGGAAAATAACTGCAGTTACAGGTTTTAAACCGATGATCACTCTTTACTATGGGCGGTTTGTATGGATATGTGATCTAGTTACTGCAGAAGACAGCCGTTCCCGGGGATATGGAGAAAAACTGCTTTCCTTTGTACAGGAGTGGGCGCAGGCTCACGGATATGAAAGCACAGCGCTTTCTTCAGGGCTGCAGCGGGAGGAAGCCCACAGGTTTTATGAAAATAAAATGGCGTATAAAAAAGCGAGCTATGTATTCAAAAAAGATCTTTAGTTCATTTGAAAAAAGTTATCTTTTATAATACAGGCAGAATCCAAATGTATTTATCAGGATGTTAATAAACTATTTTATCCGGCAGGAAACGACTGCATTCATCGAGCATAAGGAATGGATAGAAGAATAATGCTCCGCGGACTATGAAATTTATGAAAAACTAATTCTGAAGAGGATACCTGCATTCTACTTAAGAAAAAAGCGGTAAATATAGTTTAAAGCCGGAAGATCAGGGACTTCCGTTTTTTCTGCAGCCATTAAAAATAGTTTTTTTACATACTTTAGCATGTGGAAAAGGTTTACGGCCTTGACGACTCAGGGAATGAAAATCACAGCCTGTCTGACAGGAAAGATTTTCATAAGGAGCAGAAAACGATGGATGATAACAAAAAGCCTGAACGACGCAGGATACCCCGTATGTTTGCTGTCGGAGGTATCCTGCTTATATTTTTAGCCGCATCTTCTATTTATGAAGCCTGGGCTTCGGAGAAAGAGAAAGAAACTAATCCCCCACCAGGAGAAATAGTGGAAGTGAAAGGTAAAGATATTCATCTTCACAAAAGAGGAAAAGGAGATACGACAGTTGTTTTTACAGCAGGCAGCGGTACGGCCTCTCCTTACGCCGATATGTATGAACTGCAGGAGGCAGTTTCCAAAGAGCATTCTACGATTATTTATGAACGGCCGGGTTACGGATGGAGTGAACCGTCGGCACAGGAGCGTACAATCCATAACATGACAAGTGAATTGAAGGAAGCTCTGGAAAGATCCGGGGAAGAAGGGCCGTACGTTTTTGCGGCTCACTCCATGGGTGCTCTTGAAGTACTGCACTATGCCCAGCGCTATCCGGAGGAAGTGAAGGGCATTGTCCTGATCGACGGTGTTTATCCGCGTCATGCCGCGGAAAGAACGATCGAAACGCCGATGCGCTCCTATGTATACAAAGCGATGCGAAATACCGGTATACTTCGTTTGTTAATGCAGAGTGAAAACTTTGCTTCAATGGAAGTCGACCCCTATGAACAGATTCCAGTGGACATTCGGGAAAAGAACAAACTGATGACAATGCAGCATCGATGGAACGATACAATGATAGCCGAAAGAGAAAAATTTAATGAAAATGGCCGGACTGTATATGAAGGAGGAGATATTGGGGATATTCCATTAACTATTCTTACAGCTGATTTTCCAGGCCGGGAGAACTGGCATGAAACACAGCTGGACATGAAAGATTACTCTACCCAGGCGGAACAGGAAATTATCCCGCACACTACTCATTTTCTTCATCATGAAGAGCCGGAAGTGGTTATAGAAGCGATTTTAAAAACTGCTGAGTAAATTAGTACGATAAACAAAAAGTGAAAATTCTTCAAAATGTTTTGACAATGTGAGAGGTGTGAGCTAAGATACAGAAGAACTTTATAATTATAAAATTCAGGTTGAGTAAGCGCACTTGCTTATTCATTAAAAGGGAATCCGGTGCAAATCCGGAACGGTCCCGCCACTGTAAGAGGCTAGCATTTATGTGTGCCACTGAGCCATCCGGCTCGGGAAGGTATAAATGTGTTCATCCTCAAGTCAGGAGACCTGCCTGTTTTTTTCTAACCATTACCCTACGGGTCATAGGAGGTGGAATATCGATCGCATATACGGAGCCCCCGTGTGCATTTTGTGCTGATCTTCAGGATATTTCTCTTACCCGTTAAGAGAAATATCCTTTTTTTATGTCAACTGAAAACTCCTGCAGCAACGAATGTAATACATTATTTCAATTTCTTACTATGTGAAAAACGACTGACTATTCGAGAAATGAGGGAAGTATAATGACGATAAAAACAAGTATTCAAGGTTTTCCAAGAATTGGCGGGCAGCGGGAATGGAAAAGAAATCTCGAAAGCTACTGGAAAAACGAAATCGATAAAACTGAATTTGAAAAAAAGATGGAAACGATACGTCTGAACAGGCTGAATAAACTTAAACAGTCGGGACTGGACTATATACCTGTTGGAGACTTCAGCTGTTACGATCATATGCTTGATATGGCTGTGATGTTCAATTTGATTCCGCAGCGCTTTGCATCAGCCGGAGACGCCGATTCGCTGGATACTTACTTCGCAATGGCAAGAGGGACAAAAGAAAGTGGAGCGTGTGAAATGACAAAATGGTTTAATACAAACTACCATTATATCGTTCCTGAAATAGAAGAAGGCTGGATTCCAAAAGTTGTTTACAACAAACCGCTGGCGGAATTTAAAGAAGCAGAAGAAAAAGCAGGTATTAAAGGAAAACCTGTGCTTGTTGGACCGTATACGCTGCTGAAGCTGTCCAAAGGGTACCCGGAAGAACAATTCCAGAGTTATCTTGACATTTTTGTCTCTCTTTACGCTAAAGTAATCGGAGAACTGACGGAAGCAGGAGCCGAAATAATTCAGATTGACGAACCGGCGCTTGTATATTCTCTCGATGCTGAAGAAATGGACAGTGTGGAAAAAGTTTATCAGGATCTTCATGACCTCGTTCCGGAAGCGGGACTTCTCATCCAGACTTACTTCGAGTCAATTACTGATCTTAAGCGCCTCGCTGAATTTCCAGTAAAGGGAATAGGGATCGATCTTGTTCATGATCAGGGCAGTAATGCGGTTCAATTAAAAGAATTCGAGCTGCCGGAAGATAAAATTCTTGCGCTCGGTGTTATTGACGGAAGAAACGTATGGAAGACGGATTTGGAAAAGGCAGATGCCCTGACAGCTTATCTTCGTTCTGAACTGCCGGACGAACAGGAGATATGGCTTCAGCCCAGCTGCAGTCTGCTTCACGTACCGGTTTCTTTAAAGCATGAAACGAAGCTGTCTTCCGCTCTTCAAAATGGCCTTGCTTTTGCTGAGGAAAAGCTTCAGGAGCTGCAGCTGTTAAAATATCAGGAAAAAACAACGAGCTGGAAAGCCCACCAGGAAAAGCTTCTCGATTTTCGCAGAAGGTATCAAAACTTCACCGAAGCAGCAGTAAGAAAAGCAAAGAGAAGTCATTCATTTGAAGAGCGCTTTCCACTGCAGCAGAAGAAGTGGGACCTGCCGCTTCTGCCGACAACAACGATAGGAAGTTTCCCACAGACATTGGATATGCGAAGGGCCCGTTCTGCTTTCCGCAGGGGAGAAATGGATCAGGAGCAGTATGACAGGCTCGTAAAACAGAAAATTGACCGCTGGGTAAAGCTGCAGGAAGATATCGGCCTGGATGTTCTAGTACATGGGGAATTCGAAAGAAACGATATGGTTGAATTCTTCGGTGAAAAACTGAAGGGCTTTGCTGTTACTGAAAATGGATGGGTGCAGTCCTACGGTTCCCGATGTGTGAAGCCGCCGGTAATTTATTCTGATGTTAAGTTTGATAAACCTATGACTGTAAAAGAAACGGCTTATGCAGGACAGCAGACTAACAAACCGGTAAAAGGAATGCTTACGGGACCGGTAACTATTTTAAACTGGTCTTTTGAACGGATGGACATTTCCCGGGAACAGACAGCCTTTCAAATAGCAGAAGCACTTCAGCCTGAATTGAAGGCGCTGGAAGACAATAATATTGAAATGATCCAGGTGGACGAGCCGGCTCTCAGAGAAGGGCTGCCTTTAAAAAAAGAAGATCACGCTTATTATCTTGATTGGGCAGTGAATGCTTTCCGGGCAGTATCAGAGCATGTGCAGCCGACAACTCAGGTGCATACGCATATGTGCTACAGTGAATTTAATGATATTATGAGTGCCATTTCTGCTATGGACGCGGATGTCATCTCTATTGAAACGTCCCGGAGCCACGGAGAGATAATCGAAGTGTTTGAAGAAAACGTGTATGATAAGGGGATCGGCCTCGGTGTCTATGATATTCACAGCCCGCGTATCCCTCCAGCAGAGGAAATGAGGGATATTATTCTTCAGTCGCTGCGTGTACTGCCTCCGAAGCTGTTCTGGATCAATCCGGACTGCGGTCTGAAGACGCGTACGGAAGAAGAAACGACAGCTGCACTGGTCAATATGCAGGCAGCTGCTGATTACTGCAGGGAAGCTGTGGCTGCAGAGAAGATATAAATATTAATTTTATTTTTCAAGCTGTACCGGAAGAAACCTGTTTCCGGTACAGCTTTTTTATTGGCGTCAATTTATTTTGAAGGAGTTCAATAAACGAAAGTAAAATGATAAAATTAAACAGCTTAGAATTTCATCCGTACTGTACATAAACAACAAATCTTGAGCTTACATTTATAATGTTCTTAAACTGCTTAAAACTACAAAGCCGTTGGTGCCCAGTGAGAAGACAGTTTTTTTCTAATTGGATACTTGAAGAGAATAGTTTAATAAGCACATACAGAAAAATAATTGAACAGGAGGTGATCCGGTGAAACTCCCGGAATGCTGGAACTGCAGACGGCAGTTCCAGTGGAAAGAAATTGTTTTGTTTATTTCGTCTAAAAAGTGCCCATCCTGCGGGAAGACAAATTATTTACCGAGCAGAAAAAAATACGGGACTGGTAATATTCTGCTTATTCTTGTTTTGTTGATCGGCATGAGCGTTATGAACACTGGGTGGATCGGAAACTTGTTGTTTGCCGGGTTTCTGACAATTTTATGGACTGTTTTACTGCCTTTTACTTATACTTTTATCGAAGAAGAAGAAAGTTTGTTTTAAGTTTACTGCTGGAATCGTTAGTTTATCGATTGAATATGTTTCTCTTACATGCTTTCCGGGCGGACCGGGTTCAGCTGATTTCTTCCGCCCAAATGGACCTTCTTTCTTCGATAAAGAGAGGGTTTTCCCTTCGTAATAGCGGAGAGATCGGTGGGATCAGCGTCGTCGGAAGATCTTTTTTCATGGCGCAGGCCAACCAGTTGAAGACAAGCCCTAAGGCAGGATTCCGCAAAGAGATGAAGTTTATATAAAAATGGAATAAATTAATCAACAAATTTTAGGACCAGATGCAGGAAGCATCTGGTCCTTATTATTTATTCAAATTTAACCGGGTTTGCTTTAATGACTGACTGTGAGAATCGCAGCAGCAAAAACTGCCGATAGAACAGAGAGTTTTTCTGTAAGAGAAACAATGTAGGGTTGGTTATGGGGAAGAAAGTGTCAACCAGTAATCTTAAACTGTTTTTTGTCAGCATCTTTCAAACCAGCAGCATGCTCTGTTAAAGGTACGACTGCCGTTCTTTTTGTTCTTCTTCCAGCTGCTGAGGAGCTTCC
>REBZ01000058.1 GCA_007692495.1 Alkalicoccus sp.
TACACCGGATAGTACGGATAGGGATAGTGATTTTTTCATAATAAAATTCCTCCTAAAATATAATGCAGCTTCTATCTTCATTTAAATATAAGAAGCTGTTTCGCATAGTAGTTTTATATCACTTTTAGGCCCAAGTTAAACATACATGATTTTTATTTGATGTTTTTACATATTTTGTGGATGAATCTAAAAAATCATTACACAATTCGGAAGGCAGAACGGAAGTTTTTCTTTGAAAGGATGGATTTTCATGAAGAAGAGCCTGCCAGTGACTGGCAGACTCATACATTCTGATCGGGAGGGCAGGTCAATAGAACACTTTATCGGCAGGATTTTACAGAAAAAGTACTTAGTATTTATCATTTTAAGTGAATACAAGCTATAAGGAATGCGGTTTAGCGAAAGGGAGAACGTTTGAGCCGGGACAGGAGGGCAGCTGTTGTCTCAAACTTAATTCCTGATCTATATTATACAAGGATTCAGCAAGTATTTTAGCAAGGGACATCACAACG
This sequence comes from Alkalicoccus sp., assembly GCA_007692495.1. Taxonomy (GTDB): domain Bacteria; phylum Bacillota; class Bacilli; order Bacillales; family Salisediminibacteriaceae; genus Alkalicoccus. The sequence goes on from REBZ01000058.1 coordinate 513, forward strand.
GAGAGACGGGTGTTCTGCAGAACGGACAGCTCCATAAATCCGGACACGTTTACAATGGCTGTGAGATGAGCTTCGCCGACAGGGGAAAGAGTGCGGTTTAAAGCAGACCCGGGAAATAAAGGGCCTTCACCAAACACAATTGTTCCGACATTTTTGCGCAGGCCGAGTCCGGCATCTACTGCGAGGACGAAAGCATCCGGATGAACCTGCTCAATTTCCCGGCAGACCTTTCCTATATTTTTTGCGTGCACCGGTTCGTGAAGCGTTCCGTATACTTCGATAAAGTCAGGTTTTTTTTCTTTCAGAAGTGTTCCGGCGAGAGGGCCTAAAGAATCACCTGTGGAGCGGTCGGTTCCAATACAGATAACAACAAAGGAAGAAATGTTCTCTTTCAGCTGCTCAGTCATAACGGTGGTGAGTTCCTGAGCAGAAACGGGGGAATCAGCAGATATGCGGACAGGGCTGCCATATGTTTTCATAATTAATGAAGACCTCCGTTCGTTAAAAAGGTTTAAGTTATGTTCATTATAACGCACATAATTGAAAAAGCAATATAAAAAATCAAAAATTTTACAATTGAAATCAATTGGATGGTTTACTTATTTTTAAAGTCGAAAATTGTTGAAAAGCGGCGTTCGGTTTTCGGTGGGATTGATTTCGTGAAGACGTGAAAAACAGATTTTTAAAAAGCCGTGGTAGTTGTTGACTGCTCGAGAAAACCTTGCTTCAATGGCTTACACAGCAGGTGGCAGGAAAGGGAGGCGGTTCTGTCTATCAACACAAAGCTTTGAAAGAGCCTTTGAAAAAGAATAAATAAATCATGACACGGATAGTTCAGCTGGAGATATTATGCACGATGAGATGCAGTTTAATTATTCGAATGAGAGCAATGAACATTAGTACAGCTGGAAATTACATGCTAGATATAATGATATAAAAATTTCCGAATATTCTGTTAACAAAATACCGGAATATGTTATAATGAACAATATATAAGAAAATTATCTTATTGGAGGGATCAGCGATGCAGGATAAGCACTCATCACCCGCCAGCAGCTCCGGCCTTTCCCAAAACACAGCGGCAGCTCTCAGCTACGTTCTTGGTTTTATTACCGGACTGATTTTCTTGTTTTTGGAAAAAGATAATAAGTTCATCCGTTATCATGCGATGCAGTCGATCGTAATTTCTGTTTCACTTATTATACTAAACACAGTGCTTGGGTTTATACCTTTTATCGGGTGGTTTTTTAATCTCATCCTGGCACCTGCCGGACTTGTTATATGGATAATTTGTATCGTGAAAGCTTATCAGGGCGAGTGGTTTGAATTCCCGATAGCTGGTCCTTTTTCGAAGGAACAGGTTGAAAAAATGTCCTGAGTTCTCCAACAGAGTCTGTGGAAGGAAAATTTTTCAGTGTATCGTAAAATGAATAGATCGATTAGAAAGCTTTTCCTGCTCCACAGGGAAAGCTTTTTTATTTAGGCTCTGTTAAAGCTCCGTGTTGTTTTTGGAGTGCCTGCGGCTCTTTACACCTGCCGCGCACGCGGGTTCCCTGATGTCCGGGAGGAGCTTCCCGCTTTCTTTTTCCGCAGATGTCTCTACCCTGTCACCGGTTTTACGGAAGGAGATCACCAGCTGTCTCCATGACTGGTGAAAAGAGCCGCAGACGAACGACTATCAACACGGAATTTTACGAGAGCCTAATTCAAATTGCTTTTCATCCTGCTTTAAAATGCTGAAGCCGTCGTTCAACGAGATTTTCTGAAACGCCGATTTAATTTCAACAGACCGAAAAATCGTCCGAAGCACCTGGAGCTTTGACAATACAAAATCCGGATGTTACTATGAGAATATAAATGACTGATAGTCAGTCATTTGATTCACAGGTGTTCAGTGTCAGTTATAAACAGGATAGAGCTTTTATGTAAAAGGACGGCAGGAAACTGCCCGACCGTCTTTTCGAAACGGTGTCTCTATGAAATGATCCTGGAGATCTTTTCATAAGTACCCTTACTTTTGGGCATAAGGGACACCCATAAATACAATTTTTCCTGAGAGAAGAGCTATTCAGAAATACATAGGAGACGAAAGTTTTCTGTGTATGAAATTCGATCATGGGAGGAAGATATGCGAACGAAAGAAAACAAATATGACCAGTTATTGAATGCGGCAATGGCGGTAATTAAGGAAACCGGTTTTGAAAAAGCATCCGTTTCGCAGTTTGTCCGCCGTGCCGGTGTGGCGCAGGGAACATTTTATTTGTATTTTTCGTCCAAAAAAGAAATCGTACCGGCAATAGCAGAGCGAATTTTATCTGAACAGCTGCTGAGAATCAAAAAACGCGAAAAAGAAGCGGAACAGGGAGAAGGACTGCTTCGGCTGCTGATTGAAGAAACGTTTGCTCTAACGGAAGAATATCGTGACCTGATAAGCTTTTGTTACGCTGGAATTTCTCTTTACTACTCTTTTGAACGATGGGACGAGATTTACCGTCCTTATTATGAATGGCTTATAGAACAGCTGAAAAGCCTGCAGGAAAAAGGAGAAGTGACGTCCGGTATGAAAACAGAGTATCTGGCGAATTATACGATCGGACTGATTGAACACGGGGCAGAAGCTCACTACTTATCCCAGGCTGTGCAGACAGACGAAAAGGAAGCGCAGGAACAACTCTACTATTTTGTGTCACGGGCAGTATTACTATGAGGTGAAAAGAATGAATAGTTATAAAGAAAAGAGCTTATTATGGGTGTCCGTTGCTGCGGCCATCCTTTTTTCGGGGGCGGGAATTGTGCTGGGGGTTTTATTTCAGTCCCAGATGATTTTGTTTGATGGGCTTTATTCCCTGATCAGCGTTGTACTTTCCTACATGTCTCTTCTTGCAGCAGGATTTATGTCCAAGGCTGACTGGAAGAGGTTTCCTTTCGGAAAGGATAGTGTAGAACCACTTGTTGTACTGATTAAATACGCTGTCATTCTCGTACTGGTGGCAGCTTCTTTCATTGCCGCCGCTGCTGCTTTATTTCAGGGTGGAAGAGAAATGCAGGTCGGACCTGCTTTTGTGTATTCTATGATCGGAATGACGGCATGTCTCGGGGTATTTTACTTCTTGAAAAAATACGCAGAAAAAGGTTCGGCGCTTATTAAGGCGGAAGCAAACCAGTGGCTGATGGATTCACTCGTAAGTGTAGGAGTTTTTATCGGCTTTCTGGCGGCATTTCTGCTTCAGCTGACAGAAACAGCTTTATGGCTGATTCCTTATATTGATCCATTGATGGTTATAGCTGTATCTTTCTACTTTCTGCAGTTTCCTCTCAGAGAAATGAAAAAGGCTCTCCGGGAAGTTCTTGAAATGAGTCCGGAAGGCCCGGTTCAAAAGAGGATTGAAACTTCCGTTCAGGAAGTAAAGGAAGAGTACGGTATTGAAGAAAGCTTTCTTCGAGTAACGAAAGTGGGCCGTACGATTTGGGTGGAAATCGATTTTGTAACAGATTCCGAAGAACTTGGTTCCTTGAAAACCCAGGATCAAATCAGAGAAAAAATTGCCGGATCCGTGGAAGATGCGGCTCCAAAAAAGTGGCTGACTGTTTCTTTTATGAATGACAGACGCTGGGCACTGGAGGAATAACCGGTAAAAAAATGATAAAATTGGGCAAAGTCAGAGTCGGGGAGGAAGTATGGGAATGAATGAATTATCGAGGAAACAGAACGATTTTTTGAAACGTTACGAAGATCTTCTGAAGGAAGTGGACGACGCAGTACGCTATGCAGGGGAATGCTGCATTCAGGGGGATGAGGACATTGCCGACCGCCTTCTCGCTTCTGTGAGCAGCGGACTCCTTCCATATCACCCGGAGAACATGACGCTGTTTTCTATTTTCAAAGAGGATAAGAAGTGCATGGACGTGCTGCAGATTTTTTATAAAACAGTTCAGAGGGCAGCGGCTCTTGAGGAGGAAACGATCGAATCAGCAGACCGGATGCATCTTGTTTACGAAGAATTTCTGCCGCAGCTGAATGAATGGCGCTCGTGTGTGAAGGAAGCCGGGGAGAACAGGGGGTCAGACCATGCCCGTCATTGATATGCCGCTTGATAAACTGTATAAGTATGAAGGAAGAAATCCGAAGCCTGCAGATTTTGAAGGATACTGGGAGCGTGCACTAAAGGAAATGCATGCGGCGGTTCCGGATGTGGAAATACAGCGGGCAGCTTTCCGTGTACCGTTCGCCGACTGCTATGACCTGTATTTTACAGGAGTGGACGGAGCGCGTATTCACGTTAAATATATTCAGCCGCAGGCTCTTCCTGCAGGTTTTGATAAATTCCCTGCACTGCTGGAGTTTCACGGGTACAGTATGGATGCCGGCGACTGGACATCCAAACTCGCTTATGTGGCTGCCGGATTTGCTGTTTTTGCTATGGATGTAAGAGGACAGGGAGGGACATCATCGGATCCGGGGGGTGTTTTCGGCAATACGCTGCAGGGGCATGTTACAAGGGGAATTCAGGACGGTCCAGAATCGCTGTTTTACCGCAGTGTTTACTTGGATACAGCCCAGCTTGCAGGCCTCGTAATGAACATGGACTGCATAGATGAAAATAACATCAGTACAACCGGCTGGTCTCAGGGCGGTGCTCTCGCACTCGTATGTGCTGCCCTGGAGCCACGGATCCGCCGGACAGCTGTTGTCTATCCGTTTCTAAGTGACTTCCTCCGTATATGGGAAATGGATCTTGATGTAGAAGCGTATCAGGATCTCCGCAGGCACTTCCGGCGGTTTGATCCTGTACACAGTCAGAAAGATGAGATTTTCCGCCGTCTCGGCTACATTGATATTCAGCATTTTATGCCGTGGGTAAAAGCGGAAGTACTTATGGGCACGGGTCTGATTGACACAGTCTGTCCGCCTTCAACACAGTTTGCAGCCTTCAATAAACTGCATACAGTCAAAGAAATCATTACTTTTCCCGATTTTGCCCACGAAAGGCTTCCAGGCATGCACGACCGCATATGGGAATTTATGACCAGGGGAATCCAGATTTAATTCTGTAAATAAAAGAGGTTCACGGTTCGGAAAGCATCTAAAATGGCATTGAGACCATGGCAGAGATGAGTTTTAAAAGTGAAAAAGGGTTATGTGTCCTAAGAACCAATAACAGGAACTAAAGTAATAAATTTGGATGAATAAGATTAGGAATCCGAAAGGCGTGGTATAGCTGTCTGTGGAAGATAAAATTCAAGGAGGCGTTATTTTATGGATCCAAAACAACAGGCAGAAGAAAAATTGAAGAATGTTTCAGAAGACCAGAAGAAAGATATTCTTGAAAGCTTTCAGGGGTTCATGGACTACTTGAATAAGCAGGTGAACCGGGGCGAAAAAATCGGTCTCGGGGAAGAGCAGCTTGCCAAAGGTGCCGAACGTGTAGCTGAGCATCTGAAGAACCATGAAGAGCCGCGCAACCCGGAAGAAAAACTGCTTCAGGAATTATGGAAGTCAGCCGAAGAAGAAGAAAAGCGCCACATTGCGAGAGCACTCGTGCGCCTGTCGAAAAAAGAAGGAGATTCCTAAACCGAAGAATCTTCCCTGCAAAGTACAGCCGGACCCTGTCAGTAACAAACTGACAGGGTTTTTATGTCGCAGTTCAGCTTCCCCCTTTATATAGATGCTTTTCTTTACCGGATCGGCCATAGGAAGCAGTTTGCAAGTTGCTCTGCCGCGTATTAGAATAAGACCAGTAACAGTGGGGGAAATACCTGCAGGAAGCACTGATAACGTGCTGTGATAAACAAGGGAAAAGAAAGGGAGTGGAAGCAGTGTCTTTTTTACTGCGGATGAAGCCGGTTTTCAAAGAAAAAGTATGGGGCGGAGATGCTCTGAAAAAAGAGTTTGGATATCCGATTCCTTCTGAAAAGACAGGGGAATGCTGGGGTATTTCCGGTCATAAAAACGGTGCAAGCATTATTGAGGAAGGTCCCTATGCCGGTAAAACCCTCCGTGCACTATGGGAGGAAAAACCGGAGCTTTTCGGTGGAGGACGCGGCGAGTTTCCGCTGCTGGTCAAGTTTATTGATGCAGCTCAGGATTTATCTGTACAGGTACATCCGGACGATGCCTATGCCAGAAAAAAAGAGGGATATGCTTACGGTAAAACGGAATGCTGGTATATTGTATCTGCCCGACCGGGAGCAGAATTAGTTCTTGGTCACCACGCCCGCTCCAGGGAGGAGCTTACTGAACTCGCCGAATCGGGGCACTGGGATGAGTTATTCAGGCGGGTACCGGTAAAAAAAGGGGATTTTATATATGTTCCCAGCGGTACAGTGCACGCGATAGGAGCAGGAATAGTACTGCTTGAAGTCCAGCAGAGTTCGGACATTACATACAGGTTTTACGATTATGACCGCCCGGATAGTGATGGAAGCCTGAGGGAACTGCATATAGAAGACTCGATAGCCTGTTCCATGGTTCCTCATAAAGACAGAACACCGGACAAAAGGGAATGGGCAGAGGAAGATGCTAAGGTGGAAGAACTGATAGACTCTGAATTTTTCTCGATTCGTAACATCATGCTTAATGGAAAAACAGTTTTGAGGAAAAGAGCTCCCTATCAGCTTATTACGGTAATGCGCGGAGAAGGAACCGCACGCAGCGAAAAAGAAACGCACACTTTCCGTCAAGGAGATCATTTTCTTGTTACGGAAGGAAGCCCTCCGTTACATTTGGAAGGAAACATGCAGTATATTGTAGCAGAGCCCGGCGAAAAAGCATGATGGAGCATTGTCCGGCTTTTACTGCAGAATCATCAGGTGCTTTTTCAGCTTCGTCTTTCTATTTCTTACAGAGGAAAACCGTCTGCTTCTATAAACGAAGTTTTCTGGTAAAAGAGCGAGCGCCAAGGCGATTTTACCAACATGAAGCTTTAACCAGAGACATTGATGCAGTTAAAAACGGCACCATGAAAATATCTAACGCTGGGTAACGAAGGCGGGGACCTCCAGAGGATCAGCGTCGTTCAAGAATCCATTTTGGGGACTCTTCTCCCGCCAAAATCAGGCGGGAACAAGCCCTCGGGTAAGCCCCGCCGAGAGTGCAGCAGCGTTATGTCGATCTCATAAACGAGCTGTTTTCAAGGTGGCCTTATGAAAGAAACTGATTCTTATTTCCCTGCTGCAGTCGCAGGTATAACCTCGAGGCGAAGATCCGTTCAGGCGGAAGAAATCAGCTGGGGCCCGCCCGGGAAGTGTTCCGGAAGACGAAAGCAGGGTCGCGTATATCTAAACACGCAAAAACACTTTATCAACAGCCTGGAAAAGGACCTCCCGGAAACTCTTATAGAGATTCCGGGAGGTCCTTTTTTCATTTTGGATCGTTTCTGCCTGATAATTATTCGGCAGCCATCCGATCTTCTTCATTCTGCTTTTTCAGCTTATTAATATCGATGCGGATAATCAGGGAGGCTGTAAGAGCGATCACAAACATTCCACCGAATATATACATAGTCAGAGCATAGCTGTCAGTAGCCTCACGGAGCCACGATACGAGAACCGGGCCAAGCAGTCCGGCTGCAGCCCAGGCTGTAAGAATATAGCCGTGAATCGCCCCGAGCTGCTTCGTACCAAAAATGTCCCCGATATAAGCTGGGACAGAGGCAAAACCACCACCGTAGCAAGTCATAATCAAAAAGAGAATGGCCTGGAAGATTAAAGCGTGCGTAAGACTCGGCAGAGCGATGAAAGAAACAATCTGAATGATGAAAAAGATAGTGTATACGTTCGGACGCCCGATGTAGTCGGATATCGACGCCCAGGCTAGTCTTCCTGCCCCGTTGAAAAAGCCCATTATTCCTACCATTGTCGCGGCTGCACCCGCGGTAAGACCAGCAATTTCCTGACCCATAGGTGAGGCGACGGAAAGTATGGCAATTCCGCATGTGATGTTAATAAACAGCATCATCCATAAAAGATAAAACCGCCTCGTTTTGATAGCTTCATTGGCTTTAAGATAGGAAATATCCTGAGCCGGCTCTTCACCGTTTTCCTCTCTGTCACGCATACCCTGAGGCTTCCAGCCTTCCGGGGGCCTTTCCAGATAAAGAGCAGAAAGGAACATGATAACAAAATATATACCGCCCAGAATATAAAAAGTCGATGCAATGCCGACATTTCCAATCAGCATCTGAATCACCGGGCTTGCAATAAGGGAAGCGAAACCAAATCCCATGATGGCAAGACCGGTAGCAAGTCCCCGTCGGTCCGGGAACCACTTCACGAGAGAGGAAACGGGGGTAATGTAGCCGACTCCGAGGCCAAAACCACCAAGCATGCCATAGAAAAAATAAAGCATATAAAGAGATTCCAGCTGCACAGCCAGACCGGAACCGATCATCCCGGCTCCGAAAAACACCGTTGCTACAAGGCCGGAAACTCTGGGGCCGTATTTTTCAACAAAGTGGCCCATAAATGCAGCGGAAAGTCCCAAAAATAAAATAGCAATGCTGAACGTTAAAGAGATGCCTGTGAGCCCCCAGCCGTACGTTTCGTTCAGCGGCGTCGTAAAAACGCTCCACGAATAGACGGAACCAATGGATATATGGATACCTACAGCGGCTGCGGCAATCAGCCAGCGGTTTTTAACTTTTTTACCGTTTTCCACAGCTGTCCTCACTCCTTCGTTAGTTTCCATAGAAAGTTAGAAGGGATCCGACGGAACACCTCTGCTCCCGAATCCCTTCCTATTGATTAGTTTCTTTCTTCGCTTTCTGTTTCGGAACCCAAGCCTTCTAAAAATCGGATCATTAATGTTAAAGAACGGTTAACATCCGGGTCTTTGAGCTTTTTGAGAAGTGCCAGGTAGCTCGTGGATTCCCGCGGTTCCGGATCTTCAGCAACCCGCTGAATGCCGTGATTTAATTTAAGGAGAATCGGTTCCACATCCTGTATGTTCAGTTTTCCGAGGGTGCCGCCCATAAGAAGAAGGTTTTTAATGGCATTCGTATTTTCATCTTTGGCAGCCTCCGTGACGATAACATCGAGAATTTTATCGCCTTCGGCAAACATACCGTTTAAAAATTGAAGGGTGCCGCTTTCATGAAGACTTTTCAGCAGCTGAATCGTTCCGAGCACTGCTTCGTTGTTATCGGCCAGGGCATCCTGCACCTGCTGGAGGGATTCCCTGCGTTCCTGCTCTTTTGTGATTGGTATTCTTTCGATTTTTCTTGTTGGACGAGCCATTACTTTCCTGCCCCCTTTCGTCTGCGTACTAGATCACCAGGGAAAGCATAATCACTCCGGGCCCATTTTTCTTCTACTTTCACACCGATCTGAGGCTGTGGATTCCCACGGCGGTGGTTTGTATCCGGCAGCGGACTTTCTCCTTTGGCCTTTAATATTTCCATTTTAGCCGATACTTCCTTGTAGGCAGGGGTATCGGTATCTTTGTCTGCTCTGCTGCTTGTCAGCTGGTTAACAGCCCCGACTCCTGAATCGTTCATCGGAAGGTATACTTCCTTACCGGTTACGCGGTCGGTAATGACGCATGGAACTTTTACAGAACCGTATGGCGAGGTGAGCCGGACGAGAGTTCCTTCTTCCAGCCCGCGTTCGGAAGCAAGCTCCGGCGATACTTCCAGAAAAACTCCCGGCGTTTTGCTTGTAATGCCTTCCGCTTTATAGGTCATGTTTCCTTCATGGAAATGCTCGAGCAGTCGGCCGTTGTTCACATGGAGGTCATACTGCTCGTCATACTGGAGAGGTGGTGTCCAGTCGACAGGATATAGGATCGCTTTTCCTTCCGGCAGTGGAAATTCTTCTTCAAACAGAAGCGGAGTATCGCTTCCGTCCGGATTGACAGGCCACTGGAGGCTTTTATACCCTTCCAGAAGCTCATAGCTGACTCCGGCAAACAGAGGTGCCAGGGCGGAAGCTTCCGCCATAATATCGGCGGGATGCTCATAGTTCCATTTGGCTCCCAGGGTGTTCGCAAGTTCCATAATGATCTGCCAGTCAGGCTTTGAATCTCCGAGTGGTTCCAGAGCCTGATACAGTCTTTGTATCCGCCGTTCTGTATTTGTGAAAGTACCTTCCTTTTCAAGACTTGGGCTCGCAGGAAGTACCACATCGGCAAATTCAGCGGTTTTGGAAAGGAAGATATCCTGTACAACGAAAAAATCAAGTTTTTCAAACGCTTCATGAACATAGTTGATGTTGGAATCCACGATTCCCATGTCTTCCCCTTTGAGATACATCGCTTTCAGATTTCCGTTATGAATAGCTTCCACCATCTCATGATTGTTCAGTCCGATATCCGGGGAAAGGTCCGCTCCCCAGGCTCTTTCATACTTTTCTCTCACTTCGTTGTCCGTTACGTTTTCATAGGACGGGAATTTGTTCGGCATGCTGCCGAAGTCACTTGCACCCTGGACGTTGTTGTGTCCGCGCAGCGGATAGGTGCCCGCTCCCGGTTTACCGTAGTTCCCTGTAATGAGCATCAGATTGGAAATGGCAGTGCTCGTATCGCTTCCACCGAGATGCTGGGTGACACCCATTGCCCACAGACTGCAGACAGTTTCTGCTTTGGCAATCATTTCTGCCGTCTGCTTCATTTCTTCTTTCGACAGTCCGGTATGTTCTTCGGCATAGTCAAGCGTGTATTTTTCAAGGGTCTGAAGGTACTCTTCCATGCCGTTTACCCGATCAGCGAGGAATTTTTTGTCGTGAAGGTCATTATCTACGATGTATTTCGTAACGGCGGAAAGCCATACGAGATCAGATCCGGATTTCGGATGCAGGAACATATCGGCTCTTGACGCCATTTCATGTTTTCTGAGATCGGATACAATTACTTTCTGTCCGTGGAGTTTTTGGGCTCTTTTCACTCGTGTTGCCAGCACAGGGTGGGATTCGGCGGTGTTCGAGCCGATGATCAGAACGAGCTCTGCCTGCTGAATATCAGTAATACTTCCGGAATCCCCGCCGTGTCCGACTGTTCGGAAAAGTCCTTCTGTTGCCGGCGTCTGGCAGTAGCGGGAGCAGTTATCCACGTTATTTGTACCGAATACGGAACGGGCAAGCTTCTGCATTAAGTAGGATTCTTCGTTTGTCGTTTTGGAGGAGCTGATGAAGCTGAGCGCATCGTTTCCATGCTCGCCGCTGATTGATTTCATTTTATCCGCAATCAGGCTGTAGGCTTCCTCCCATTCCGCTTCCCGGAAACGGTCGCCTTCACGGATGAGAGGTTTTGTCAGGCGTTCCTGGCTGTTGACATAATCCCACCCGAATTTCCCTTTAACACAGGTGGAAATACCGTTGGCCGGGGCAGCAGCGTGCGGTTCGACTTTAAGAATCTCCCGGTCCTGTGTCCATACATCGAAGCTGCATCCCACACCGCAGTACGTACACACCGTTTTAGTTTTCTTTATTTTCGAATCACGCATGGAAGCTTCCATGTCGGAAATAGCGAGAATCGACCCATAGCCGGTCTCTACGTTTTTCGTCAGCTCAATCATCGGTCGGAGAGTCTTCTGGTCAAGCCCGGTCATGTAACCGGCTTTGCCTTCCATGCCTTTTTCCATCATAGCGTTGCACGGACAGACCGTGGAGCAGTGGCCGCAGGAGACACAGGATGATTCATTAATTGGCACATCATTATCCCAAATGACCCGCGGCCGGTCGCTTTTCCAGTCGATGGAAAGCGTTTCTGTTACCTGCAGGTCCTGACAGGCTTCGACGCACCGTCCGCAGAGGATACACTGGTCCGGATCATACCGGTAATATGGATGGGAGTTGTCCTTTGGTATTGGTTTCGGTTCGAAAGGGATACTCTGGTGATTAATTTTCATGTCTTTTACAGCGTTATGAATTTCGCATGTGCCGTTGTTATAGTCACAGACGGTACAGTACAGCTCATGGTTATGTAGGATGCGGTCCATTGCCATAACCTGTGAATCCCTTACATCTTTATGTTTCGTATCAATCTTTGCACCGCTGCCTGTCGGTGTGTCACATGCTCTCACAAGTTCACCGTTCACTTCTACAATGCAGGAATCACAGGTTTTAATAGGACCGAGGCTCGGATGATAGCAGAGCTGGGGGACTTCCACCGCATGCTCATTTAAATTGTCCAGCACAGACTTGCTGCTGTCGGCTTTAATCAGGACACCGTCTATTTGAATAGACACTTCATTTTTCATTTTTCCACCCCTCGTTTAATAGTAAATGACGGCTGAGTAAAGAAAATCAAAATCGCTTTCTTCGGTCAGCTGGTAGATAAGCTCCTGTTCTTTTGATAGACAAAAGAATTTCATACTACAGACCGGCATTGGAAAGCTGAGCTGTGCTTAGAACATCCGGTGCAGACAGCTGTAATCAGCTCTTAAAGTTTTATCCCCTATTATTCCCTTATTAAACTAATAATTTCCTTATATTATAAAATAATGATAAGGAACTGAGTAAAAAGTTGTAAGATAAGATAGCGCAGCAGTGTACTCCAGGCAGGAGCTTATTCTAAGAGCTTTTAAAAGTGAAAAGGAGGGCACGTCTGCAAGAAAATATCCGTTGCTGTACACATTTTCAGGCTGTTGAAAAGCAGGTAAGTATTAATGAAAGAATGCTTCCGATTTTTTTGGAACGCCCGGCGGTGGAATCAGCAGTACCGGTAAATTAATTTTCCTGCAGCAGACGATGGAGAACAGAGGAAGAAGAGCGGCCGTCGAGTATTCAAACTATACAAAAATTGGTCAATAACTGCGTATGGTTTAACCACCGATGAAAAAAGCTTCCTCCGGCTGGAGAAAGCTTTTCTTTGTGCTTTTTAAGTAGAAGTTACAATCTTTCTATCAGTGCAGGAAGAAATATATATCAGGAAACTTCACCTGATTATTTATCCGGTGACTGATGCAGAATGGACCGCAGAAGCATATCGTCGGAATTAATGTTTTCCATATGATGAGAGTCTACAGCCCCTTTAAATTCAGCAATTGTCGTGTGAAGATGGCGTATGGCATCCGACTGTTCATCGAGCTGCTCGGAAAGATCATAGAGATCCTCCTGCTTAATAATAATTTTTTCGAGCCTGGCAAGACGGCGGACAACAACTTTTAATAACTCAAGCTCTGTCATAGAAGCCACCTTCTACGCCGGATATTCCTGATCGGCAGGGAAATCTTCGGCAGGGGGATGACCGTCTTCCAGCTCTTCTTCAGTAAATTCACCGCCGGCTCCCACTTTGTTCAGTTTTAGAAATGTTACCTGGTCTGCCACAACGTCCGGAACAGAAATCTGCTTGTCTTCGCCTACGAGAAGCTGACGCATCTGAACCCGGCCTTTGACGGAAACGAGAGAGCCGGTACCACAGTAATCAGCTACTCTTTCTGCCAGCTTGTTCCAGGAAACAATCTGTACAAAATCTGTATCGTAGCTGCCGCTGCTGTTACGGTAAGGTCTGCGGACAGCAAGTGTGAAGCGGGTGAGGGAGGAACCGTTCTGTGTAGTGATGAGCTGTGGATTTTTTGCCATTCTGCCAATGAAAATGAATTGATTAAGCATAAATAAATTCGCTCCTTTTAATTGGTTGTAGTAGTGGATTGAAGTACTGGATTAAATAGTGTATTGATAAACCTCTGTCCTCCCCCCGTCTGGATATTATGTATAGAACCGGCTTGTAGCCGGTTATACCTAAGAATAAAAATAAAATTTATAAAAGAAGTAAAAATATGGGATGAAGCAGTGCCTTTATTTAATATAAACGTATTCTAAAATTCTTAAATGAGCCTAAAGAACTAAAAAATTACTAGAAAAATCCTGATTATTATACGAAATTGTCTGACTATTTGTCGTTGACGTAAAAATATCTGGTTGGTATATTGGGAGTAGAGAAAGAAGAGCACATTACTTTTTAAGAAGGGAATGGGTGATTCCTATGCTCGGAAAAGTAAAATGGTTTAATGCGGAAAAAGGGTTCGGTTTTATCGAAGTTGAAAACAGCGAGGATATTTTTGTTCATTATTCCGCTATTGATGAAGAAGGATATAAAACGCTGGAAGAGGGCCAGGAAGTTGAATTTGATATGGTGGAAGGTGCCCGCGGCCCCCAGGCTTCCAATGTAATAAAAAAGTAGTATCTGCCGTAAAAACGCCCCCAGTGTGCTGAAGCATCGGAGGGGGCGTTTTTTATCCATAACGGGCTCCGGAGAAAGGAGGACGGCAGACGGTTCCGGACCGTTTCATATGAATCTTTTTAGAGAAAATGAATGTTTGAGCAGGACTTTTCGGAGGGAACCTAGAATAACATATCGTATAACCGAAAGGAGTTGTTAGCTTATGAATTTTAATATTCGTGGCGAGAACATGGAAGTAACCGAGGCTCTGAAAGATCATGTCGAAAAGAAGGTAGGAAAGCTGGAGAGATATTTTGACACCACTCCTTCTTCTGACGTTCATGTGAAAATGAGTATCCTTAATAAAGAGCAGCGGGTGGAGATTACCATTCCGATGCCCAAGCTCCTTCTTCGTGCGGAGGAAAAGCATGCTGATATGTATGCAGCCGTTGACCTCGTAGTTGAAAAGCTGGAGCGTCAGATCCGTAAACACAAAACAAAAGTTAACCGCAAATACCGCGGAGATGACAGCCTGAAATACATGTTTAAAAACGAACTCGAACCTCTGGCGGAAGAAGAATTTCCTGATGAGGACATTGAAATTGTCCGTACAAAACGGTTTGATCTGAAACCGATGGATGCGGAAGAGGCGATTCTTCAGATGGATATGCTCGGCCATAACTTCTTTGTCTTCTCTAATTCGGTTAATGGAGACACAAATGTTGTTTATAAGCGGCGCGACGGCCGATACGGCCTGATTGAGCCGGAATAATAAAAAAAGAAAGCTGCGGATTTTTTCCGCAGCTTTTTTCTATGGATAACTTTAAGTTGTCCCGTATAAAGTGGAGCTGATCTTCAGCTGTTGATGTCTGGAGAAACACTTCGCTTTCAACCGGCAGGCATGCCGTGGAGGAGATTTTCGGGCAGGCTGCGCCCTGAGGGATCTTCCAATCTCCTTCTTCCACGGGCCGGTTTCCGCTTCGTTTTTTTCATAGAAAAAGAAAAATTCTACGTTTCATGAACACTGTTCTTTATTTCGTAAAACCGATGCCAGGGCAGAGACGCCTGCGGAAAAAGAAAGCGGTAAGATCCTCCCGTCCTTCCGGCTGGGAGCCTTCCTGTTTCTGCCTGGAAACGGCGTACCTTTTCAAGCCCGGATACGTGCCGTATAATAAGGAGGAAAACCGAAGCGGGTTCACCTTGTAAGCTTTTCAGCAAACTGATAAAATAAACGGGACCGTATAAAAGTTGAAAACCACGAAAGCAGACGGAGTGGAAGAAGCGCTCCGTTATTTCGTTTATGTAACTGAAAATAGACAGTCAGTAAATAAGGAAAATAAGAATAAGGGAGCAATGTCCGATGTTGGGATTAATTAAAAAGGTCATTGGAGATTCGGATGCGCGTTATTTGAAGAAGCTGGACAAGCAGGTATCCGACACAGAATCCAGAGAAGATGAGATGAAGCAGCTGAGTGACGATGCCCTCCGTGGCAAAACGGAAGAATTCAAAGAGAGGTATGAAAATGGAGAGCCACTCGATAAGCTTCTTCCGGAAGCTTTTGCTGTGGTCCGGGAAGGTGCTTGGCGCTCTCTTGGAATGAAACACTTCCGCGTGCAGATTACCGGGGGGGTCGTTCTTTATAAGGGTGACATTGCCGAAATGAAAACCGGGGAAGGTAAAACACTTGTAGCAACACTGGCCGTATATCTTAACGCTCTCACAGGCAAGGGTGTGCACGTTGTTACTGTTAACGATTATCTTGCCCGCCGTGATGCAGAAGATATGGGAAAATTATATAATTTTCTCGGGTTGTCCGTCGGATTAAACGTAGCCGGTATGACGAAGGAAGAAAAACGGGAAGCCTATGCAGCAGACGTCACATATGGTACGAACAATGAATTCGGGTTCGATTATCTGAGAGACAACATGGTGACGTACAAGCATCAGATGGTGCAGCGGAAACTTCATTTCGCCATCGTTGATGAAGTAGACTCCATTTTAATCGACGAAGCCCGTACACCGCTCATTATTTCAGGATCTGCCAATAAAACTTCGGAGCTGTACAGCACTGCGAATTCCTTTGTGAAAATGCTTAAGGAAGACGAGGACTACACGCTTGATGAGAAAACGAAAGCGGTACAGCTTACCGAAAGCGGTGTTTCCAAAGCGGAGCGTATTTTTAATATCGACAATTTGTTTGATTCGGAACACGTGCAGCTGAACCACCACCTTAATCAGGCCTTAAAAGCTCATAAAGTTATGATACGTGATGAGGATTATGTAGTTGATGAGGGGGAAGTGGCTATTGTAGACCAGTTTACCGGTCGTCTGATGAAAGGGCGGCGGTTCAGTGATGGTCTCCACCAGGCGATTGAAGCCAAGGAAGGTGTCAAAATCAAACGTGAAAGTATGACTATGGCTTCCATTACGTTCCAGAATTACTTCCGCATGTATGAAAAACTTGCCGGTATGACGGGTACAGCCAAAACCGAGGAAGAGGAATTCACTAACATCTACAACATGAACGTATATTCTGTGCCGACGAACGAACCGATTATCCGTCAAGATCATCCGGATTTGATTTATAAAACGCTCGAAAGCAAACAGCGGGCGATCGTCAGCAAAGTGGAAGAACTGTATGAAAAAGGTCAGCCGGTACTTGTCGGTACAGTGAGCGTGGACACGTCCGAACTTATTTCAAAAATGCTTAAGAAAAACCGTATTCCCCACAATGTACTGAATGCTAAAAACCATGCCCGCGAGGCGGAAATCATTGAACAGGCCGGTCAGAAAAAAGCAGTGACAATTGCAACCAACATGGCCGGACGGGGAACAGATATTAAACTTGGAGACGGAGTAGCGGACCTTGGAGGGCTGTTTGTCCTCGGAACGGAGCGCCACGAATCCCGGCGTATAGATAATCAGCTCCGCGGACGTTCCGGACGTCAGGGTGATCCCGGTGAATCCCTCTTTTATCTTTCCATGGAAGACCCGCTGATGCGCCGGTTTGGTTCAGAAAACATGAGTAAAATGATGGAGAGGCTCGGCATGGAAGAAGATCAGCCGATTGAGAGCAGGATCATCACAAAAGCGGTCGAACAGGCACAGAAGCGTGTGGAAGGAAGTAACTTCGATGCCCGGAAGCAGCTGCTTCAGTACGATGATGTTATGCGGGAACAGCGGGACGTTATTTATGAGCAGAGAGATGAAGTCCTTGATTCCGATAACCTCCGTCCGGTAGTGGAACAGATGATTGAGTCCACCGTCACGCGCGTTGTTAATTCCTACACACCGGAAGAGGAAGTGCCGGAGGACTGGAATCTGGAAGGACTCGTTGAGTATGTAAACGTGACAGTACTTGCCGAGCAGCATCTGGAAGAAAAAGAACTCAAAGGCCTGGATCCGGAAGAAATGATTGAAACAATTATGGAAAAAGTACTTGAGGATTACAACAAGCGTGAACAGGAGTTTACACCGGAGCAGATGCGCGAATTCGAAAGAGTTATTCTTCTGCGCACAGTCGATACGAAATGGACAGCCCATATTGACCAGATGGATCAGCTTCGTCAGGGAATAAATCTCCGGGCCTATGCTCAGAATGATCCACTGCGTGAGTACAAATTCGAAGGCTATGAAATGTTCCAGACAATGGTGGCTTCGATTGAGGAAGAAGTAGCGCGTTATATTATGAAAGCACAGATCGAAACGAACATGAAGCGCCAGCAGGTCGCGGAAGGAAAAGCAGTACACCGCAGTGCCGGGGCACAGCAGCAGGCAGAAGAATCGAAAGACAAAGCGGAGCCGTACGTAAAAGGAGAAACAGCAGGACGAAACGATCCTTGTCCATGCGGTTCCGGGAAAAAGTATAAAAACTGTCACGGAAGACAGGAAGCGTAGCTTTCCCGGGCCGGAGAAATGGTTACTTTTCCGGCTCGGAAAGCAGCTAATTTTTTTATGAGGTGATCGATGATGGAAATGGCAGAAATTAGACAGAAGCTTCAAAATATGGCTGATACGTTAGCTGACTACAGGGGGTCTCTTTGACTTAGAAGAAAAAGAGACCCGGATCGCTGAATTGGAGGAGCGGATGGCCGATCCTTCCTTTTGGGAAAACCAGGAAGAAGCACAGAAAGTCATTAGTGAAAACAATGCACTGAAGGCAATGACAGACGAATACCGTTCAATCGAATCGAGTATCGAAGATCTGGAAGTCTCCTACGAACTTGTTAAAGAGGAAGACGCAGAAGATCTGAGAAATGAACTCGAAACAGGAATTCATAATACGGTGAAGCAGCTCGACAAGTTTGAACTGCAGCTTCTGCTGAGTGAGCCTTACGATGCTAATAATGCCATGCTCGAGCTGCATCCCGGAGCCGGTGGAACGGAGTCTCAGGACTGGGCCTCCATGCTGCTCCGCATGTATACACGCTGGGCTGAGGGACAGGGATTTCAGGTGGAGACGCTGGATTATCTTCCAGGAGATGAAGCGGGAATTAAAAGCGTCAGTCTGCTGATCAAAGGCCGCAATGCTTTCGGTTATCTAAAAGCTGAAAAGGGCGTCCACCGTCTCGTAAGGATCTCGCCGTTTGATTCTTCCGGACGACGCCATACGTCCTTCGCTTCATGTGATGTCATGCCGGAGCTTGATGATACGGTCGAAATTGATCTGTCACCGGAAGACATACGTGTAGATACGTTCCGCTCCAGCGGTGCCGGCGGCCAGCATGTAAATACGACCGATTCCGCTGTGCGGATGACACACATTCCTACGAACACAGTAGTAAGCTGTCAATCGGAGCGCTCCCAGATCAAAAACAGGGAAAGAGCTATGAACATGCTCCGGGCCAAGCTTTATCAGCAGGAAATGGACCGTAAGCGTCAGGAAGCGGAGGCAGCTCGCGGCGAGCAGTCGGAAATCGGCTGGGGAAGCCAGATCCGCTCCTATGTATTTCATCCCTATAATATGGTGAAAGACCACCGGACAAACGTAGAAACAGGGAATACCCAGGCGGTAATGGATGGAGACCTGACGCAGTTTATCGACGGATACCTCCGTTCGCAGATTGATTAATATTCCACTCTGTAATGGTTTCTTATTACTTTTATGCTGGAGGAAAGCTCGAGGTTTTTACGTGGACTTGGGAAAAAGATGTACTTTCGTTGGTCAGGCTGTTGATAAGGAGTTTTTCGTGTACAGATATACGGTTTCCTGCTTCCGCCTTACGGGACGCTTTCCGGGCGGGCCGGGATCAGCTAATTTCTTCCGCCCACAGGTTGGAAGAACTGAATCTTCGCCTCGTCCTTGATCGCCCCCTCGCCATCTCCGGCTTCTGCAGGCGGCTTCTATAATGAGGCTGCATCTTTCAGAGGTTTTCCCGGCAGAAATAGCTGAAGACGAGCCCCGCGGAAAGGCCTCCGCCGCTAAGCGGAAGAAAGCCTGTAAAGAAGGAACATACCCTTTTAAATCGTTGAGCGAATGATTTCAAACCTCCTGCTTCTTTTTTTGATTAGAAGGCAGAAATGACTTCGTATGTTTACCGGGAGCTGCAGTGGACATGGCCCCCCTGGAAAGCTTCTCCATGAAAACGAAGGCAGACGATTACCCCGGTGGAAACTTCAAAAGACATTCCTTTTATCTATGTTTTACTTTTAAGGTGGACATTTTTAAAAACACTATGGTAAGTGTTTTGTTTATTATAAGAAAAAACTCCGCTTTAAGCCGGTCCAGCCGCAGAGAAGAACTGCAGCAGAGCCGGAATTTCCGTAAACCAAATGAACCTGTCCCCCGGTCCGATTCAATCGGCGGGGGACAGTTTTTTTGTTTCCATCGATGAATTGACGACGCGAAGCCTTTCTGCCGAGGTTGATTTCCTGCATTAAAGCGTTAGTGGAACTGCGTTTACAAGGGGATACCCCGGTGGTATACTACGAAAGGATTTTCAGGAACAGGGGGAACATCGGCATGATGAAAAAATTGAAACGCCGGGAAACGGCGAAACTGACTACACCTTTTCAACGGACGCTGTTTGAATTCGCACACGTTCTTGTCGGATCAGCTATAGTAGCTGTTGCATTTAACCTTTTTCTTCTGCCGAATCAGATTGCCTCCGGAGGGGTCGCGGGTATCTCTACTCTATTTGTGGAGCTGTTCGGATTTGAACCTGCATTTACACAGTGGGCTTTTAACATTCCGTTATTTATCGCAGGAGTTGTCCTGCTCGGCGGCAGTTTAACCGGGAGTCTGCTTTATGGAGCAAAAACACTTGCCGGAACACTGTTTCTTCCGTATGTTGTCTTTTTAACGAGACATTGGGAACCGGCGACACAGGATCCGCTGCTTGCTTCAATTATGGGTGGAGTCGGAGTCGGGCTGGGCCTGGGAATTGTTTTCCGTTCGTATTCTTCCACAGGCGGGACCGATCTAGCCGCTCAGATCATCACAAAATATACAGGGATCACGCTCGGCGGATCTATTTTTATTATTGACGGGCTGGTAGTGACCTCGTCCGCCGTAGTATTCGGATTTGAATTCGCCCTTTACGCGCTGCTTGCTCTTTTTATTACCGGAAAAACGATTGATGTTGTACAGGTCGGTGCCGGATATTCGAAAATGGTGCTGATTATTTCGGAATATGAGGAAGAAGTGAAGCAGGGCCTGCTTACCCAGGTGGACCGTGGGGTTACAAAACTTGCTGGATACGGTGGATATACGAACCATGACCGACCGGTGCTTCTTTGTGTTGTAGGAAGAAATGAAGTAACAAAATTGAAACAATTAGTCAAAACTATTGATGCCGAAGCGTTTGTTATTGTTACGGATGCATCGGAAGTTCTTGGAGAAGGTTTCAAAAGGAAGTAAATAGGTTATAATGGAATAGCGGGAGTTTCGACTTTCTGCCACAGTATTAAATTGAGAAAAGGAGGAATAAACATGAAGAAGATTGCAGCAGGACTATTTGGTACCGCTCTTCTACTCGCTGCCTGCGGTGGCGACAATAACAACGCGGAAGATCCGGCAGGAAACAACGGAGCTGACAACGGCGCAAACAATGAGGCCGCGGACAACAATGGTGAGTATGATCTTGCCAATGGGGAAGAACTCTATGAAGGACAGTGTGCGTCATGTCACGGTGGAGATCTTGAAGGCGGCACAGGCCCGGCTCTGGAAGGTTATTCCCATGATGAAGTTGTAGCATCTATTCAAGAAGGACCTGGAAGCATGCCGGAAGACCTTGTAGAAGGTGACGATGCAGAAGACGTAGCGGCATGGGTTGTTGACCAAAACTAATTTCATATTTCACTGAATGTTGGAAACACATATGAGATGCGAGCTCCTTTTTTTACACTGCAGATGTAAAGAAAGGGGCTTTTTTATGTTTGTCTCTGTTATAGCTCCGTGTTGTTATTGGATTGCCTGCGGCTTTTTACTGAATGAAGAATATTGTTCATAAAAACAGAAGTACGTCTCTTTCATGGAAGAAAAACGTAGTGGAAACCGGCCCGTGGAAGAAGGAGATTGGAAGATCCCGCAGAGCGGAAGCGAAGTTTTCTGCATGTATCAACTCTGGACTTTAACAGAGACACTTATGCAGGATCACTGCGCCATGATGGGTGAAAATGCCCTTTTATCGTAATGGAACCTCCTGCCTGAACAGGAAGAACGAAGCCTGGTTGGACGGAAGATCCTGCTTTGTTTTTTACCGTAAGCTGCAGTCGACAGGGGGACTCCGGGGAGGTAAAGGCCGGGCGGAAGAAATCAGCTGAAGCCGGCCGGTCATTACATAGCTGCTTTATTTTCAAGGCAGCTTTATATTCAATAACGAAAGGGGAAAATAAATGATTAATTTAAGCGGAGTAGAGCATCGGTATACGCATGGAGAAAGAGATATAGTGCTTTCTTTAAAAATAAATAAAGGAGAATTTGTTTGCGTAACTGGAAAGGCGGGAGCGGGAAAAACCACGTTTCTAAAGCTGCTGACAGGAGAGCAAAAAGCCTGTGCGGGAACAGTTTGCTGTTTGGGGAGGGATTTGGGCAGCCTTTCAGCACGGGGGCTTGCATTATACCGGAGGGAAACCGGAATCATTTTTCAGGACCGCCGGCTCCTCCCGGGAAAAACCGTTGCCGCAAATGCGGGATATGTGCTGGAAGCAGCCGGTATTGGTAAAAAAGAGGCGGAAGGCAGAGTGCGGAGGGTACTCGAGCTGACTGGTCTTCAGCATAAGGGACACTGTCTTCCTGGAGAACTTTCCGGTGACGAACAGCAGCGGGCAGCCGCAGCACGGGCCATCGTAAACAAACCCCGTCTGCTCCTTGCAGATGAACCAGCCGCCGGACTCGACGACCGGGGAGCCGAAGAAATTATGCAGCTGCTTCATCGTCTTCACGCGGAAGGAACGACAGTGTTAATGACGGCCCACCGCCCGGTGGCAGCAGGAAATCGGATCATTGAACTGAAAAAAGGACGGGTGGCACTGGATACGGGGAGAAGGAGGACTGAATATGATCCGCTGCATGCGTGAAGCTGCCGGAAGCATTATGAAGCAGCCGGGAAGAAGTGCTGCAGCCGCTGTTGCTGCTGCTCTGTTATTAATTTTATTCGGTCTGCTGTCTCTTGCTTTTCAAAATCTCCACTACGTAACAGCTGCAGTGGAGAAAAATATTGACGTTAAAGTGTTTTTGAAAGAAGGAACGGACCCGGAAAATATGGCGCAGATGCTCGAAAAAGATCTGCAGAGTCCGGTGCGTGTTATAACGAAAGAGCAGGGACTCAAAGATATGCTTGCTTTTTACGAAAAAGAAGAGTACCTGGAAACACTCCGCACAGATAATCCGCTGAATGATGTCATTGTTATTTATCCAGAAACGCTGCAGACCATGAAAAAATCGGTGCAGGTACTTGAAAGGTATAAAGAAGTTGAAGCAGTTTACGACAATGGGGATTATTACGAAAAATTTTCCGGCATAACCGAGGCTGTCCGTACATGGGGAGGAGCAGCAGCTGCCGGCTTTGGAGCTGGAACTCTGTTTTTAACAGGAGTTGTCATCAGCACAGGCTTTACAGTGAGGAAAAGGGAGATTCATGTTATGTATATGCTCGGAGCCTCTCCAGCTTTTATCCGGAGACCTTATTTGATGGAGGGTATTTTCCTTGGAGCAGGCGGGGGGCTGACAGCTGCAGCTTGCGTGCATTATATGTATGAAAAGTTGTATGTACTGTCAGAGGCCGCGGTGCTTCCTCCGGATTCTTTCTGGGGAACGGCCGGTATACTTATGATTGCAGGAACAGCGGCAGGAGGCGGTGGAAGTCTGGCGGCTGTCCTTCGGCTCTCAAGAACTTGACCGGCTTCCGGAAAAAACAGGAGGACAGATAATGAAAAAGTTATTTTTTCTAATAATGGGAGGGATCTTTTTTGTTTTTCCGGAACAAATTTATTCGGAAGAAACAAAAGAAGAAAAAAGCATTGAGCTTTCCGGTTTTACAAAAGAGATAGATACTGTCGAACATCACATAAAGCAAATGGACGAAAAAATCATTGCCTTGTCCGCGAAATCAGCTCTCCAGAAAACAGAGGTGGAAAATGCGGAAAGCGCTTTGAAAGAAGCCGCTGAAAAAATGAAAGAAGCGGCACAAACGCAGAAATTTTACGAGGAGCAGGTGGAGGAAAGGCTGAAAACCACATACAAAAATCATGTGGAAAATCAGTATATGGAGAAGGTTTTTCCAGTACAAAATAACGAGAAATCTCTGAATGAGTTTTATTACATACGAACACTGCTTTCTCTGGACCAGAAAGAGCTTCAAAAATTTTCGTTGGAAGCAGAAAAAAGCAGGGAGAAAATAGAAAAGATACTGGAGATAAAAAACGGGCTGACAGAAGAAAAGGAAAAAATGGAAAAAACGGAAGCGAAGCTTAAAAAAGAAATGGAAGAAAAAGAAATATACCTCCATACCCTTTATTCTTCGGAAAAACAGATAGAAGAAAAGCCCGTGCCGAGTGAAGAAGAAACCGAAGACACTTCCTCAGAGAAGGAAGCAGAAGAAGTGCGAATTGTGGATTCGACTGTAAATGAACAGAAGACAGAGCCGGATTTACCTGTACAAAAAAACTCCGCTCAGCCGGAAACAGAATTCATAGTAGAAGAGAGTATAGAAAAAATAGAAGACTTAGAAGAAATGAATATAGTTATGGGATGGAAAAGAACTGTGCCGCACAAAGAAAAAAGCAGTTCCAGACCGGAGGAGCAGGAAAAGTTTAAGAAAGAAGAAGGCGCTGAAAAAGAAACGGAGGCTCCGGACGTTTCTGAACCGGCGGGAAGCGTGATTTTTCACCGTCCGGCAGACGGGAGGATTACGTCTCCTTTTAACCCTTCAAGAGTCCATCCAATTACCGGGGAAGTACGGGCCCATAATGGAACGGATTTTGGAAGGGATGGGGGAACGAACATTTATGCTGCGGAATCAGGAACTGTAACAGCATCTGAATGGCGGAACGGGCTGGGGAACGCCATTCTCCTTGCCCATACGATCGAAGGAAAAACGTACGCCACTCTTTACGGCCACCTTGCTTCGATGCACGTAAAAGAAGGGGATTATGTGGAGCGTGGGGAAATTATTGCAGTCATGGGCACTACCGGTCTTTCAACAGGCGTGCATCTGCATTTTGAAGTGCACCCGGGCGGCTACCGCGGTGGAGAAACGGCCGTCGATCCGGAAAAGTATCTCCAGTGATCGTCGGGAGCGAATTCCGGTCATACCGGGTGAAAACTCTGAAGACAAGGGGCGGGAATTTCCCCGGATGTACCTGGGGGTTACGAAATAAACAATATTTATACTGAAGCGATAGGCCTATATGCCCGGTGGAGTATGTGGGATTTTGTGTAACACGTGTGTCTTTCTTTCCTGTTTTTTATTCAGTCTGTTATGAT
>REBZ01000160.1 GCA_007692495.1 Alkalicoccus sp.
GCAAGTTTGCCCATAGCAATCTTGCCTTCCGGAATAACGATCATACAGCGCATTTTTGCCTGTGCGGCATATGCTGCCGCTGCTGCAGAAGTATTTCCGGTGGAAGCACACATAACGGCTTCGCTTCCGGATTCCTTCGCCTTGGCTACGGCCATGACCATCCCGCGGTCTTTAAAAGAGCCGGTCGGATTGGCTCCGTCGTATTTTACAAACAGTTCGACTCCGAGTTTTTCCGACAGATGGCGGAGAGGAAGAAGGGGAGTGTTTCCTTCCTGCAGAGAGAGAATCGGTGTTTTATCTGTCACCGGAAGGTACGGTTTATATTCTTCAAGAAGTCCTCGCCATAGCATTAGTTCATTTCTCCTTCCGCACGGTAGCTGCTTTTTACTTCGATTACAACGTCTTCGTTATCGAGCTCTTTTCTTACCCGGTCGTAATCGGCTTTTGTTACTTCATGGGTTACGATAATAATTTCAGCCAGCTTGCCTTCGTTTAAAGGCACCTGAAGGATTTTTTCCAGGCTGATGTTGTTTCTATGGAAAAGCGCTGTTAAGGAAGCGAACGTTCCCGGCAAGTCTTTTGCATGAATACGCATAAAATATTTGGAACGGATTTCGTCCGGCTTTTTCAGCTGCTTATCGTACTGCGGGATGACAGCGGAATTGCCGTTGACGCCGAGACGCTTGTTTTTGAGCACTTCAACAAGATCGGAAACAACTGCCGTCGCGGTAGGCAGTTTTCCGGCACCCGGACCGTAGAACATCGTTTCACCTACAGCTTCACCGTACACATACACGGCGTTGAATTCGTTATCCACGGAAGCGAGCGGGTGTTCATGCGGGACGAGTGTCGGCTGGACACTGACTTCGACTTTATCATCCTGCCTGTTGGCGATGCCGACAAGCTTCATTGTATATCCGAGCTGTTTGCTGTACGCAAGATCCTGGCTCGTTACTTCCGTGATTCCTTCAACGGAAACATCGTGGAGATCCAGATTCATAGAAAATCCAAGTGTCCCGAGAATAGCAATTTTACGGGCCGCATCGAGGCCGCCGACGTCCGCTGTCGGGTCGGCTTCCGCGTAGCCTAGAGCCTGGGCTTCTTTCAGTACGTCTTCGTACAGGCGGCCTTCCTTCGTCATTTTCGTCAGAATATAGTTTGTCGTTCCGTTGACGATACCCATGATTTTTGTAATCCGGTCGGACGCGAGACCTTCAACGATTGTCCGCAGAATGGGAATGCCCCCGGCAACGCTTGCTTCATAAAAAAGATCGCAGTGCTTTTCGTTCGCCGTCTGAAGCAGTTCACTTCCGTAAAGTGCCATAACGTCCTTGTTCGCTGTTACAACGTGCTTGCCGTTTTCGAGCGCCAGCTTCATACAGCGCCTCGCTTCTTCAATTCCTCCCATAACTTCAATGACAACATCAATATCCTCATCGTGAATAATATCTTCCACGTTAGTCGTCAGCTGCTCCGGCTGGACGTGAATGCCGCGTTCTTTCTCCAGATCGTTTACGAGTATTTTTTTAACTTTTACGTTTGCACCGATCTGGTGGGCCAGCTTATCCTGGTGCTGTTCGACGATTTCGAGCACTCCAGTGCCGACTGTTCCAAATCCGAGAAGACCAATATTCATTACTTGTGCCATGCCGCAATCACTCCTGAATTCATGTCTATATTAAAAGAACAAATGTATTTGTATAAAGGACATTATAGAGGGCTTTGTTACTTAAAACAACCGTAAGGAAGGAAAAAGGCGTATTAAAATAATGTATGCGTTTTCTCAGACGGATTATTCTGTATAATGATGGGAAAAAGGGGACAGTATATCTTATGGTAAAGTTTTGTTAAAGCACTGCACTGCTGTAAAGGTGCGTGTCTGCCCCTCCCCCATGAAAAAAAGGACGCTTCGCTTATAAGAGACGAAACAACGAATAGAAACGGCTTCCAGATGAGACATGCCGCTTAATTCAGTGTATTATATGGTAAGATAAAGGAAATAAGTATATAACTGACTCGTCGTGTCCACCATGGGAAATTTTTTAATTCATCTGGCAAGGAAGCAGCGGGTGACTGCTTAGCCAGGGGTATTCTGCGCATCAGCATGGAATGCTATCAAAGCTGAACAAAAATGTTCTACTTACAGGGAGGGCAATCATTATGCAGCATACTATCCACAGACATCACCACCATTTTGCATGGGACAAATCAATCCGGCCCGTACACGAAATTGACCCCGGGAGCCGGCTTCGTTTTGAAGTGACCGATTCATCGGCAGGACAGCTGAATCCGTCATCCACGGCGGAGGATGTGGCCCGTCTGGATTTCGACCGTGTCAATCCGGTGAATGGACCGGTTTTTGTTAAAGGAGCCGAGCCGGGAGATACGCTCGAAGTGGAAATCGCCGGGTTTGGACCGCAGAGCTGGGGATGGACAGCTGTTATCCCGGGCTTCGGACTGTTAAGCAGTGATTTTCCGGATCCGTATTTAAAGACGTGGGATCTTTCCGGCGGCAGAGCGCAGTTTACGGATGGCATCGAAGTACCGATTGCGCCGTTTCCGGGAACGATTGGCACCGCTCTTCCTGAAGAAGGACCGCACAGCCTCGTGCCGCCGCGTCATAACGGTGGCAACATGGATATCCGTCACCTGACGAAAGGAACGAAGCTGTATCTTCCGGTCTGGGTGGAAGGAGCCCTGTTTTCTGTAGGCGACACCCACGCAGCCCAGGGGGACGGGGAAGTATGCGGTACGGCCATCGAAGCACCGATGGATATTGATTTAAGTTTCAAGCTTCACAAAGGGAAACAAATAAAAGAGCCGCAGTTTGAAACACCGGGACCGCTTCAGGCAGGGCCGCCCGGCAGAGGCCATTTTGTAACAACCGGATTTGGTACGGATCTTCTGACTGCTTCCAAAAAAGCTGTCAGCTACATGATCGAGCATCTGACGATGAAATATAAGTTGTCCGATGTGGAGGCATACGCACTGTGCAGCGTGGCCGTTGATTTGAAAATCAGCGAAGCTGTTGATATGCCGCATTATCTCGTATCAGCTTACCTGCCCCTGAATATATTTAAGTAGTTCGTACTAAAAAGTCAAAAAGAATGTTTTAGAGAGGGTGTTTCATTAAATGGTCTGGGCATGGTGGCTTATTGGCATATTCCTGGTTCTGCAGCTTACCCTGCTCGGGGTCCTGCTTATCGGGAAGTATCAGAGTCTGCGTTTTGAAGAAAAAGTGGAACACAGCTTCACTAAATTGATGCCTGTAATTAAAGAATACGTATCGGGCAGCGTGGAGGAAGTCAAAGGTCTTCCTAAAAATCCCCACCTGCGTAGAGAAATGCTGGAAAAAGTACTTTCCAAAATACGCAGTGAAACGAAGGGCATGATCGAAGCAGAGCGTATCAGACAGCTCGCCGTCAAAGAACTCCAGCCGCAGTATGAAAAGATGCTTTCCGGAGGGGATTGGGCGGACAGGATGAACGCTATGTACTTTATGGAGGAATTCCTGCTGGATGATATGGGCGATACTCTTGCAGCACGGGTACGCCACGGAATTAAAAACGGGGAAGAATACCGTCAGGCGATGCGTGTACTCGCCAGTTTCTCCCACCTGCAGGCAGTGGAAAGTCTTTTTGATGAGAAAAATAAAAGTGTTACTTTCATAAAAGAAGTCATGCGGAGACTGAACCGTGAGAAGCTTACGCTTCTGTACTACCGGACAGGAAGGCAGGATCTTCTTCTTCTGCAGGCATTTTTAGTTCACGTTGGTGAACGAGGGGAGGAGGTATTTCTTCCTTACGTAGAAAAAGCTCTTAAGCACGAAGAGCTGGAAATTCGTCTCAAAGCACTAAAAAGCCTCTGTTTTTATAAGCAGGTCAAACAGCCGGAGCTTATTGAGCCTTTTTTTCAATCTGAATTCTGGGAAGAGCGGATGTATGCCTGCAAGACAGCGGCTGCTGTATCCGGTACTCAGTGGAAGGAAAGCCTTCTTCACCTTCTCGGCGATTCAGCGTGGTGGGTCCGGTCTGCTGCTGCCGAAGCACTGCTGTCTTTTTCAGACGGTCCGGAGCTTCTTGAGGAGTCCCGGCAGAACCATAAAGACCGGTATGCGCGGGACATGGCTGCCAAAATGCTGACGACACGCGGGGAGGTGAGTGCGCATGATGGGTAACCTGAACAGCTTATTAAACTTTCTTGCCTATGCCGTGATTTTTTATATGGTGGCAATCGGGCTTATTTACCTTATCCTGTTTTTTATTGCAACGCCAAAAATCCGCCGGGAGCATAAACTGCACCGCCGGGAACCAATTGAAGATCTGCTGCACAGTCCGGATACGTACCCGGTTTCCGTGCTGGTGCCTGCCTATAATGAAGAGCTCGGCGTAACAACTACTGTGCATTCCCTGCTCGGTCTGGACTACCCGCAGTTTGAAGTGCTGGTCATTAATGACGGATCCAAAGACAAAACGAGTGAACGGATGATTGAGGAATTCAGTATGTATCAGGTGACGATGCCTGTAAGGAAACACTTTCCTACGGCGCCGGTTACAGCTGTGTACCGCTCCAGGGAACATCCGGAAATTATTCTTATCGAAAAGGAAAACGGCGGCAAAGCAGACGCTCTTAACGCTGGCATCAATGTCTCCAAGTATCCTTATTTTGCGGCGATTGACGGGGATTCCATTCTGGAAAAAGATGCGCTTCTGAAAACGATGAAGCCGATTATCGACTCCAATGGCGGAGTCACAGCTACAGGCGGGACGGTACGAATTGCGAATGGGTCGGTTGTAAGGAAAAGTATCGTCGAAAAAATTTCTTTGCCCCGTCAGCCGATTGCGATCATGCAGATTATAGAATATTTCCGTGCGTTTCTGATCGGGCGGCTTGGGTTGAGCCGCATGAATCTGCTGCTGATTATTTCCGGGGCGTTCGGGGTTTTTGAAAAAAGCCGCGTTATACGTGCCGGAGGTTTTGATACGAACACTGTAGGAGAAGATATGGAGCTTATCGTCAGGCTGCACCGGATGCTGAAGGAGGAAAAGTCTTCCCAGCGGATAGAATATATTCAGGATCCTGTCTGCTGGACCGAAGCCCCGTCGGATATACGCTCGCTGAAATCGCAGCGGGTCCGCTGGCAGAGGGGCCTTGCCGAAACGCTCTGGAAGCACAGGCGGATGATGCTCAACCCGAAGTATAAAGGGGTCGGAACTTTTTCGATGCCGTATTACCTTCTCGTGGAACTGCTCAGCTGCGTGCTTGAGCTGGTCGGCTATGTTCTGATCATTGCCGGACTTTTCTTCGGACTGGTAGATGCACATATTACAGGTCTTATGATCGTTGTAACGATTCTTTACGGCTCTCTTCTTTCCGCGCTGGCCGTGCTGCTGGAGGAGTGGACCTATCATAAGTACGAAGAGCTCCGCAGCATCATTATTCTTTATTTATGGGCGCTGAGTGAAACATTCTGGTACCGGCCTTTTATGGTATGGGCCCAATTTCTCGGAATTATCGCCGCCTTCAAAAAGAAGCACACATGGGGCACGATGCAGCGTAAAGGCCTGACAGAAGAAAAGTAAGCAGCCTTTAGAAAGACGCTGAAAAGGAAATTTTCTTTTGATAACAGTAACGAGCGCCCGTAAAACATATAAAAGAACAACTGAAAAGCCTCCGCCCTGAATATAAAAGGACGGAGGCTTTTGGGCGGATAATAAGGTGTTTTTGTGTATAGGAACGGTCCCTGCTTTCATCTTCCGAATTACTGTTTTATAGAATACCTTGAAAATAAATAGGAGCGCTTTCGTTTCCATGGGGAGCTTTCCGAGCGGGCCGGCCTCAGCTAATTCCATCCTCCTTTGGTCGGTTGGAATGGATCTTCGACTCGTCCTTGATCGCTCCGGAGTCCCCCATTTCTTCTGCAGCTACCGGTAATATACGACGTCGTTTCTTTTTTCTTCTAACAAAGAGGATGGTTTAAAATTCACCGATATAGAATATTATTTTCAGCCCTTTATAAGGCGAAAATTTGTATAAATGGCTCTTTTAAAGCTCTGTGTTGATAGGAGGCTTCTGCAGCTAAGGCTTACGGTGGTCTCCCGTATCCGGGAGGATCTTCCAGATTTTTTACGCAGGTGTCTCGAAAAAGCCCATTTGGACTTGTTTTTAGGCAGAAAACTTCATTCATAGAAGCAGACGGCTTTTACTGGATAGCAGAGGAAATGAAGCGGAAGCCGGCGTACGCCTGTGGAAGAAGGAGGTCGAAAGGTCCCGCAGGACGAGAGGCCGAGGAAACTGGAGATCTCCTCCACAGCAAGCCTGCCGGGTTGGAGTGGAGTTTCTCCAGCCCTCAACACCTAACTTGAAAACAGCTTTATGGAAGGAAGCAGCTTCTTCATTGATTACTACAGCCGCAGGGGAAGTCTCCCTACGGAAAGCGTTCCTGCAGTCGAAAACCATCTTTTCTATGCTGAAAGTTTTTTTCAACACCTTAAAAGCCTCCGCCCTGAATATAAAAGGACGGAGGCTTTATTTACCGATTTTTATCGGTG